>CACLFK010000049.1 GCA_902606105.1 uncultured Pelagibacteraceae bacterium | reverse complement strand
ATTAAAAATTTTTAATAATTGATTTACTCTATAAACATTTTTTCTTTCATCAAAAGATACAGATAACATTTCTGAATTTACTTTTCTAATATTAACTTTTTGATTCAAGGCATTTTTAAAAATCTGATCAGTCTTTTCTTTAGTGACAATAGTTACAGTATCAAAAAAATAATCTGAATATAACTCATATCCAGATTGTTTAATTTTATCAGCAAAATTTTTTGCTAATTGAGATACTCTTTCAGAAATATTTTTAATCCCATCAGGTCCATGATAAATAGCATATGCTGCTGACACAATTGCTAACAAGGCTTGTGCTGTACAAATGTTACTTGTAGCTTTATCTCTTCTTATGTGCTGCTCTCTAGTTTGTAATGATAATCTGTAAGCTTTATTTCCGTGTCTATCCACTGAAACTCCCACTAGTCTACCAGGTAATGATCTTTTATATTCATCTTTTGTCGCAAAAAAATGCTGCATGCGGACCACCATATCCCATCGGAATTCCAAACCGTTGAGAACTGCCCACCGCTATATCAGCGCCTAGTTCTCTTGGTGTTTTCAACTTAGCTAGCGAAAGTAAATCGCATGCAAGTATCGCTTTACCGTTCTTTTTATGGATTTTACTTATGGACTCACTTGGATCTTTAATGTCACCTAAGGTTCCAGGATATTGTAAAATTCCACATACAACATCCTCTTTTAAATTCTTTAAGACTTTGTCCTCATTTCCGACAAGAACTTTGAGCCCCATAGGTTCTGCTCTGGTTTTTATCAAATCAATTGTTTGTGGATGACAGTTTTCTGATACAAATACTAGTTTGCAATCACTTTTATTTAATCTGTAACTCAAACCCACGGCTTCAGCGGCAGCTGTACTTTCATCAAGTAAAGATGCATTAGCAATATCCATACCAGTAAAATCAACAATCATCTGTTGGAAGTTCAGTAACATTTCTAACCTACCTTGTGCTACTTCAGGCTGATAAGGTGTGTATGAAGTATACCAACCAGGATTTTCTAATATATTTCTTAAAATCACATAAGGTGTGTAAGTTCCATAATAACCCATACCAATAAAATTAGAGTAAATCGTATTTTTTTTTGAAATCGCTTTTAATTTTCTTAGCGCTTCATATTCTGAATTAGACTCCCCAATATTAAGTTCACCTTTAAACTGGATTTTTTCTGGAACAGTACTATTAATAAGTTCATCTAAATTATTAAAATTTAACTCTTTTAACATTTTCTGCTGATCCTTATCTGATGGACCAATATGTCTTCTAATAAAATCTTTTTGTGAATTATGTAACATTAACTAGAACTCTCCTTTGCAAACTTATCGTATTCCTCTTTATTCATTAAACTATCTAGCTCAGAAGTGTCTCTCATTTTTAATTTAAAAAACCAAGCAGTGCCCTCAGGATCCTCATTTATTTTTGCAGGATCATCAATAATCGCTTGGTTTATATCAACAACTTCTCCACTAACAGGTGTATAAACGTCACTTGCAGCTTTAGTAGATTCAACTACGCCTGCAGTTCCATCTTTTTCAACATTTGAGCCCTTCTCAGGTAATTCTGCAAATACTATATCACCCAGCATTTCAGTTGCATGTTGAGTTATTCCAATTGTAGCTACATCTCCCTCTAAAGAAATCCACTCATGTTCTTTTGAAAATTTAACCTCACTCATTAATTCACTCCTTTCACGTAACTTTTTTTATAAAACGGTAACTTACAAATATTTGCTGGATGTTTTTTACCTCTTACCTCTAATAAAATTTTAGTATCAATTTTAGAAAATTTTTTATCAACATATCCCATTGCTATTGGACCATTAATACTTGGACCAAATGTGCCACTTGTTATTTCTCCAATTGGTAATTCAGTTTCGTTAAAAATCTTAGTCTTTTCTCTAGCGATTAATCTACCTTCAGGTTTAATGCCAACTCTTATTTGTTTTGAACCTTCCTTAATTTGAGTAATTATTTTATCTGAGCCCAAAAAAACCTCCATTCGATAATCTTTCCTTTGATATTGCCCATTTAAGGTTTGCCTCTACTGGAGTTTTATTTAGGTCTAATTCATGACCATATA
>CACLFK010000048.1 GCA_902606105.1 uncultured Pelagibacteraceae bacterium | reverse complement strand
TAGGTCTAAGTTCATCAGCTAATCTTGCTGCAACTTTTACAAAGTTTTTATCATCTTTATAAGGTTTAGCCGGAACTAATTTTAATTCTGCACCTAAATTTCTTAAAAGATCTTTTTTTTCTTGGGTTTGATTATCATTCATTACAATAATTGTTTTATACCCTAATGAATTTCCTAGAAGACCTAAACCTATTCCAGTATTTCCTGCGGTACCCTCAACAACAGTTCCACCTTTAGCAATTAATTTTTTCTCTTGAGCATCTTTAATTAATGCAAGAGCTGCTCGATCTTTAACAGAGCCTCCTGGATTTAAAAATTCTGCTTTACCAAAAATATTACAACCAGTAATTTCTGATGCTGCTCTTAATTTTATTAAAGGAGTATTTCCAATCCCAGAAATAAAATCATTTTGAATTTCATTCATTATTCTGATTTTTTATCACTATCAGGAGTAATACCATAAGGTTTAAACTCACTATCAGCGAGACCAACATTTTTAGCAGGTATGCCGACCATTACAGCTTTTTCAGGAACATCTTTTGTAATTACAGCATTTGCGCCTATTTTTGCACAACATCCTACAGTAACTGGACCTAACACTTGGGCACCTGATCCAATAACAACCTCGTTTTCAATTGTCGGATGACGTTTAACATTTCTTTGATTATCTGAATTTATACTTGGTGCTATCCCACCTAGAGTTACCATATGATATATAGTTACATTGTCTCCAATTTCTGATGTTTCTCCTATGACAACTCCCATACCGTGATCAATAAATAAATTTTTTCCTATTTTTGCTTTAGGATGTATTTCAATACCAGTTAAGAATCTTGAAAATTGCGAAATGATTCTTGCAATCAAATCAAATTTTGCTGTACTAAAAAAATTAGCTAGCCTATGAAAAAAAACTGCCTTAACTCCTGGATAAGTTAAAATTAAACTCAATTTTGACTTAGCCGCAGGATCTCGGGTAATTATTGATTGTAAAAAGTCGTTCATATTTATGCTAGTTGAATTTTAAATTACAGGTTATATAGTAATTATATTCAGTAATTAAAGGATAATTAATGTACAAAAACACTAACTGCTTTCATTTAGCAATCCCATGTGGGGATTTAGAAATAGCAAAAAAATTTTATAGTGAGACCTTAGGATGTAGATTGGACAATTCAGCTCAAGAATGGGCAGATGTCGATTTTTGGGGAAATGAATTAACTTTGCATAAAAGTGAGCATAAATTAGACAGTGAAAGGCATGATGTAGATATGGGAAATGTTTCAGTTCCACATTTTGGAGTGCATTTGTCTAGAAAAGATTTTGACAGTTTAAAACAAAGATTAAAAGACAGTGGTACAAAATACTATGATGAACCTTATTTAAGATTTAAGGGTACAAAATATGAGCAAGAAACTTTCTTTGTTAAAGATCCAAACGAAAATATTTTAGAAATAAAAACACTTACAGCAAATTCCGAATAATTTTTTTTAAATGAAAAAAAATTTGGAAGCATACAGTGAGACACTGTTTCACTTAATTAACTTTCGAAATAAACAATTTAGAGAAGTTAAATCAATGATCGGTATAGATTACGAATCATTTATTATTTGTTCTACTATTGGAGCTCACTATTTAACCCATAATAGCAAAAATACAAATGATTGGAACAGTGTATGGGAGCAAACAAGAGTAAAAAAAATTGAAGAAATTTATAAAAAAAAAAATTAACAATTTTTGCTGTTGCTAATATTTTAGAAATACCCAAAGAAACCGTCCGTAGAAAAATAGAAATCCTAAAGAAAAAAAAGATGATCTCTTACTCATTAAAGTTTGGTCTTTTACCTACTGAAAAAATTGAAGATGTAATGAAACCATTCGCATCCAGGGAGTTATTAACTCTTGCAAAATTTTTACAAGCTTTAAAAAAACATAAAGCATTAGATCAACTATTAAACATGAAAGACTTATAATTCATTTGGAATTCTTACTATTAGGTTTAATCACTGGCTTTAGTCTTATTATAGCAATTGGAGCTCAAAATATTTTTGTAATTGAGCAAGGTTTAAAAAAACAAAATATTTTTTTAATATGTTTAATTTGCTCTGTATCTGATTTAATTTTAATTTTTTTAGGAATATTTTTATTTCATT
>CACLFK010000047.1 GCA_902606105.1 uncultured Pelagibacteraceae bacterium | reverse complement strand
ATCACTTCATACTCCTTTAATGTCTGTTACTAATGCAATTTCATCAGTAATAATAGTTGGAGCAATTATTGCTGGCTTAGCTGGAAATTCTGATACTATATTTAATACCTCAAGTACTTTTGGATTTTTAGCAATATCATTAGCATCGATTAATATTTTTGGTGGCTTTCTAGTAACGCAAAGAATGCTTGCAATGTATAAAAAAAAGAAAAAGAATAAATAATGTTATCAGCAAATATATCTGCAGTTTCTTATTTAATTTCAGGCATATTATTTATTTTAGCTTTAAGAGGGCTTTCATCCCCAGAAACATCTAGACAAGGAAACTATTTTGGTATTTTGGGAATGATTATTGCAATTACAGTTACATTTTTATCTATTGGTAGTTTTTCAACTGGATTTATAGTTGTTTTAATTTTTCTTTTAGTGGGTGGTTCAATAGGTGCATTTATTGCCTATAAAATTCCAATGACAGCAATGCCAGAATTGGTTGCTGGTTTTCATAGTTTAGTTGGTCTTGCAGCAGTATTTGTTGCAATAGCTGCTTTTTTAAATCCAGGAGCCTTTAATTTGGGATCTCCAGGCAACATTAAACTTGGTAGCTTAATTGAGATGTCAATAGGTGCAGCGGTAGGTGCAATAACCTTTTCAGGTTCAATTATTGCGTTTTTAAAACTTCAAGGAATAATGTCTGGTTCACCAATAACTTTTAAAGGTCAGCACCCACTCAATGCCTTAATATTAATTTCAATAATAGTAATAACGTACTTTCTTTGCTCAACTCAATCATCTAACTTATTTTGGATATTGCTTGCAATATCTTTTTTAATTGGTTTTTTGCTTATAATTCCAATTGGTGGAGCAGACATGCCAGTTGTAATCTCAATGTTAAATTCATATTCGGGTTGGGCTGCTGCTGGTATTGGATTTACATTAGAAAATACAGCACTAATAATTACTGGAGCACTAGTTGGATCTTCAGGGGCAATTCTATCTTACATAATGTGTAAAGGGATGAATAGATCATTCTTTAATGTTATACTAGGCGGATTTGGTGGAACTGAACAATCATCATCATCACAAAGTAAAGAGCAAAGACCAGTTAAAAGTGGAAATGCAGATGATGCTGCTTTTTTAATGAAAAATGCTTCATCAGTCATCATTGTACCAGGCTACGGTATGGCAGTTGCTCAAGCACAACACGCTTTAAGAGAGATGGTCGATACATTGAAAAAAAATGACATAAAAGTTTCTTATGCAATCCATCCAGTAGCAGGTCGTATGCCAGGCCACATGAATGTTTTACTTGCTGAAGCAAATGTTCCTTATGATGAAGTATTTGAGTTAGAAGAAATTAATAATGATTTTGCAAATGCAGATGTAGCATTTGTAATAGGTGCTAATGATGTAACAAACCCAGTTGCAAAAACAGATCCTCAAAGTCCAATTTATGGCATGCCAGTTCTTGATGTTGAAAAATGTAAATCTGTTTTATTTGTAAAACGAAGCTTATCCCCTGGTTATGCTGGAATTGATAATGATCTTTTTTATAAAGAAAACACTTTGATGTTATTTGCAGATGCAAAAAAAATGACAGAAGATATAACTAAAAATCTTTAAACTGAATGAACACCAAAATTTTTTGTGATATTGCAGATTTATCATTAATTAAAAAATTTAATAAAAAAAAAATTGTAAAAGGTTTCACAACAAATCCTAGCTTAATGAGAAAAGCAGGAGCAAAAGATTATAAATCATATTCAAAACAAATACTTAAATTTTGTAAAAATAAGCCTATTTCATTTGAAGTTTTTGCAGATAATAAAATATCTATGATCAAGCAAGGTAAAAAAATAAATACTTGGGGAAAAAATGTTTTTGTTAAGGTACCAGTAGTAAACTCAAAAAATAATTTTACTGGTGATGTAATTAAAGAACTAAATAGTCAAAATATAAAATTAAATATTACAGCAGTATACACAGCAAAACAAACAGAAAAAATTTTAAAAAAAATCAATAAAAAAACAAAAGTTATAATATCTATATTTGCAGGAAGAGCAGGAGACACAGGAAAAGATCCAATACCAGAAATTATTAAAAGTATAAAATTAGCTAAAAAATTTAAAAATGTTGAAATTTTATGGGCTAGCGTAAGAGAGCCTTATAATTATTTGCAAGCAAAACAATTAGGTTGTCATATCATAACAATCCCACCGCCAATAA
>CACLFK010000046.1 GCA_902606105.1 uncultured Pelagibacteraceae bacterium | reverse complement strand
ATCCTCAACTATATTCTTAGTTGAAAATTTCATAGTTTGTGCCCTCCTCATACCGGTTCGAGAAGGTGTTTGTTTTCGTTTTGGAACTGCCATAATTAATGGTTACTTACACTTTTTAAATAAGAATTCAAAGTTTTTTTTGATAAATCATCATTAAAATTCTCAAAATAATTGAGTAAATATTCAATATTCCCAAAATCACTCAAAAAGAAAGATATTTTTTTTAACTTTTCGGATTTAGACAAATCTTCCCAAAAATGAATTTCAGAAACCATTGAATGAAATAAATTTATATAATCTTTCATTTTTTTATTGATAGACTGGTCGCCGTAACCTATTTCCCTTATACTCAATTCAAGTTGACGAAAGTTAAAATCATAAATTTCTTGTAATATTCTCCTATTTTTGTCATTTTTATAATTTTTAAGAAAAAAGGAAAAATGAAGTAAAAATAAGGTTAATCGATCAGAAAAATTATCTACCCTGATTAAATTTTTGTATAAATCTTTATTTCTAGTGTAATTTATTAAATTATTATAAAGATATAAGTACTTTTGGTTCATGAGCAAAACATTATATATAATTTTTTTTTCTTTAATAGTTACAAATTGTTCTTTTAAACCTGTAGTTAAACATCATGGTGTACCTTTTTTAGAGAAAAAACAAGCATCATTAATAGTAAATGAAAGTAATAAAAATGATATTAAAAAAATACTTGGCAATCCATCTGTAAACAGTAAGTTTGACAACGATGTATGGATTTATATTGAGAGAAAGCAAACTCAATCAAAAATAAAAAATCTCGGTAGGATGAAAATTTTTAAAAATGATGTATTGGTTTTAGAAATAAATGATTATGGTATTTTAAAAAAAAAGAATTTTTATAATAAAAACGACATGGAAAAAATTAAAGTAGTGGAGGCCACAACAGAAGCAGGTTTTAAAAGAAATTCATTTGTTTACAGTTTTATGTCAAGTATGAGACAAAAAATTAATGACCCTCTAGGGCAGAGGGCCAAAAAACGAAAAGAGATCAGCCAGCGATAACTGCTAATAAAAGTAAAGCAACAATATTTGTTATCTTAATCATTGGGTTTACTGCTGGCCCAGCTGTATCTTTATATGGATCACCTACTGTATCACCGGTGACTGCTGCTTTATGAGCTTCAGAGCCTTTACCTCCATGATTACCATCCTCAATATATTTTTTTGCATTATCCCAAGCACCTCCACCTGCTGTCATTGAAACAGCAACAAACAAACCAGTAATAATAACACCTAACAACATTGCACCTACTGCAGCAAGAGCAGCTACTTGACCACCAATAGCTAAAATTATAAAATATAAAACAACAGGTGAGAGAACCGGTAATAAGGATGGTATGATCATTTCTTTAATTGCTGCCACTGTCAATAAATCAACTAATTTTGCATAATCAGGTTTTTGTTTTCTTTTCATTATACCTGGGTATTTTTTAAATTGTCTTCTTACTTCAACAACTACAGCTCCACCTGCTCTACCAACAGCTTGCATTCCCATAGAACCAAATAAATAAGGCAACATTCCACCAATCAACAAACCGACAACTACATAAGGATTTGATAAATCAAAAGTTACAACGATACCCTCAAGAGCAGAGCCAGCCTCTTTAGAAAAATGTTTTATATCTTCTGTATAAGCAGCGAATAAAACTAATGCACCTAAGCCTGCTGATCCAATGGCATAACCCTTTGTTACAGCTTTTGTTGTGTTGCCTACTGCATCTAAAGCGTCGGTAGTTTTTCTTACTTTTTTATCTAAATTAGACATTTCTGCAATACCACCAGCGTTATCCGTAACAGGACCATAAGCATCTAATGCAACAACCATACCAGCTAATGCAAGCATTGTAGTAACTGCTATGGCTATCCCAAAGAGTCCAGCAATCGAATTAGTTATTAAAATACCTGCAACAATAATTAAAGCAGGAATTGCTGTAGCTTCCATTGATACAGCTAATCCTTGAATAACATTTGTACCATGTCCAGTTGTTGATGATAAAGCAACAGATTTAACAGGTCTGTAATTTGTACCTGTATAATATTCAGTTATCCAAATTAATAATCCTGTAATTACTAAACCAATAACTCCACAATAGTAAAGGTTCATGCCATTAAAAGTTTTACCATTTACTGTATATTCATTTGTAAACCCTATAACATGGTCTGTTACTGGCCACAAAATAACTAATGACGCTAATGCA
>CACLFK010000045.1 GCA_902606105.1 uncultured Pelagibacteraceae bacterium | reverse complement strand
TCTTATAAATATCATGGAAGAGTTAAAGCTTTTGCTGAAACCTTACGAGAAAATGGAATGGAATTTTAATATGGAAAACTTTAAAGATAAAAAAAATGACGATATACTAGAAAAGCTAGTTCATATAAATAGAATAACTAAAGTTGTTAAGGGTGGAAGAAGATTTGGTTTTTCAGCTTTAGTAGTAGTTGGAAATCAAGCAGGAAAAATTGGAATTGCTCATGCAAAAGCTAAACAGGTTCCAGATGCAATTAAAAAAGCTAATGAAATGGCTAGAAGAAAACTTACCCATATCCCCTTAAGAGAGGGTAGAACTATTCATCACGATGTAAAAGCAAAGGACGGTTCTGGTAGAATTGTTTTAAGAGCAGCATCTAAGGGAACTGGGATTATCGCTGGCGGACCTGTTAGGGCAGTTTGTGAAGTTTTAGGTGTTAAAGATATTGTGGCTAAATCTATGGGTACATCCAATGCTCATAATGTTATTAGAGCTACAATGAAAGCTTTATTGAAACAAAACTCACCCAAACAAATATCTGCAGTAAGAAATAAGAAAATTTCAGAAATAGTAGAAAAAAGAGGATAATGATTAATTTAAATAATAGAGAAAAGCTAAATAAATCCAAAATCAGAGTTGGCAGAGGTATTGGTTCTGGTAAAGGTAAAACATCTGGACGAGGTGTTAAAGGTCAAAAATCAAGATCAGGAGTAGCCATTAAAAGTTTTGAAGGTGGTCAAATGCCATTATATCGAAGATTGCCAAAAAGGGGATTTAATCCTATTTCAAAAGATGGAGTAGCAATTCTAAATTTAGAAAAAATTCAAACATATATTAACAAGAAAAACATTAACCCCAATGAAGTACTTAATTCTGACTTATTAAAAAAGTTAAAATTAATAAATAAGAATTCAAAAAAACTTAAGATTTTAGGTACCGGGGAAGTAAAAGACAAAATTAATATTGAAGCAGATCTAGCTTCAAAGTCTGCAATAGAAAAACTAGAAAAAATTGGTGGATCTATTCAACTAAAAAAATAGTTAATTGATATGAGCGATTCATCATCAACAACTGATTTAAGAAATAGGATAATTTTTACTATTTTTATTCTTGCAGTATATAGATTTGGAACCTTTGTTCCCCTCCCAGGTATAGATCCAGAACAATTAAAAATAATGATGGATGGTAATCAAAAGGGACTACTTGGAATGTTTAATGTATTTGCAGGTGGTGCTGTTAGCCGAATGGCTATTTTTGCACTTGGTATTATGCCATATATTTCATCTGCAATTATTGTTCAGCTTTTAACTGGTGTATCTGATTATTTTAAAAACTTGAAAGCACAAGGAGAAACAGGCAGAGCAAAAATTACACAAATTACAAGGTATGGAACTGTTTTGTTGGCAACGGTTCAAGGTTATGGATTATCAGTTGGTCTTGAGTCCTCATCAGATTTAGTCATTAACCCTGGAGCTTTCTTTAAAATTACCACTGTAACAACTATAGTAGCAGGTACTATATTTTTAATGTGGTTAGGTGAGCAAATCACTCAAAGAGGAATTGGTAATGGTATATCATTAATTATTTTTGCTGGAATTGTTGCAGAAATCCCAAGGGCTCTTGTAACCACTTTTGAACTAGGAAGAACAGGTGCTGTGTCAACATTTATGATTTTGGCTATTTTTGTTTTGCTGATTTTAACAATTTTGTTTGTTGTATTTATGGAAAGAGCACTTAGAAAAATTCTTATAAATTACCCAAAGAGACAAATGGGAAATAAAATGTATGGTGGAGAGTCATCACATTTACCTTTAAAAATAAACCAAGCAGGTGTAATACCTGCTATATTCGCTTCTGCACTTTTATTATTACCAGTTACTTTTTCAAATTTTTCTTTTTCAGATAATGAAACATTTTTAAATTTAAGTTCATTTTTTACACAAGGGCAGCCTTTATACATGTTGCTCTACGCATCTGGGATAATATTTTTCACTTTTTTTTATACTTCAATAACATTTAACCCAACAGAGACTGCAGAAAACTTAAGAAAATATGGTGGGTTTGTGCCAGGTATTAGACCAGGAGAAAGCACAGCGATGTATATAGAAAATATTTCCACCAAACTAACTACTATTGGTGCTTTATATCTAACATTGGTATGTTTAATGCCTGAATTTTTAATTGCAAATTATCCTATTCCTTTTTATTTAGGTGGTGCTTCAATTTTAATTGTCGTAGTGGTTGCGATTGATACTGTAACACAAA
>CACLFK010000044.1 GCA_902606105.1 uncultured Pelagibacteraceae bacterium | reverse complement strand
TCTACTTCAAATAAAATTCTACCTGGTTTAACTCTACAAGCAAAAAACTCTGGTGATCCTTTTCCTTTACCCATTCTAACCTCAATTGGTTTCTTAGAGACTGGTATATTTGGGAAAATTCTTGTCCAAACTCTACCTTGCCTTTTCATATGTCTAGTTAGAGCCACTCTAGCAGCTTCAATTTGTTTCCCAGTTACTCTTTCTGGCTGCAAAGCTTTTAATGCATAAGCTCCATAATTTATTGAACTTGCTCTTGTAGCATTACCATGAATTCTACCTTTGTGCGCTTTTCTCCACTTAGTTCGTACTGGTTGTAACATTACTGTTTGCCCTCTTGTGGTGTAGCTTTATTTGTCTCTTGGCTAAATTCTCTTGCAAAAACTTCTCCTTTATAAATCCAAACTTTAATTCCAATAATTCCATAAGTAGTTAGTGCTTCAGCTTCAGCATAATCAATATCTGCTCTTAATGTGTGTGAGGGTATACTTCCATCCCTTAACCACTCAGTTCTAGCAATTTCGTTTCCACCTAATCTTCCACTAACAGAGACTTTGATACCTTTAGCACCTAATCTAATACAAGATTGCATTGCTCTTTTCATAGCTCTTCTATAAGAAATTCTTTTAACAAGTTGTTGTGCAATATTTTCTGCTACTAAATATGCATTAGTTTCAGGTTTCTTTACCTCTTTAATGTTCAAATTTACTTCATTGGTAGTAAATTTTGATAAGTTATTTTTTATTTTATCAATGTCACTACCTTTTTTACCGATAACAAAACCAGGTCTAGAAGTATAGATAGTCACGTAACACTTATTAGAAGTTCGTTCAATCATAACTTTTGATACACCAGAATTGATAACATTTTTCTTAATATATTCTCGGATTTTAAAATCTTCGATTAAGTAGTTACCAAAATCTTTCTTTTTTGCATACCAAACGGAGTCCCAGCCTCTGTTCACGCCTAATCTAAAACCTACAGGATTAACTTTTTGCCCCATGCTTCTCCATTTGTTTTGTTTCTGATAATATTATTGTAACTGTTGACCATGGTTTCAAAATAGGAGCGGCTCTCCCTTTTGCACGAGGTCTAAATCTTTTCATAACTATTTTTTTTCCACAATATGCTTCTTTCACAATTAAATTATCAATATCATATTGAAAATTATTTTCTGCATTTGCAACTGCTGAACTAATAGTTTTTCTAATATCTCTGGTAATTCTTTTTTCAGAAAACTGTAAATCTCTAATTGCTACATCAACTTTTTTTCCAACAATGCTTTTTAGTATCGGATTAAGTTTTCTGACACTTGATCTAATACCATTGTTTATAGACTTTACTGTCTTATTGTTATTTTTATCAATTTTCTTTTTTTTACCCATAATTATTTCTTTTCTGCAGTAGCAGGTTTAGCTTTTTTATCTGCTGGTGTATGACCAAAAAATGTTCTTGTTGGTGCAAATTCACCAAGTTTATGTCCAACCATATCTTCTGATACAGTGATTGGTATGAATTTTTTTCCATTATAAATTTGGAAACTAACTCCGACAAAATCTGGTAAAATAGTTGATTTTCTTGACCAAGTCTTAATAGGTATTTTTTTTGGGTCATTCTTATATTTATCAACTTTCTTCATTAAACTTTCTTCTACAAAAGGACCTTTCCAAATTGCTCTAGCCATTACTTAGTATCCTTCCTTTTATTTCTTCTCTTAACTATGAATTTATCTGTTCTCTTATTATCTCTTGTTTTTAATCCTTTAGCTGATTGACCCGTAGGTGAAACAGGATGTCTACCTCCAGCAGATTTACCTTCACCTCCACCATGTGGGTGATCTACAGGGTTTTTAACTACACCTCTTGTATGTGGTCTTCTCCCTAACCATCTTGATCTTCCTGCTTTTCCAATTTTAATATTTTTTTGGTCTGGATTACTTAAAATTCCTATTGTGGCTAGAGCTCTAGAATCAATTTTTCTAACTTCACCTGAGGAAAGCTTAATTAAACTATAATTTCCATCTAATCCACTTATTGTGACTGATGAGCCTGCTGATCTAGCAATTTTTCCACCACCACCAGGCTGAATCTCAACGTTGTGAATATTTATACCAACCGGTATATCTTGCAATGGCATGCAATTACCAATTTTTATCTCTTTTTTTGATCCACTCTCGATTTTGTCACCTACTTTAATTTTTTGAGGTGCAAGAAAGTATGAGTGAGTTCCATCTTCAAACTTAACTAACATAATATAGCATGATCTATTTGGATCATATTCTACTCGTTCAACAGTAGCTTGCATGTCAAATTTCTTTCTATAAAAGTCAACATGTCTGTACATTTTCTTATGACCACCTGCTCTATTTATCGAGGTAATATGACCATTATTATTTCTGCCTTTCATGGCGTTTTTAGGAGAAACAAGTGACTTGAACGGTTTACCTTTCCATAGTCCAGTTCTATCAACTAAAATAGTACCTCTAGTAGATTTAGTGTACGGTTTAAAAGTTTTCAATGCCATTTATTAAATTCCTGTAGTCAGATCAATACTCTGACCTTTTTTAAGTGTAATTATTGCTTTTTTATATCCTGAAACTTTTA
>CACLFK010000043.1 GCA_902606105.1 uncultured Pelagibacteraceae bacterium | reverse complement strand
ATCAACGCTTAAAAGATTTAAATTTTCTTCATTAGCATAAAAAGACAGTCCTAAAAATTTTAATATTTTTCGATAAATAGACTTTGGAAACCAATGAATTAAAGGAATTTTGGTATGAAGTTCTATTGGGTGAAACCTGTTAGGAGTTGTTATAACGAAAATTTTTTTAGTTAATTTGTTGATATTTTCTATCATTTTTTTTTGATTTAATACTCCACCAACATGCTCAATAGTGGCATTTGATATAACAAGGTCTGAAGAAAATTTATATAACTCATTTTCTGAAAATTCTTCTGTAATGGACTTTTTTAAGATTTTAGAAAAAAAATTAGAAGTAACCATTTGATCAGAAATGCTTTTAAACTTCACAATATTTTTAATATTTTTGATTACAGTATTGCTACTTACATTTTTGTCATCACTTGTTGTTCCTATATCTAAAGCATCATATATTTGAAGATCTTTAATTGTATTATTTATAATATTAGATATTTCTAATCTTTTTTTTAAAAGAATTTTATCAAAAAAATTATAGTGATTTATTGCGTATATTGTTTCTTTATTTTTATGCATTAAAAATTGGTTGCGGGGGACGGATTTGAACCGCCGACCTTCAGGTTATGAGCCTGACGAGCTACCAGACTGCTCCACCCCGCGGTATATCTAAATTCTATTTTTGAGTTTATTTAATTTTTTAACTCTTTTAATATTTTCTTGTAGAATTCTTTTTTTCTTCTCGGAAGGTTTTTCGTAAGTATTTTTTAATTTAATTACTTTAAAAAAACCATCTCTTTGTAGTTTTCTTTTCAAAACTCTCAAAGCTTGTTCAATATTATTGTCTTTTACTTCTATTTTAATAACTACCTCCAAAAAAAGTGGTTAATTAGCACTTTTATAAATTTATGTCTATTACTTTTATCCATTATATGGATGTTAAATTGGTTTGTTTTTGTTTTTCTTTATCTTTTTTCTCTCTCTTAATTCTTCTCTCAGCTTTTTCTAAAGCTTCAACTAAATCTTTTTGACTAAACAAATTTAACGCAACAGGATCTTTTGGATTTAAGTTATTATAGTTCCAATAACTTTTATTCCTTATCGCAGTAACAGAGTTTTTTGTAACACCTACTAACTTTGCTATTTGTGAGTCTTTTAACATGTTATGTTGTCTTATCAACCATAAAGCCGAATCTGGTTTATCTTGTCTTTTTGAAAGTGGAATATATTTTTTAATTTTTTTTAGATTGGTAGAAACTTCAACGTCTGTACTTTTGATTTGTAAATTTCTATTATTATCCTCCGATGATAATTTAATTTCTTCTCTCGTTAATTGTCCAGATATAATTGGGTTATATGCCTTGATCCCCTTAGCAACTTCTCCATCTGCAATCCCTTGTACTTCAACCTCGTGCAATTTACAAAAATTAGCAATTTGTTTAAAAGTAAGAGTTGTATTTTCTACAAGCCAAACAGCGGTTGCCATTGGCATTAAAGGTCCATTAGACATTTATATTTTTTTTTCTGATTTAAAATTTTGAAATTTTTTATTAAATTTACTTATTCTTCCTTTATCCATCAGTTTTTGCTTTCCACCTGTCCAGGCAGAATGAGATTTTGGGTCAATTTCTAGTTTTAAAACGTCACCTTCCTTTCCCCATGTTGATTTCGTCTCAAACTGTGTACCATCTGTCATTTCAACTTTAATGTTGTGGTAACCCGGGTGAATATTTTTTTTCATGTTGAGACTTATAACAAAAGAATTTACTAAAACAATTAAAAGTTAGCGTAAATATAAACTAATTATGCAATAATTCAGCATTTTGAAAAAAATTAATCAAATATTCTATTCTTTTCTTGCCACTAAAAGTTTATTTTCGACGAGCAATTGCATTTGAAATTAATACGTAAATTACTCCAAAAACTGAACCCAAAACAACTGACAATATAAGCATAGATTTTGTTGAGGTTCTTTCTTTAAAATTATTACTAAACTCTGTTGCATCATAGAGTATGTTACCTGCAGAAAATTTTTTTGAACTTACAATAGGAGTAGCATTAAAAGATAATATTAATCTATCAAGAAATTTTTCTTCTATTAATTTTTCTTTATAAGATTTTAGTAGTAGTTTTTTTTCGTCATTATCCGAATTTGCTATTTGTAGATCAATATCTTCAATTTGATATTTTCTTATGTTAACTTGATTTGTTATTAAATCTTTAAAAGTATCATTTAGATATTTATTAATAATATTATTTGTTTTGTTATCTAAAAATTTTAAGTATTTTTCCCAAGTTTCCTGGTTTTTTGTTATAAATTTAATTTTCCAACTATCTGTTTCAAAATATGGTTCATTTCCGTTTTCTTGATTATTTCTCACTAACTTTAACGATTCAGCTAATTTCATATTAGCTGATTCATATTCTGTATCATTATTATAATTGTTCTTATCAATGAGTCCAAATTCTTTCATTGATTCTGTTAAATATTTATTGTCATTAATCTTTTCAATAAATAAATCTAAAAGATATTTTTTGGTGATTTTCTTAAAAGATGAGCTATCGATACTTTGAATCTCATTTATAAAAAAACTCGTCTCTTCACCTTTAACAGGAATTTTTATAGTTGTTGAAATATTATTATTTATATTGTTATTGTAAATCTCATATTCAAATTGATCAAAAGTAGAAATAGATTTAATTTCAGTTTTAG
>CACLFK010000042.1 GCA_902606105.1 uncultured Pelagibacteraceae bacterium | reverse complement strand
CTGGAGCAACACCTCAAACAAGTGTTAAATATGTTGGAATACCGTGGGAAATGGGGTTGACCGAAGCCAATCAGGTTTTAACTCTAAATAATCTTAGACACAAAGTTACTTTGAGAACAGATGGAGGAATTAAAACTGGAAGAGATGTTGTTATTGCAGCGATGATGGGAGCTGAGGAGTATGGTGTTGCTACCACAGCCTTGGTGGCAATGGGCTGCATTATGGTAAGACAATGTCATTCAAACACTTGTCCGGTCGGTGTTTGTACTCAAGATGAAAAACTGAGAGAAAAATTTACTGGAACACCAGAAAAGATAGTAAATCTGTTCACATTCATTGGAACTGAAGTAAGAGAAATATTAGCAAAACTAGGATTTAAATCTTTAAATGATGTAATTGGTAGAACTGATCTATTAAGACAGGTTAGTAAGGGATCTCCAAACTTGGATGATTTAGATTTAAATCCACTATTTGTTCAAACTGATACAGGAAATAATAAAAGGTATTGTGATATTCCAGAAATTAATAGTGTACCAGATACTTTGGATCAAGAGATTTGGCCTGAGATAGAAAAGTCTTTAGATAGTTCTGAAAAAATTGAAAAGGTTTATACAATAAAAAATACACATAGAGCTGTTGGAACAAGAATCTCCCATCATCTATATAAAAAATATGGATATGAAAAACTTGATGATGACTTTTTAATTTTAAATTTTAAAGGCTCTGCAGGACAATCTTTTGGAGCATTTTCTTCTAAAGGTTTAAAATTAGTTCTTAAGGGTGATGCTAATGACTATGTTGGAAAAGGTTTATCAGGAGCAACGATTTCAATTAAATTATCAGAGGAAAGTAATTTAGTTTCTAATGAAAATACAATTTTAGGAAATACAGTTCTTTATGGTGCCACCTCAGGTAAACTTTTTGCTGCAGGTCAAGCAGGGGAAAGATTTGCTGTAAGAAATTCTGGAGCCACAACAGTAATTGAGGGATGTGATTCAAATGGTTGCGAATATATGACTGGTGGAATGGTAGTTATTTTAGGAGAGGTAGGAGATAATTTTGCAGCAGGAATGACTGGTGGTATGGCTTTTGTTTATGATAAATCTCAGCAATTTACAAAAAAAGTAAATTCTGAGTCAGTTGTTTGGCAAACAGTAGAAACAGATTATTGGAAAGAAGTTTTAAAGGATTTAATATTTCAACATTCTGAGGAAACAGGATCTAAATTTTCAAGAAAAATAATTAAAAATTATCATGAGGAATTAATTAATTTTATCCAAGTTTGTCCGAAAGAAATGTTAGATAAACTAGATAACCCGATCACTCTTAAAGGCATTAAAAAAGTAAGTTAAATTAATAATTTCAATTCTTTAAGAATTATTTTTATACCTTTCTTACTAGACAAACTATGATCACCATTTTTGACTATGATTAGCCTTTTCTTTGCGTTTGGAAAAAGTTTTAAAACTTTTCTAGAGTAAAAAACCCTAACGGCTTCATCTTTTTCTCCATGGACCATTGTAACATTAATTTTAAAGTTAATTTTTTTATTTAAAACTTTGTTTTTTCTTCCATCTTTAATTAGTTGATATGTTATGGGATATTCATAATTTCCGTGTTTTAAATTAAAAATACCTTTTTTAATTGTTTCTCTTTTCATTTTTTTGGAAAATTTTTTCCACATCATATTTTCTAAAAATTCAGGAGCTGCTCCAATTCCTAAAAAACCAACAATTTGATTTTTAAAAATTTTAAATTGGATTAAAGAAATCCAAGCACCCATACTGGACCCAACAAGTATCAATTTTTTACCTTTTGCACATTTTCTAATTAATTTAGTAGTTTCATTACTCCATTTTGTAATATTACCGTTCGTAAATTTACCTGAGGATTTTCCATGTCCAGAATATTCAAATGCTAGGAAGTTAATTTTATTTTTTTTAGCAAAATTTAATAATGCCTTAGGCTTCTCACCTTCAAGGTCTGACATAAATCCATGTAGAAAAACTATAAACAAGTTATTTTTATAAATTTTAGAAATATATCTAATTTTCTTAGTTTTTGAGATCTTATGATATCTGAAATTTTTCATTTCGTTTATATATTATGTCTAATAATATATAAGCTTATTAGATGACAACTAAATTAAAAGTTTTGCAAGTCATTCCAAAATTAGGATATGGAGGAGCAGAAACTGGCTGTTTTGATATAGCCCATTATTTGCCTGAAAATAATTGTGAGTCATTTATTGTAACTAGTGGTGGTGAATTACTCAAATTTGTTGATAAAAAAAAGGTAAAAATTTTTAAGCTTCCTGTACAAAGCAAAAATCCTTTATTAATTTTTTTTAATTCATTTATTTTAATTGGAATTATTTTATTAAACAATATTTCAATAGTTCATGCTCGAAGTCGAGCCCCAGCATGGTCCTGCTTGTTAGCATCAAAAATAACTGGAAGAAAATTTGTAACAACTTTCCACGGTACTTATAATTTTAAAACTAATTTTAAAAAATTTTATAATTCTGTTATGGTTAGATCTGATTTGATTATTGCTGGATCAAATTTTATTTTTTCTCACGTCAAAGAAAATTACTCTAGATATTTAAATAACAAAAAAAAATTTTTAGTGATTTTCAGAGGTATTAATGTTGATTATTTTGATTCATCTACAACTCTTGAAAAAGATGAAAAATTATTATTAAAACAATGGAATATTGAGAAAGATAAAAAAATAGTAA
>CACLFK010000041.1 GCA_902606105.1 uncultured Pelagibacteraceae bacterium | reverse complement strand
TCTTTCAGGTCTTTCAAAAAACCACCCACTATTGTCATTATCTTTATTAATAATATTATTCTCACTTGCTGGAATACCACCCTTAGCCGGTTTTTTTGCAAAATTCTACGTATTTAAAGCTGTAATTGAACAATCTATGTACTTCTTAGCAATAGTTGGATTACTATCAACTGTAATTGCAGCATTTTATTATCTGAGAATTATTAAAATAATTTATTTCGACAAAGAAAAGGAAAAATATGACTCAGATCATGGATTATGGTTAAAATTTTCACTTACTTTTTCAACAATATTAATTCTTTTATACTTCATATTTCCAAGTCAATTAATTGAGGTAGTTTCAAGAATTATTATTATTTAATGAAATTCAAAAAATTTAAATTTAAAAAAGTGAGAAGCACTAACAATACTGCTATTAGAATTATTAAAAAAACACATTATAAATATGGAATGGTAATTTCAGAGTCTCAAACAAATGGAAAAGGTCAATATGGCAGAAAGTGGATTTCACATAAAGGAAATTTGTTTGTAACTTTTTTTCATGAAGTAAATAAAATTAAATTATCAATTGCAACAATTACAAAATTAAATTGTTTATTGATAAAAAAATTAATATCAAAATATACTAATAAAAAAATTTTATATAAAAAACCAAATGATCTTTTTATAGATAAGAAAAAAATATGTGGAATTTTGCAAGAAATAATTTATATGCAGAATAAAAGGTACCTAATTACAGGAATAGGTATTAATATAAATAAAAGCCCTTATATCAAAAAATGTCCAACAACTAATTTAAATGAGTTAACAAATAAACATATTAAAATTAATGAAATAGAAAAATCATTAAAGCAAATTTTTGAAAATAATTTATTAAAAATGCATAGTTTTAAAGTTAATAATTGATGTATATTTTAGGTGATATAGGAAATACTGAAACCAAAATTTGGTTAGTTTCAAAAAAAAATAAAATTATAAAAAAAATAAATTTTTCATCAAAAGAAGTAACTAATAATAAATTATCTATAATATTTAAAAAAAATAATTTTAAATTTAAAAATATAAAAAAAATTCTTTTTTGTAGCGTTGTTCCACAGACTTTTAGTTTGATAAAAAAATTTTTATCTAAGAAAACTAATAGAAATTGTTATGAAGTTAAAAATTTAAATTTAAAATCTTTAATTAAAGTTAAAGTTGACTTCAAACAAGTAGGTTCTGATAGAATCACTAATGCAATTAGCCTGGTGAATGGTAAAAGTAACTATATTATTTTAGATTTTGGTACGGCTACAACGTTTGATGTAATTGTTAAAAATATATACTTTGGTGGAATTATTGCGCCTGGTGTAAAATTATCTCTTAATTCTCTATCAGATAGGGCAACACTAATTCCAAAGATTGACTTAAAAAAAATAAACAAAGTTATTGGAAATAATACAGTCTCAGCTGTGAGATCAGGTTTTTTCTGGGGATATGCAGGTTTAATTGACAATATTATTAATTTAATTAAGAAAGAAACTAGAAAAACCTTTAAAGTAGTTACAACTGGAGGATTTTCTGGTTTATTTAAAAATTCAATAAAAACGAAAGTTAGTCAAAACCAAGATATTACAATTAAAGGTCTAATTAAAATTTCAAGGTTAATTAAATAATATGAAAGATGAACTTTTATTCTGTCCATTAGGTGGATCTGGTGAAATTGGAATGAATATGAATTTGTTTGGTTACGGGCAACCAAGCAATCATAAATGGATAATGGTTGATATAGGAGTAACTTTTGCAGATGATACCATTCCAGGTGTTGATTTAATTTATCCTGATCCAGGATTTATAGTTGAGAGAAAAGATAATTTGCTTGGTATCGTACTCACTCATGCTCATGAAGACCATATTGGAGCAATTGCTCACCTATGGCCTAAATTAAAATGTAAAATTTTTGCAACTCCGTTTACAGCAGTTTTGATTAGAGAAAAATTTAAGGAAAAGCAAATCGATATAACAAATGATTTACAGATTGTTCAGTTGAATGGATCTGTAAACTTAAAACCATTTGAAATAGAATACATTACTTTAACACACTCAATTTTAGAACCAAATGGTCTTAGAATTAAAACTCCAGCTGGTATTATTTTACATACTGGTGACTGGAAGGTAGATCCTAATCCACTAATTGGTGAGAACATAAACGAAAAAAGATTAAAAGAAATTGGAAATGAAGGTGTGCTTGCAATGATATGTGACTCAACTAATGTTTTTAGTGCAGGTAGATCTGGGTCTGAGTCAGATGTTAGAAAGAATATGTTAAATGTAATGTCACGATTAAAAAAGAGAATTATTATTACATCCTTTGCTTCAAATGTAGCAAGAATGGAAACAGCGTTTTATTGTGCAGAACAAACTGGAAGACAAATTTCTCTTGTAGGTAGATCGATGCATCGTATTTATAAAGCAGCTCGTCAATGTGGATATTTAAAAAATACTATTGAACCTATTGACCCTCGTGAAGCTAAAAATTATTCTAGAGAAAAAATAGTTTATTTATGTACTGGAAGTCAAGGTGAACCTATGGGTGCAATGATGAGAATTTCTAGCTATGTTCATCCCGATGTTTATATTGAAAATGGAGATGCTGTAATATTCTCATCTAAAATTATTCCTGGAAATGAAAAAAAACTATATAAGCTTCATAATCAACTAGTTAAAGATGGTATAGAAGTAATATCAGAGGAGACTGAATTCGTACATGTTTCAGGGCATCCAAATAGAGAAGATCTCAAAGAAATGTATCAGTGGGTAAAACCTAAATGTGTTATA
>CACLFK010000040.1 GCA_902606105.1 uncultured Pelagibacteraceae bacterium | reverse complement strand
TTGTTATGATCTCACTATCAATTTTTAATAAAATTTTGTTTTCAAATGAATTAATAACTTTTGTATTAATAAAAAAAAAATAATAAAAAAAATAAAATATTTAATCATTATTTAAATAAGTTTGTTTCGTTATGTTCGTAACTAGTAAATGGATAAAAGGTCAAGGTAAATAATAAATTTTCGCTTGGTTTAAGGTCTCTATCTGAGTAAAATTTCTTTTTGTATTGAACACTTGCTGTTAAACAATCATTTTTATATTCATATAGTAAATCATAATACTCGGTAAAATTTCTCTTTCTGTTTCTTGCTGTTTTAAAAGTAACAAAATTCTCATCGTTAAATTCAAAAGTTGTTGAGTTTGATAAAAAATTGGTATCACCGGCATCACCATTTGTTTCTACAAAATTAAAAGTTGTATCAAGTTTTTTAAATATAAAGTTTGTACTTATAGAATTTTTTTCAAATCTGTCATAATTGTTATCAACTCTAAAGTTGTAATCAATTTTAAAGTTTTCTGAAAACTTAGAATTGATACTACCAAATAAAGCTGAATTTTTTTTATTTAAACTTGTAGTTTTTGGAATAAAATCATATTCTTTATCCCTAAATACCGATGCAATTTGAAATTCAAAATATTTGTTTATATTATTAAGTCTTTCTTTTTTATAAGTTAATCCTGCAGTCAAAGATCTACCTTCCTCATAAGAGTCTGTTATACCCAATCTATTAATTCCAAAGATATTACTAGCACTAATACCCCTCGAAGATGATGAGTGATCTTTCATATCTGTTGGATTTATTCTAAAAGATATTTTTGGTGTTAAAAAATTATTAAAATTATTACTTATTTTACTAAGTGGTAATTCTGCAGAATATTCATTTATATTCCACAGTTCAAGATCAGGACTTGATTTATAAACATCACTATTTCTACCAATAGTATTTGTGTTTTTAAAATAAATGTTTAAATTATTAATAATTCCCATTTCAGAAATTATTTTGTTACTTTGATAACTAAAATCATTAGTAATGTTGGATTGTAAAATATTGGTATTATTTAAATTATTATTTCCCGATGAAGTAAAACTTATATCTCCATTAAAAAATTCTTTATCAAAATACTTGGTAAAATCGTAGTAAGGTAGAATAAATTGATATCTATCGCTACTTTTTTTTATTGATAATTTTTCATATGCTCGTATCCCAGTAGCAAGGTCATAACTGTCATTATTTAACTTTAATGCAACTTGGGATTTTAAACTATTTGAATTAGCAGGTTTTAAATTATTTTCTAATAAATTTGTATCAAAAACCTTTAAATAAGTATCATTTGAGACTTTTTCAAATTGTACAAATAAATCACTAACATCAAAATTTTCGAATTTAAGATCTGATGTAAATTTAGCAAATAAATGAGATATACTTTTTTTTTCTTTTGAATAAGATGGTTGGTAACCAGTTGTTAAACTAAAATCAGCTATAAACTCTGAACTTTCATTTTGTTGTCTGTATTCATTTTGAAACATCTTTATATCAGAGTCAAAAATTGTTGGTCTAATTGTTATATCTTTAGTGTCTGAAATGACGTGAAAATAGGGCACATGAATAGAATCTCCCAATTCATCGGAACTGTTAAATTGGGGTCTCAAAAAACCACTTAATCTTCTAACTGTAGGGTCAGGATGATAAAATTTTGGAGTATATAAAACAGGAAAATCATAAAGTCTTAATATTGCATTATCATAAATTAATTGTTTCGTATTTTGATTGTGTTGAATTTTTGTTGCTTTTATTGACCAAGGTGGACAATTTTCGTTTTGTTTACAAGGTGTAAATATACCCTTGTTAACGGTAGTAATATTATCTTTTTTACTAGAAGATGCGCCATATAGTCTAGGGTCATTTTCTGGATCATCAAATATGCCTTTGTGGATTTTTATTTGAGTATCCTGAGCAACAAAGTTTTGAGAATTTAGATTTATGTTTGCACTTGAAAAATAAAATTTATCACTTTTAGTTGAATTATAATTAGATTTTACAATGACACCTTCACCCCTCAGTTCTTCAGAGTTTATAAAATATACAAATTTTTTAAGATTATATAGGTTAAAATTGTCAGTAATAGTTGTATTTTTCTCCGAAGTTAATTTCATTGGAATTTTTAAAAAAGTCATATCGCTACTATCAATTTTATATTTTGATTGAATTAGACCCGAAGTTTTCCCCTTCGTAAAAATTTTCTCTTCATTTTTTAGATAGTAAGCTAATTCAGAATAAATTTTGTAATCTTTAACTTTATTTTGTACTTCAACATTTTTTTTTGCTATTAGTATATTTTTTAATTTTCTGTATTCAAAATCTCTTGCGGTTATCTCAACATTTTCATTTACGCTTATTGCTTTAGATTTATTTAATGTAAAGATTATCTCTTTATTTTTATCATAGATAACTTTTTTAGTAAAAATTAGATAATTATTTATTGTATCTTTAATCTCAACATTACCGCTTGCATTAAGCAAATTTAATTTTTGATTATATTCAAATTGATCTGCGTCTATAACAATCCCATTATCTGTTGTAATTGTTCCTCTTTTTAGTCCTTTGTATTTATTCCCATTGTCAAAAATTTCGACTTCTGTAATATCAAAATTAAAATTATCTGAAGCCTCGGTATTAAATGAAAATATTATGATTAAAAAAATCAAAGCTATATTTAATAAATTATTTATCATTAATCTTATAAAACATAAAAAAATTTATTATTGATAAAATTATTAACGGAATGAATATTGAAGTTAATAAAGTTACTTTCTCAGCA
>CACLFK010000039.1 GCA_902606105.1 uncultured Pelagibacteraceae bacterium | reverse complement strand
ATTTATCGTAAATAATTCATCTTCAATTTGTTTTGCTGTATTTTTTATTATTGCGGTGAATAAAATTAATGAAAAAATAAGTGATACTAGACCAATTTTTTTCATAATTTTTCTCCGAATTTTTCAATATCTATTAAATTTTTAAATTGATCCTCAATATCAGTTTCAAAATCAAAAAAATCAGTTTTTTTTATCGCAAATCTTAATTTCGCAGACCTCGAAGGAGGGTTTTCACTTAACTCCTCTTCATTTGGTGTAATTGGTTTTTTTTTTGTTAAATTAAATATTGTATCAGTTTGTTCAGTTAAAGGAGTATATCTAGAAATACTTTTATTTTCTGAAAGACTTTTTAAAAAATATTTGACTATTTTGTCCTCTAAAGAATGGAAGGTAACCACTGCTAAGACCCCATCTTTTTTCAAAATTTTGGCAGCGTTGATCAATCCATAAATTAATTCGCTAATCTCTTTATTAACAAATATTCTTAAAGCTTGAAAAGCTTTAGTAGAATTATTAATTCTAAAATTTTTTTTTCTTTTAGAACTATCAATTATTTTAACGAGACTCTGGGTATCAATTTTTTTTTTAACTCTTTCTTTTACAATGCCTCTTGCTATATATTTTCCCTCTTTTTCGTCCCCAAAAAACTTAAAAATTTTTTCTAATTCTTTTTGATCTAATTTGTTTATTGCTTCTTCTGCTGAATAAGAATTTAAACCAAGTTGCATATTTAATTTGCCAACAGAGTCAAAAGATAAGCCCTTATTTGGGTCTTTTATTTGAGTATAAGAGTACCCCAAATCAAATATAATACCTTTAACATTTTCGTTTTTTAATTTTAAATTATTTAATTGACTAAATTTAATATTTTTAAATTTAAATCTTTCTTCAAATTCTTTTTCTAGTTTTAAAGCAATCTTTTCACTTTCAGGATCTCTGTCTAATGCAATTACTTTAGTTTTATCAAATTCTAAAATTTTTTTTGTGTAACCACCTTGGCCAAATGTACAATCAATAAATGTGCCGCCATATTGAGGGGAAATAATGCTAATAATTTCTTTTAGCAACACCGGATAATGCTTTTGCATTAATGGTGTTATGGCGGCGTCCATTTATTTCTTTGAAGACCATTAATTTTTTTGTCTTCTCAGGAATGCTGGTATTTCAAGATCATCATCTTCTTCTTCTGAGGACAACAAATCTTCTGGACTTGAATTTTCTGACTCAGAGCTGAATAAGTCTGGAGAGTCTGAATCTACTCCAAATTCTTTTAAGTCATTTGATGCATCTTCTTCAACAATTTCTGGCTCATTAGTCCCATGTTGTGTCTCGATTGCTTCTTGTGTAAAAGATTTCTCCATCTCATTTACCGTTGAATCTTCAACTACACTTTCTGTCTCAAAATTTGTACTTTGTGCCTCTTCATTTATTACATTTGAATGAGTTGTTTCACTCTGTTGCTCTTGAACTAATTCATTATCAAGTTTCAAAGCATTAGCACCATGTGTAATTGGACTTGAAGTTGTTGTGTTTGAAAAATTAAAAGAGGCAGATGATCCAATATTTGAAAAATCAGAATAACCAGGGTTACGATTATGGATTCTGTGAACCATATTTACAACTGATTTTGACTCTGGTTGTTGACCATCAAGAGAAGTTGCAACTATTGAAACTCTTATTTTACCATCTAGTTCTGCGTCTGTTATTGCTCCAATTATGACCTCTGCTTCAGAGTCTACTTCTGATCTAATTTTGTTAACAACTTCGTCAACTTCAAAAAGTTTAAGATCTTTTCCGCCTGTTATGTTTACTAATAATCCTCTAGCTCCCTTCAAAGTATAATCATCTATTAAAGGATTATTAATTGCCATTTCTGTTGCTTGCATTGCACGACCTTCACCTTCGGCCTCTCCTGTTCCCATCATGGCTTTCCCCATTGAGGCCATAACCGTTTCAACATCAGCAAAATCTAAATTAATTATACCGGGTCTTACCATTAGATCTGTAACACTTTGAACTCCGTGCATTAAAACATTATTTGAAAGATTAAAAGACTCTTCAAATGTTGTTTGTTCATTTGCTATTTTGAAAAGGTTTTGGTTTGGAATAACAATTATAGTATCAACATTTTTTCTCAATTCCTCTAAACCTTGTTGTGCTCTCCGCATTCTTGAAGGGCCTTCATATAAAAATGGAAGTGTTACAACACCTACAGTGAGTATATTTAATTCCTTGGCAGCTCTTGCGATGACATGAGCAGCACCAGTTCCCGTTCCACCTCCCATACCTGCAGCAATAAAAACCATGTTTGCACCCTGTAAAGTATTAACTATTTCGTTTAAAGATTCGTCAGCAGCAGCTTGACCAATGTCAATTTTTGCACCCGCACCTAAACCTTTGGTTAAGTTTAATCCTATTTGAATTCTTGATTTTGCTTTACTTAACTTTAAATCTTGAGCATCAGTATTGACTGCAATAAACTCTACTCCTTGCATGTTATTTTCAATCATTTCATTTATTGCATTTCCTCCAGCACCACCAACTCCTAAAACTAGTAATCGTGGCTGAAGTTCTTTTATCTCTGGTGCTTTAAAGTTAATTGTCATCTTTTATCCCCTATTGTTTGTTTTGTTGAAGCTCCCATTTAAGATTAGCTCGATTAATATTCGCTTTTTTTCTTGCATTTACCTTAAATTTTTCAAATGCTGTTAGTTCCCATATTTGAAAAGTTTGACCTTGCCCAACAAACAACATGCTATTTTTAATTTTGGCGTGTTTTAATAATTTAGGCGGAAGTGATATTCTGCCTTCACTATCAAATTGTAAATTAGTACTTTCAGCTAAAATAGATGTGGCAAAAAAATCTCTTTTTTCTTCAAAAGGATTTAAAGAGTCTATTGCTGACGAAATTTTTTCAATTCGATCTTGTGAACATGCTTCGATAGAAGAATTATTAAATGAAGGATAACAAATAACACCGTTATATCCTAAATTTGACAAATGAGATCTGAAGCTAGCAGGCACAGATACTCTCCCTTTTTTGTCTAATTTGTTTTCGT
>CACLFK010000038.1 GCA_902606105.1 uncultured Pelagibacteraceae bacterium | reverse complement strand
AAATGAGAACTTTTTACCTTACGATTCGGTCATGTTTTAGTCTATTTTTGTTCTTTAACACCAACAATATCTTGTAGGTAAAAAAAAAAGTATACCAAAAGTAGAAATGACCAAACATAAAATTACTGCTGTTTTAGGTCCTACAAATACAGGTAAAACTCATCTTGCCATTGATACCATGCTTTCTTTTGAAACTGGTATGATTGGATTTCCACTAAGGTTATTAGCTAGAGAAGTTTATGACAAAGTAATAAAAAAAATTAGTATTGATAAAGTTGCATTGATTACTGGTGAAGAAAAAATTATTCCCTCAAATGCTAAATACTTCTTGTGCACAGTAGAGTCCATGCCAATTGATAAACATTTAGAATTTGTTGCAGTAGATGAAATACAAATGTGTGCCGATCACGAGAGAGGCCATATTTTTACAGATAGACTTTTGAATATCAGAGGAGAAAAACTTACAATGTTAATGGGTTCTAGTACCATTAAAAATATTATCTCAAAATTAGATGGTGATATAGAATTTATAAATAGAAATAGGCTGTCAAAACTCACTTATGCAGGCCACAAAAAAATATCTAGGATAAATAGAAAAACTGCAATAATAGCATTCTCTTCAGAGGAAGTTTATGCCATAGCTGAGCTAATAAGAAGACAAAAGGGTGGGGCTGCTATTGTAATGGGTTCACTTAGTCCTAAAACAAGAAATGCTCAAGTAGAATTATATCAGTCTGGAGATGTGGATTTTTTAGTAGCGACTGATGCTATTGGAATGGGTATTAATATGGATTTAGAACATGTTTATTTTTCCAATCTTAAAAAATTTGATGGAAAAAAATTAAGGAGACTTAATCTTTCTGAGATAGGTCAAATAGCCGGGAGAGCTGGAAGATATTTAAATGATGGAAGTTTTGGTATAACTGGAGAATGTAAAGAAATAACTGCTGAGGATGTGGATCTCCTAGAGAATCATAAATTTGAGGAAATAAGAACTTTATTTTGGAGGAATTCAAATCTAAATTTTAATAACTCTTCTAGTTTAATTAAAAGTTTAGATGAAAAACCTCACATGGAATGGTTAAGAAAAATACATGAATGTGAAGATGAAAAAGCTCTTAAATATTTTTTAAAAGATACCAATTTTATTAATTTAAAATTTAATGAGAAAACCTTAAGTCTGCTATGGGAGTGCTGTCAAATTCCTGATTTTGTAAAAAAAACTTATGGCAATCATTATGAGGTTATTGGAAGTGTATTTAAGTTTTTAAATAGTGATAAAAGAGTGATTTCTAACGATTATATGAGATTACAGCTCTTGAAACTTGACAAATTAGATGGAAATGTTGACTCTTTATCAAATAGAATTGCAAATGTTAGGACTTGGTCATATGTTTCAAATAAAAATAATTGGGTAGAAAATCAAGATTATTGGATAGAGAAAACTAAACACTTAGAAGATAGACTTTCAGATAGACTTCATGAAGAACTTACTAAAACTTTTATTGATAAAAGAGCAAGCGTTCTTGCAAGAGGATTAAAACAAGACATGGAATTTAAAACAGAAATCTTGGAAAACAATGACGTAATGATCGATGAACAATTTATTGGAAAAATCAATGGGTTAAAATTAGAATTAGACCTTAAAAAAGGTGCTCTAGAGACAGATATCAAATCCTTAAAAAAAGCAGCAAGACAGACTATTGGCCCAGAACTTGAGAGAAGAATTCAGGCAATTATTGATACGGGTTTAATTAAACTCCATGAAGATTTCAAAATTTATTGGAATAAATTTCCCATTGCAAAACTTTCTACGGGTACCGATTATCTAAATCCTAATTTTAATTTATTAATAGATGACATAATTGACCAAGGTCCTAAACAAAAATTAAATGAATATATTTACGGGTGGATTCAAACAAAAATTAATGAGGTATTAAAAAGTCTTATTGACCTAAAAAATATTAAAGAAAATAACTCTTCGATAAAAGCTTTGGCCTATCAACTTTATGAAAATAATGGTGTCTTAAAGAGAGATCAGGTATCTGAATATTTAAAAAATTTAGGTCAAAATGAGAGAAAAATTCTTAGAGAATTAGGTGTAAAATTTGGACGGTATCACGTATTTCTGCATCAATTAATTAAGCCTGAGGCTGTTTCTTTAAGGACTTTATTATGGAAAAATTTTCATCAAAAATATTATAATTTAAAACCCCCCACATTTGGTCTTAATTTTGTAGACAATAAAGACTTAAAAAATCAAAACTTCATGCTTTTATGTGGATTTGAGAAATTTGACGCATTCTTTGTTAGGATAGATATTCTAGAAAGACTATTTATGTTAATCATTAATTCAAATTCAAAAGAAAAAAGTGACATTAAAGTAGTTCCTGAAATGTTAAATTTATTAGGATGCAGCAAAGAAAACTTTAAAAGACTCTTAACGAAGATGAATTATAAAGTATTTGAAAAAGAAAAAGAAATATATTTTAAATACAATCCAATTAAAAAATTCAAAAAAGCTCCAATTAAAAAAGTTTCGAAAGAAAATCCATTTGAAGTTTTAAAAAATTTAAACCTAAGCTAGTCATTATGTTTTTTAAGAAAGACGATAAAAAAATTGAAGATAGCTTTCTAATTAAAGTCGGTGCTTTGTTAATCCATGCTGCTAAGATTGATGAAAATTATACTGATAATGAAGAAGAAATAATTAAAAAAACGCTTTTAGAATTGGGAGTTAAAAAAGAAAATCTTTCTTCCACAATTAAGGAAGCAAAAATTATTGAAGAAAATTCAAATCAAATCCTTGAATTTACAAGAGAAGTAAAAAATTTATCTGAGAATGAAAAAATCAAAATAATAGAAGCACTCTGGGCTATAATATACTCAAATAAAGATGCTGATTTATACGAAACTAATTTAATGAGAAGACTTGCTGGGCTTCTTTATATAGATAGCAAAGTAATGGGAGACATTAAAAACAAAATTAAGAATGAAAATTTGAAATGACATATCTTGTTAATGATAATTGCATTAAATGTAAATTAACTGACTGCGTTGATGTATGTCCAGTGGATT
>CACLFK010000037.1 GCA_902606105.1 uncultured Pelagibacteraceae bacterium | reverse complement strand
TTTAAGCTTTTTCTGATCCTTGGTCTGTACAATGGTTAAGATTAATTGATTAAACGCTTGAATAAATCCTTCATCAATTATTTTGTTTTTGTTAAAATTAATCTTAAAAGGAGTAGATAATTCAACATCATTTACTGTAAAAGCTTTAACATGACTAGTTCCTGTGGAAAAAAAAATATTTATTAAAGCAAGAAATAAAAAAAAATTATATAACTTTCTTAATTTAAAAATTTGAAGAATATATTTCATAAATCATTTTAATGAATAATAAAAAATTTACCTATAAAAAAAGTGGCGTTAATATTAAAGCTGCAGATAATTTTGTTAATTTCATCTCTAATGTTTCATCAAAGAAAAAAGGCAAAAAAAAGTTTACAAATATTGGTGGTTTTGGGTCTATAAATAGTATTCCTCGAGGAATAAACCAACCCAAAATTGTAGCTTGTACAGACGGTGTTGGAACTAAAATTGAAATTGCTAACGCATTAAATAAGTATGACACCATAGGTATAGATTTGGTTGCAATGAGTGTTAATGATTTAATTGTTCAAGGCGCCAGACCTCTTTTATTTTTAGACTATATTTCAATAAATAAAATCAATTTGGTTAAACTTAAATCAATAATCAAAGGAATTCTTAAAGGTTGTAGATTGTCAGGTTGTGAATTGGTTGGTGGTGAGACAGCTGAAATGCCTGATACATATGAGAAAGGTAAATTTGATATTGCAGGATTTGCAGTGGGTATAGTAGGTAAAAATGAAATTTTAACTAAAAATAAAATAAAAGAAAATAATCTTATCTTAGCTGTGCCATCAAGTGGATTACATTCCAATGGTTTCTCGTTGGTAAGATATCTCATAAATCAAAAAAAAATTAATATTAAAAAAAATAAATTTTTGAAGTCTGAACTGTTAAAACCCACTAAAATATATGTTGATGAAATATTAAAATTAATTGACAAAGATTTAATTAATGGATGTGCAAACATAACAGGTGGAGGCTTATCAGACAATATCAAAAGAATAATTCCTGATAAATTGGTTGCGGATATTGACCTAAATCAAATAAAGACCCTAAGTATTTTTAAATGGATCAAAGAAAAAGGAATATCTCAAAATGAAATGCTTAAAACATTTAATTGTGGTGTTGGATTTTGCATAATAATAAATCCTAAAGATTTAAAAAAAGTTATAAAATACTTTTCAAGAGAATATAAACCCTATGTGATAGGTAAAATTTGCAAAGGTAAAAATAAAGTTAAATTAAATGGTTCAATCAACTGGTCCTAAAAAAATAAAGTGTGCAGTATTCATTTCTGGAAAAGGGAGTAACTTGAAATCACTAATTCAATTTTCTAAAAAAAAAAATTCACCAATATCAATTGAATTAATTATTTCAGATAACACAAAAGCTAAGGGATTAAAATTTGGAAAAATTTTTAAAATACCAAATAATGTTTTTAATTATAAGGATAAGATAATTGCTGAAAAAAAAATAATTTTAAAAATAAAAAATAAAAAGATTAAATTAATTTGTCTTGCAGGATTTATGAGAATTCTATCTAAAAATTTTATAAAAAGTTTTAAAGGTCAAATATTAAATATTCATCCATCTTTACTTCCAAAATATAAAGGGTTGAATACTCACTTACGAGCAATATCAAATAAAGAAAAATACTCTGGTTGCACTGTACATTTTGTTAATTCAAAATTGGACTCTGGCAAAATTATACTTCAAAAAAAAGTTAAAATTAGTAAAGCTGATACAGCTAAAACCCTGGCAAAAAAAATTTTAATTCAAGAACACAAACTTTATCCAAAAGCAATTAGTAAAGTATTTATTCTTTAAAAAAGAAATCAATTTCGATTTTTGCATTCTCAACACTGTCAGAGCCATGTACTGAATTTTTATCTATTGATATTCCATATTTTTTTCTAATAGTACCTTCATCAGCATCTTTTGGATTAGTATCTCCCATAAGCTTTCTATTTGCAAAAACTGCATTATCCTTTTCAAGAACTATTACAACTATAGGTCCTGAAGAAAGATATGTGCATAAATCATTATAAAATGGTTTAGTTTCATGAACTTTATAAAATTTTTCAGCTTCAGATTTTTCAATCTGAATTTTTTTTTGTTTTATGATTGAAAAACCATTATTTTTAAACATTTCTTTAATTTCATTTTCTAGATTTCTTTCAACTGCATCTGGTTTTATTATTGATAAAGTCTTTTCTACATTACTCATAATAGTCCTCCACCAATTTGTTTAATAATCTTACTCCATAACCTGTTGCACCACCTGAATTAAGAGCTCCGCCGTATTTTGAAAAAGCCATACCTGCTATATCCAAATGTGCCCAAGGAGTTTTGTTGAGAATAAATCTTTGCAAAAATTGAGCAGCAGTGGTTGAGCCAGCTCCCCCAACATAATTAATATTTTGCATATCAGCATTTTTAGAGTTTATTAACTTATCAAAATTTTTATTTAAAGGCATTCTCCAAACTTTTTCTTCTGTTATTTCACCTACAGTAATTAACTCGTTAGATAATTTATCGTCATTTGAAAATAAACCAGCGTACTCTGATCCCAAAGAAACAATTATAGCCCCAGTTAGTGTAGCTAAATCAACTATAAATTTTGGTTTATATTTTTCCTCAGTATACGTAAGAGCATCTGCTAATACTAATCTGCCTTCCGCATCTGTATTTAAAATTTCAACTGTTTTACCACTATAGGATTTTACAATATCGCCTGGTCTTTGAGCATTTCCACCTGGCATATTTTCAACAAGACCAACAACACCAACTGCATTAATTTTAGCTTTTCTTAGAGCCAAACTTTTCATCAAACCAACTACCGTAGCCGATCCAGCCATATCATATGTCATATCTTCCATAAACTTAGCAGGTTTCAATGATATACCTCCAGTATCAAAGCAAACACCTTTTCCAACAAAAGCTAATGGCTTGGACTTATCTCTAAGACCTTTCCATTCCATTGTTACTAAATAAGATCCTCTAATACTTCCTTGACCAACACCAAGCAATGTATTCATACCTAATTTTTTCAATTTTTTTTCATCATAGACGTTTACTTTTAGGCCAATTTTTTTTAATAAATTTAATCGTCTAGCATATTCATCGGGATGCAATATATTTCCTGGCTCAGATACTAAGTCTCTTGCATAAAATGTCCCCTCTTCTACAGCTTTAAATTTTAATTGATCA
>CACLFK010000036.1 GCA_902606105.1 uncultured Pelagibacteraceae bacterium | reverse complement strand
AGCAATTACAAATGAAAAAAATAGCATAATTCCAAAAACCATTGCGGTTAAATAAATACTAACTTGTTCAATCATATGATTGCTATAAACATTAAAAAATGTTCATTTAATATTTTTGTATGTAATTAATATATTAACTAAAAGCTTCGACCCATGTTCCTTGGGTAGATGCTTTAGAATATTCTGTTGCACGACCTTCAAAAAAGTTCATGTGCTCTACAGCGTTAAGCATAGTATCTAACCAGCCTAGAGGGTTTTTATCAACATCATAAATAGCCTCTAAACCAAGCTGAACTAGTCTTCTATTAGCTATAAATCTAATATAATCCTTAACATCTTTTGCAGTTAAACCTTCCATTGGACCCATTTCAAAAGCTAAATCAATAAAAGCATCTTCATGCTCAATAATTGTTCTACAAGCCTCATAAAGTTCTTTTTTCAGTTTTGGCGTCCATATTTCAGGGTTTTCATTAATGAATTCTTTAAAAACTCTGATCATAGAATTACAGTGAAGAGTTTCATCTCTAACCGACCAAGTAACAATTTGGCCCATACCCTTCATCTTGTTATGTCTTGGAAAGTTCAATAAAATTGCAAAACTTGCAAATAGCTGAAGTCCTTCAGTAAATGCACTGAATACAGCAACCGTTTTAGCAATATCCTCTTTAGAATTTACATTAAAGTTTTGCATGTAATCGTATTTATCTTTCATTTCCTTGTATTTCATGAAAGCAGAATATTCAGACTCTGGCATTCCAATTGTGTCTAAAAGGTGTGAGTAAGCAGCGACATGCACAGTTTCCATTGAAGCAAAAGCAGTCATCATCATTAAAACTTCAGTAGGTTTAAAAACCGTTGTGTAATGTCTCAAATAACAATTATTCACTTCAACATCAGCTTGAGTAAAAAATCTAAAAATTTGTGTTAGTAGATTTTTTTCTGATTGTGATAAATTTTTTTGCCAATCTCTTACGTCATCACCTAAAGGAACTTCTTCAGGCAACCAATGAATTCTCTGTTGAGTTAACCAAGCATCATAACACCATGGATATCTAAAAGGTTTATAGACTGGATTCTCTACTAATAGTCCCATTTTTTTTGGTTGAACAATTTCTTTTTTTTCAGGTTGGATAATTTCTGAACTTATTTTTTCGGCTACTGACATGATAAACACTCCTCGTATTCTGTTTCTTCAGTTTTGGTTGATTTGTTTTTATAAACGTTAGCCATAATATCTGTTGATTTTGCATCATTGATATTTTCGGCTCTTTGAATTGATTTTGATCTACAGTAATAAAGGCTCTTTAAGCCTTTTTTCCAAGCATCAAAATGAATTTTATGAAGTTCTTTTTTGTGAACATCCGCAGGTAGAAACAAATTTACTGATTGCGCTTGAGATATAAATGGAGTTCTGTCTCCACTTAACTCAATGATCCAATTCTGGTTTAACTCAAATGCTGTTTTAAAAACATCTTTCTCCAAATCAGTTAGAAAGTTTAAATGAGATATTGAGCCTTGATTCGTTGTAATGCTAGACCAAGTTTCATCATCATTTTTGCCATGACTTTCTAAGATTTCCTCTAAATATCTATTCTTAACGTTAAATGAACCTGACAAGGTTTTATGGGTATAACTATTAGCAGCAATAGGTTCTACTCCTGGTGATGCTCCACCACAAATAATAGAAATTGAAGCTGTAGGCGCAATTGCAGTTTTATTGGAAAATCTCTCTTGATAACCGTATTCTGCAGCATCTGGACATGCACCTCTTTCTTCTGCTAAATCTTTAGAGGCCTGATTTACTTTAGCATCTATGTCTTTAAATATTTTTTTATTCCAAGACTTGGCCATTACAGACTCTAGTGGAATTCTATTTTTTTGAAGAAATGAATGGAAACCCATTACACCTAATCCTACACTTCGCTCTCTTTCAGCTGAGTACTTTGCATCTTTAAATTGATCTGGAGCTTTGTTTATGAAGTCTGATAAAACATTATCTAAAAACCTCATAACATCGTTAATCATGTTTGGATCATCTTTCCACTCATCGTACTTTTCTAAATTTAAAGATGACAAACAACAAACTGCTGTTCTATCTCTGCCATCTTTATCTATTCCAGTTGGTAGTGTAATTTCACTACATAAGTTAGAAGTTTTAACTGTTAGATTAGCTAATTTATGATGTTGTGGTATCTGTCGGTTAACAGTATCTATGTAAATTATATATGGTTCACCTGTTTCTATTCTTGCAGTTAATAGTCTTATCCATAAATTTCTCGCAGAAATAGTTTGTTGAACAGTTCCATCTGCTGGACTTTTTAATGCCCATTGTTCATCAGTTTCTACAGCTCTCATGAATGCATCTGAAACTAAAACACCGTGATGTAAATTTAATGCTTTTCTATTTGGGTCACCACCAGTTGGTCTTCTCATTTCTATAAATTCTTCAATTTCTGGATGATCAACTGGAAGATAACAAGCAGCAGAACCTCTTCTTAAAGAACCTTGGCTAATCGCCATAGTTAATGAGTCCATAACTTTAATAAATGGAATTATTCCTGAAGTCTTTCCGACTTTACCAATTTTTTCACCAATAGATCTTAGATTGCCCCAGTAACTTCCAATACCACCACCTTTAGCTGCAAGCCACACATTTTCACTCCACAAATCCAAAATTCCACCTAAACTATCTGATGCTTCATTTAAGAAACAAGAAATAGGCAATCCTCTTTTGGTTCCACCATTTGATAGAACTGGTGTTGCTGGCATAAACCAAAGATTACTTATATAGTTATAAATCCTTTGAGCATGAAGATTGTCATCAGCATATGAGCTTGCTACTCTAGCAAATAAATCTTGAAAAGATTCGTTGTGACCAAGATATCTATCTTTTAAAGTTGCTTTACCAAAGTCAGTTAAATTTACATCTTTAGAACGATCAATTTTAATAATGATGCCTTTGTCATTTTGAAATAGTTCCGTTTCGTTATTTAAAGAGAAAAGATCAGGTCTTTTGTCTTTTGAAACCTCGTTTACATGAGGGCTATACTCAGAGACAGCTTTCTTTAGGGCCTGCGATAAAATTTTATTCATTACTTTTAATTATATTTTGTTTGTTATACGAAAACAACTACATGTTGTAGGCGTTTTAAGTTAATATACTATATAAACAGTAAATCAACAGAACATTTATAGAACATGATGAATTATATATCAATAAAAAAAATTAAAAAATTACAGGTAATTAACATAAAAGAGATAAGAAACTAACAAATGACACAAAATATTAAAATTGATCCATATGGTTTTAGAGAATATGACGCCCGATGGTTGTATGAAAAAGACATAAATATAGCTGGAATAGAGAATCTAGGTAAAGGTTTGGGG
>CACLFK010000035.1 GCA_902606105.1 uncultured Pelagibacteraceae bacterium | reverse complement strand
GTCATTAGATCAAATTAAAGTTAAAAAAGTTGTTTTAGACCCTGTTATGATTGCAAAAGGTGGAGCAAAATTAATCAATAATAAAGCAATAAATTTATTTAAATCATTGTTAATAAAGAGAGTGTTGCTAATAACACCAAATATTCCTGAGGCAGAAATTTTAACTAACACAAAAATAAAAACAAAAGAAGACATGATTTTTGTTGCAAAAAAGCTAATTAAATTAGGTGCAAAAAATGTTCTTATTAAAGGTGGACACTTAAAAGAAAAATTAGTTCATGATATTTATGTAAATAATAAAGATATTGAAATATTTACTAATAAAAGAGTTAAAACAAAAAATACTCACGGAACTGGTTGTACATTATCCAGTGCAGTAGCAACATTTTTATCATGTGGAAAACCAGTAAAGAAATCTTGTGAGCTTGGTATTAAGTATGTAGGTTTAGCAATTAAATCTAACCCAAATTATGGCAAAGGTCATGGTCCTATAAATCATCTAAATTCTATGAATATAAATAAAAAATTTAAATAATGAAAAATATAGTAGTTGTTGGGTCTCAATGGGGAGATGAAGGAAAAGGTAAGATAGTGGATTGGTTATCTGAGCAGGCGGATGTTGTGATACGTTTCCAAGGAGGTCATAATGCAGGGCATACATTAGTTATTAATGGTGTAACTTATAAATTAAGATTACTCCCCTCAGGAATAGTAAGAAAAAATAAAATTTCAATCATTGGTAATGGGGTAGTAGTTGACCCCTGGGCTTTACTTGAGGAAATAGAAGAAATAAAATCAAAAGGAGTAGATGTAAATCTTAATAATTTTATAATTTCAGAATCTGCAAATTTAATATTGCCATTTCATAGAGAAATGGATGAAATTAGAGAAGACACAGCTGGAAAAGGAAAAATTGGTACCACGAGAAGAGGCATTGGACCTGCATATGAGGACAAAGTCGGCAGAAGATCTATTAGAGTGATGGATTTAAGATCTGAGAAAAATTTAGATCAAAGATTAGAGTCTGTATTGCTACACCATAATGCTATTAGAAAAGGTTTAGGAAAAAAAATTTTTGAAAAAGAAAAACTAAAAGATGAATTATTAAAAATAGCACCAGAAATTCTACAATTTTCACAACCTGTATGGCTTAAAATTGATCAATTTAAAAAACAAAAAAAAAAAATTTTATTTGAAGGTGCTCAAGGAATTTTACTAGATGTAGATCATGGAACTTATCCTTATGTCACTTCTTCTAATACTGTAGCCTCAAGTGCAGCAACCGGAACAGGATGTGGACCGAACTCAATAAATTATGTACTAGGAATAACTAAAGCATACACCACACGTGTCGGAGAAGGACCTTTCCCAACCGAGCTAAAAGATGATATCGGAGAATTATTGGGCACTAGAGGAAAAGAGTTTGGAACCGTTACTAGCAGGAAAAGAAGATGTGGATGGTTCGATGGTGTTTTAGTGAGGCAAACTATTAAAATTTCTGGAATTGATGGAATTGCACTTACAAAACTGGATGTATTAGATGAATTGGATGAAATCAAAATGTGTATTTATTACGAGTTAAATGGAAAAAAAATTGATTATTTACCGGCAGCTGTAGAGGACCAACTAAAAATAAAACCAATTTTCAAAACTTTTCCAGGATGGAAAGCATCAACAAATGGAATTAAAAATATGGATGCATTACCCGAAAATGCGAAAAAATATATTTTTGCAATTGAGCATTTCATAGGTGCAAAAGTTTCAAGTATATCTACAAGTCCAGAAAGAGAAGATACAATATTAGTTGAAAACCCTTTTGATATTTAATTAGCTGGCAATAAATTTTTAGATTTTGCCAAAAGAAGCATTTGCTTTTGAAGTTTATCAAACGCTTTATTTTCTATTTGTCTTACTCTTTCTCTACTAATTTTATATTTCTGACTTAAATCCTCTAATGTTATAGGATTATCGTTCAGTCTTCTCGAGTATAAAATTTCTCTTTCTCTTTCATTAAGGACCTTAATAGAATCTTTTAATAAATCTTTTCTTTGCTCCATTTCTTCGTGGTGTGCAAATTTTAGGTCGTGGTCTAATTCTTTGTCAACTAACCAGTCTTGCCATTCATCTCCATCTTCACCAACTTGAGCATTAAGAGAAAACTCTTTACCAGACAATCTTCTATTCATTGAAACAACTTCTTCTTTACTTACATCAAGCTTGTTAGCAATATGATTAACATGTTCGTCTCTTAAGTCTCCTTCTGTTTGAGGAGCAATTTGGTTTTTAATTTTTTTTAAATTAAAGAATAATTTTTTTTGAGCGGCTGTGGTTCCAATTTTTACCAAACTCCAAGAACGTAAAATATATTCTTGGATCGAAGCTTTGATCCACCACATAGCATATGTTGCGAGTCTAAAACCTTTTTCTGGTTCAAATTTTTTGACAGCCTGCATTAACCCCACATTACCTTCAGAAATCATTTCATTGACTGGCAAACCATAGCCTTTATATCCCATTGCAATTTTAGCAACTAATCTAAGATGACTTGTAACTAATTTCTCAGCAGATTTAACATTACCTGTAGTCTTCCAATTTTTTGCTAACATATACTCTTCTTCAGCAGCTAGCATTGGAAATTTTTTAATTTGATCTAAGTAAGTTGATAATCCTCCCTCACTAGATAGTGAAGGTAAATTATTTCTAACAGTTGTGTTCATAGGTGGTTTTATTTAATTAATTTAAAATAATTTTCAATGTTTTATTTATTAGTGTTTCTAAGCATTTCTAAAATATTATTCAGCTCTTGGGGTAAATTTGAAGCAAAAAGCATTTTTTTGTCCTTTTTTGGATGTATGAAACCAAGAGTTTTAGCATGTAAAAATTGTCTAGCCAAACTAGAGATCGAATTTTGAATTTTTAAATCTATATTTTTTAGTTTTTTATATTTTTTTTTATATTTGTCATCACCAACTATACTATTTCCTTTATAATTCATATGAACTCTAATTTGATGGGTACGACCTGTTTCTAGTTTGCATTCTACTAAACTTAATGTAGGTATCTTATCATTTTCAAAAATTTCAATAGTTTTATAATTGGTAATCGCTTTCTTTCCTTTAGAACGACTTACCTCCATAAGCTGTCTATTTCTTGAACTACGTGTAAGAAAAGTAATCACTTTTCCTTTTGATGGCCTCAATTTTCCCCATATTAATAGATGGTACTCCCTTAAAATAGTATGTTCGCTAAATTGTTTTGATAAATTTTCATGAACTTGATTGTTTTTAGCAATTACTAATAAACCGGAAGTATTTTTGTCAATTCGATGAACAATACCTGGCCTTAATTCATCACCGATATTAGATAAAGAATTTTTATCATAATGTATTAAGGCATTAACAATTGTTTTGTCATGGTTGCCTGCACCTGGATGCATAATTATACCCGCTGGTTTATTGATTACCATTAAGTCTTCATCCTCATACAAAATTTCTAGTTTGTAATTATATGGTTTTAATGATGCTGTCTGTGGTTTTGGGATTTCGAGAATTACATGATCTCCAGTATTTACTCTTTTAGAGGGGTTATTAATAATAACATTATTCAATTTGAGTTTGTCTTTTAATATTAAATTTTTGACTCTGGTTCTGCTAATTAACTTTTCTCTTTTACTGACCAAAATATCTATTCTTGAATTATTTTCATTCTCTTTAATAATAAAATTAATGTTTTTTTCCATAAAATGTAATATTAATACTATATGCGCTTGTAGCTCAACTGGATAGAGCGCCTGACTTCGGATCAGGAGGTTCTGGGTTCGACTCCTAGCAGGCGCAC
>CACLFK010000034.1 GCA_902606105.1 uncultured Pelagibacteraceae bacterium | reverse complement strand
TCCTAAGAATATAACTTAATGAAGCGGCAGGATTCGATCCTGCCACCCCCTAATTTTGATTATTCAGCAGCTTGTTTCATAGAAAGTTTAACTTTACCTCTATCAAAACCAATTACTTTAACCTTTACTTCGTCACCTTCTTTGACAACATCAGTAACTTTGGCCACTCTTTTATCTGCTAGTTCTGAAATATGAACAAGTCCATCTTGTTTTCCTAAGAAATTTACAAATGCACCAAACTCCATAATTTTCATCACCTTACCTGAGTAAATTTTATTCATTTCAGCTTTCGCAGTAATGTCTTTGATCATTTGCATAGCAATATTTCTAGACTCTTCGTCTGGAGCAGCAACTGTTACAACTCCCTCGTCATTAACATCAACTTTTGCACCTGATTTTTCAACAATCTCTCTGATAGTTGCACCACCTTTTCCAATTACAGCAGCAATATCTTTTTTATCAACAGTTACTTGTTCCATTTTTGGAGTATGCTTTCCAACATCAGATCTTGATTCACCTAAAGCTTTGTTCATTTCACCTAAAATATGAATTCTGCCATCTTTAGCTTGACTTAAAGCCTGCTCCATGATTTCAAAAGTGATACCTGTAATTTTGATATCCATTTGTAGTGAGGTAATTCCATCTTTTGTTCCTGCAACTTTAAAGTCCATATCCCCTAAGTGATCTTCATCACCTAAAATATCTGATAAGACACTAAAATCATCTCCCTCTTTAATTAAACCCATTGCAATACCTGCAACTGGTTCTTTTATCGGAACACCCGCATCCATTAATGCTAGAGAAGCTCCACAAACAGTAGCCATTGAAGATGAGCCATTAGATTCTGTAATCTCTGATACTATTCTAAAAGTATATGGAAAAGCCTCTTTTGAAGGTAATGAAGAGTTAATTGCTCTCCAGGCTAGTTTACCATGGCCAATTTCACGTCTACCAGTTCCAATTCTTCCTGTTTCACCGACTGAAAAAGGAGGGAAATTGTAGTGAAGCATAAATCGTTCTCTTTGAAGACCATCTAGACTTTCAATCCTTTGTTCATCATCAGATGTTCCTAAGGTAGTTACAACAATTGCTTGTGTTTCTCCTCTGGTAAACAAAGCAGAACCATGTGTTCTTGGTAAAACACCAACTTCACATGAGATAGGTCTCACATCGGACAATCCTCTGCCGTCAATTCTATTTTTATTTTTAAGAATATCAGTTCTAACAATTTTCTTTTCTAGATTTTTAAGCTGGGAGTTGACATCAAGATCAGAATAATTTTCATTTTCTTCAAAAAGCTTTTTAGCTTTATCACTAATTTCTGAAATTTGATTTGATCTGTCTTGTTTGTCTCTTGTTGCAAAGGCTTTTTTAAGATCTTCTGTAAAAGTTTCCTCAAGTTTTTGTTTTACTTCGGATAAATCTTTCTTCTCAACAGTCCACTCAGGTTTTCTGCATTCTTTTGCAAGTTCCTCAATCATTTCGATTACTGGAACAAGTCCTTCATGACCAAATTTAACTGCTGCTAACATTACTTCTTCAGATAAACCTGATGTTTCAGACTCAACCATAAGTACTGCATCTTTAGTACCTGCAACAACTAAATCTAAACTTGAATTTTCTAACTCCTCTTTTGAGGGATTAAGAATATACTTGCCATCAACATAGCCCACTCTGGAAGCTCCTACAGGGCCCATAAATGGCATTCCTGAAATGGCTAACGCTGCTGAAGAAGCAGTGATTGCTAGAATATCTGGCTGGTTTTCTTTATCATATGAAATTACTGTTGGTAACAATTGTACTTCATTTTTAAATTCATCAGAAAACAAAGGTCTGATTGGTCTATCAATTAATCTAGAGATTAATGTTTCACTTTCAGTTGGTCTTGCTTCTCTTTTAAAATATCCACCTGGGATCTTTCCACCTGCATAGTATTTTTCTTGGTAGTTAACTGATAAAGGAAAATAATCTATATCTGGATTTACTTTCTTTGCTCCAACGACTGTTGCTAGAATAACTGTTTCACCACATGTTGCGATGATTGCTCCGTCTGCTTGTCTTGCTACTTTACCTGTTTCTAAACTTATTTTCTTTCCTGCTACTTCTATTTCCTTCTTGTGTACTTTAAACATTTCATTTCCATTTCGTTTCGTTCGTTTCGTTCCATTCCGTTCTATCTATCTTGACTTCTATTTTCTTAAATTCAATCTCGACAGTACATTTTTGTAAGAATCCATTTTTGTTTTCTTTAAGTATTCTAACAATTTCTTTCTTCTATTGACTGCTCTCAACAATCCAACAGACGAATGTTTGTCTTTTTTGAATTGCTTAATATGTTTAGAGAGAGTTTCAATTTTCTCTGTTAACAAAGCAATCTGTATCTCAGAGGATCCAGTATCTTTATCATGCATTGCTAATTCTTGTGCCTTTTTGTTCATGCCTCGTTTTTCCTATTTATTTGTTTGTTTTATTAAGTTTTCTATTTTTTCCGCATACTCAAAAGACTCGTCTTTTCTAAAAAGTAATTTTGGTAAAAATTTCATAACCACTTTCTGTGATAAAATTTTTCTTATTAAAAATGAGTACTCTTTTAATGTATTTATTGTCTCCTCAGAATCTTTTCCTCCTAGTGGAAGCACATATGCTTTAGCGATTTTTAAATCTGGACTCATTCTAACCTCAGTAACGGTTATCGTGTTTGTTTCTAAATTGGGGACCTTAGCCTCATTTCTTATAAAAATCATGCTTAAAGACTGTTTAATCATTTCTCCAACTCTAAGCTGTCTTTGTGAAATTGGTTTTCCCATTCTATCTGCCATTAAATTGACCTCTCTGTAGATGTAACACTAAAAGCCTCTATTGTATCATTTTTTTGGAAATCCATATAATCTTTAACTGTTATTCCACATTCTTGTCCATCACTAACCTGTTTTACTTGGTTTTTTTCTCTAAAAATAGTTCCAACTTTTCCAGTATAAATGATCGCTCCATCTCTAATTATTCTAACATCTGAGGTGCTAGTTATTTCTCCTCCAGTAATTTTTGAACCTGCAACTTTACCGGCTCCAGAGACTTTAAAAATTTCTAAGATTTGCGCTGACCCAATTATAGTTTCTTGAACATCTGGAGTTAATAGTCCCGACATTTTTTGTTTAATATAATCTAGTACTTCATAGATAATATTGTATGAAGAAATTTTTATTTTTTCGTTTTCAGCAAGTTTTTTTGCTTCTTTACTTGGCTTAACATTAAAAGCAATTAACACGGCATTCGATGCTTTTGCTAAAGTAACATCAGTTTCTGTAACCATTCCAATGTCTGCTAAAATAATTTTAGGTTTAACTTCATCATGTTTAATTTGACTAATCGCATTTTTAATTGCTTCAGAAGATCCATGTACATCAGATTTAATAATTAAATTTAATTCCTCTGAAGATTTATCTGAAAATGCTGATTCTTGTGTAGCAAATGTTAAAGGATTTTTTCCATCCTTTGTCTCTTCTGCTCTATTTTCACTTAATGTTTTTGCTTCTTTTTCACTTTCAAGCACAATAAAATCGTCTCCTGCTTTCGCCGCACCATTAATCCCTAAAATTTCAACTGGAGTAGATGGTGAGGCTTCATCGATATTTTTACCTTTATCATTTATTATTGCTCTAACTTTACCCCACTTCAATCCACTAACAAAAAAATCTCCTTTTTTAAGAGTTCCTGTAGTTACAATAATTGTTGCAACTGGTCCTCGACCTACATCAATTTTAGATTCTAGCACTATTCCTGTAGCTTTAGACTCGTAATCAGTTTTTAAATCTAAAATTTCAGCTTGAAGAATTATAGATTCAACAAGTTTATCTAAATTTAGTTTTGTCTTTGCTGAAATCTCTACCATTAAAGTATCTCCCGATAAATCCTCAGCTACTAACTCATGCTCTAATAATTGATTTTTAATTTTTTGT
>CACLFK010000033.1 GCA_902606105.1 uncultured Pelagibacteraceae bacterium | reverse complement strand
GATGGAATTAAAGCAAATCTTTTTAAGCTTGAAGAGCTTTGTGAGATTAATTTTCTTAAAAATATTTACATAAATTATAGAAAAAAGATAAATAAAAAAAATTATAAGATAGCAATTAATCAAATAGTAAGAGACTCGATTGATCTAATGATAAAAGACTTAATCAGTAATACACAAAAAAATTTAAAGAGATTAAAAATAAAATCTCTTAAAGATATTGCAAAATCAAAAGAATTAATAGTTTGTTTCTCTAAAAATATTCAAAGTTCAGAAAAAGAAATTAAATCATTTTTAAGATCTAATATGTATGATAATAAATCTGTTCTAAGAAAAAATCAAAGAGGTAAAAAAATTATAAAAAAATTATTTAAAATAATCCAGTCTTCGCCTAGAAAGTTTCTTACAAAAGAACAAGTTACTAAAGATAAATATAGAGCTATCTCAGACTTTATTTCTGGTATGACTGATCGTTATGCTATCAACCTTTATAATTCAAATAAATGAATATCTTTGAAATTTATCTAGATAAAATTAAATCTATAGTTAGTGAACTTCAAAAAGATAATAAAATAATTGTTCCTGATAATTTTAATGGAATAAATGCTGAAATACCTCCACCAAAATTCAATTGTGATATCTCAACAAATGTTGCAATGGTTTTATCTAAAATTAATAAAAAACCACCTCTTGAACTAGCAGAACAACTTGCACCTGTAATAAAAGATAAAGATAAATTAATTGAAACAATAACTATTGCAAAGCCTGGTTTTATTAATATTAGGTTTAAGAAATCATTCTGGGCAAAATTTACAAAAGAAATCAGTGAAAATTCTGAAACTTTTGGAATAAATCAAAAAGAAAAAAAGAATAATTATCTTGTGGAATTTGTGTCCGCGAACCCAACAGGACCATTACATGTTGGTCATTGTCGTGGGGCAATACTTGGTGATGTTATTTCAAATATATTAACCTTCAATAATCATAAAGTTACCAAAGAATATTATGTAAATGACTATGGCAATCAGATCATTAATTTTACTAAATCAGTATATTTTCGAATACGTGAATTAACTCATAATGAAACTTTTCCATCTGATAATGATGATTTATATCCTGGTGATTATTTAATAGATTTTGCAAAAAATATATCTTCTAACTCGAATTTGAATTTTGATAATTATGATGAAATTAGTGAGAAACTAACTGAACTATCAATTGAACAAGCATTATTGCTAATTAAAAAAAATCTTAACAGTCTTGGTATAAATCACGATAATTTTGTAAGTGAAAAAAAAATTGTTTTAGATAAAGAAGTTGAAAATGTTGTTCAATTTTTAGAGAAAAATAAGTTTGTTTATAAAGGTAAAATCAAAGCACCAGAAGGTGAGGACAATAATAATTGGGTAGAACGTGAGCAATTGTTGTTTAAATCTATAGATTTTGGTGATGATAAAGATCGTGCTCTCCAAAAATCAGATGGATCATGGACATATTTTGCAAGTGATGTTGCTTATCATAAAAATAAAGTCGATAGAAAATTTGATTATCTTATTAATATACTAGGCGCAGATCATGCTGGATATATAAAAAGAATCTCATCATCAGTCGAAGCCCTTTCTGGAGAGAAAGATAAATTAATTTGTAAAATAAGTCAGTTAGTAAAACTTATAAAAGACAATAAACCTTTTAAAATGTCTAAAAGAAAAGGGGACTATATTACTGTTGATGATCTTATAGAAGAAGTTGGCAAAGACGCTACTCGATTTATTATGCTGAACAGAAGCAGTGATGCAGAACTCGATTTTGATTTTGATGCAGTAAAAGAAAAGTCAAAAGATAATCCATTATATTATGTACAATATTGTTATGCACGAATTTCATCTGTTTTTAGACACATTAATAAAGATTTAAATAAAAAAATTGAAACTAATAATTTTAATTTTGAATATTCTGAAGATGAAATAAAAATTTTAAAAAAATTGTCTGAATGGCCAAAATGTATTGATATATCAAGTACAAAACTTGAGCCACATAGAATTCCTGTCTATCTATATGAGTTAGCATCAGAATTTCACTCATATTGGAATCTTGGAAAACAACAACCAGATAAACGTTTTATAAATGAACAAAAAGAAGTTCCGTTAGATAAGTTGGTATTCTTAAAAGTTATTTCTAATGTAATAAAATCTGGAATGGATATTGTTGGTGTAGATACTCCGTCTAAAATGTAATGTTAAAAGAAATCAAATATTTAATTTTTATAATAGTTATCTCAGTATTTATTTTTTTTACTGGCAGATACTATTTTTCTGATGAAAATTTAAAAAATTCTTATCGTTCCTTTAAAAATAATGACGAGAAGATAAAACTGTATTCTGAGAACTTACCTGTATTAGAAAATGATACCCAAGACATCATTGAGTATGTAAAACAAACAAATAAAGATAAGAAAAAAAAGTTTAATTTTTGGAAACTTTTAGAAAATGATAAGTAAAAGAAAAGCATTTATTACCGGTATTAAATCACTAAAATTAACAACTAGTGAAGTAAAATTTTTAAAAAAACAAAAACCCTGGGGAATAATATTATTTTCAAGAAATATTAAATCTATAAACCAGACTAAATTATTAACTCATAGTATCAGAAAGCTATTCAAAGATCCCTACTATCCTATTTTGATTGATCAAGAAGGAGGAAGAGTGAATAGGTTAAAAAATATTATAACCTTTGATAATTTGACAGGCGAATATTTTGGAAAATTATATGTCCAAGATAAAAGAAAATTTAATATTATTTATAGATTATTTATTGATAAATCTTCATATCTTCTAAAACAAATAGGTGTAAATATTAATACACTACCTGTATTGGATCTTAGAATTAAAGGGGCGAGTAATATCATTGGTGATAGATCATTCTCAGAAAATAAGAAAATTGTTTCAAAGGTAGGTGATATTTGTATTGATTTATTTAACCAAAACTCAATTGGTACGGTAATCAAGCACATACCAGGTCATGGACTTGCAAAGGTAGACAGTCATAATTTTACACCAGTTGTAGATAAGAGCATTAATTACCTTATTAAAAATGATTTCTTTCCTTTTAAAAATAAAGACAGTTTATTCGCCATGACTGCTCATATTATTTATAAAAAAATTGATCCACTTAACACTGCAACGCATTCTAAAAAAATTATAAATATTATTCGAAAAAAAATAGGATTTAAAAATGTTTTGATTTCTGATGACTTATCGATGAAGAGTTTAAAATATGACTTAATTACTAATACAATTAAAAGTTTTAAAGCAGGATGCAACCTAGCCTTACATTGTAACGGTAATTTCAATGAAATGAAGGTTGTTGCTGAAAATTCACCACTAGTAAATAATTTTATTATCAAAAAAACATCACTATTTTATAAGAATTTAAGTTAATATCTCATTATGTCTATGTCTGATTCTGCTTTGTTTAATGTAGATATAAATAACTATAACGGGCCATTAGATGTACTTTTAGATTTAGCCAAAGCTCAAAAAGTTGATCTTGAAGAAATATCAATAACAAAGCTGGCAGATCAATTTCATGAATATATTACAAAAGAAAAAGACTTAAATTTAGAAATAGCTTCTGAGTATTTATTAATGGCAACATGGCTTGCTTATTTAAAATCTAAGTTATTACTACCAGGAACCCCAGAGGAAGAATTTAAAGTTCAAGAAGTGGCAGAAAAATTAAAGTTACAACTAAAAAAATTAGAACTTATTCGTTTACTTTCTGAACAAATGCTTAAAAGAAAAAGGTTAGGCCGTGAAATAAGAATAAGAGGGATGAAGGGAAATATCAGATCTATTTACAGCACTGAATATAATTTAACTTTATTTGAACTTTTAAAAACGTATTCAACTATTATTATGACTAAAGATTTTCAAAGAATGAACATTCCAAAATTACCAGTATTTACCACAGAAGATGGAATTAAAACTATTAAAGATTTTTTTGGAAAACTAGCTGACTGGAAAAAACTTGATGAATTAATCCCTGCAAATTTTAA
>CACLFK010000032.1 GCA_902606105.1 uncultured Pelagibacteraceae bacterium | reverse complement strand
ATTTTTTTTCATTTTTATTTAATTTTCTTTTTTTGTAAGCTAGTTCACCTTTTGGTCCATGTGCTATACCACCTCCAACAAAAATTGGAGCTTTTCTACTCGCGTGTCTAGCTCCACCCGTACCTTTTTGTGCATATATTTTTGATGTTGGGCCCCTTACTTCATTTTGCTGCTTAGTTTTTGCGTGTCTACCTTTATAATTTGCATTTGTTTTATAAAGTACGCTGCTAACAAGTTTGTTGTTAACTTTTGCTGAGAAAATTTTATCTAGCACCTCTATGCTATCTTTTTTTCCATCTATGCTAATTTTATCTAATTTCATTATTTTTTCTTTTTATCAGGTGTTTTTTTTGCCTGCTCAGCAGCAGCTAGTTTTTCTTTTATAGTCATTTTGCTAATGTTTTTTACTGAACTTTTGACTAATACTTCTGCATTTTTTGATCCTGGAATTGATCCCTTTAAATAAAGCAGTTCATTTTCCAAATCTGTTTTGATAATTTCAATATTTTGCATAGTTCTTAATTTGTCACCCATATGGCCTGCCATTTTCTTACCTTTAAAAACTTTTCCTGGATCTTGGCTATGACCTGTTGAACCATGAGCTCTGTGAGAAACAGATACGCCGTGACTAGCTCTTAAGCCACCAAAATTATGTCTCTTCATAACACCTGCAAAACCTTTACCAATAGTTTTTGATCTTGTGTCTACAAATTTAGTATCCTTGAAAATTTCCAAACCAAACTCATTACCTTCTTTGTATTCAGAGGTGTCATTTACCCTAAATTCTTTTAATTTCTTCTTTGCTTCAGTATTTTTTTTAGCAAAAAAACCTTTCATAGCTTTTGTTAGCTTGGAATTTTTAATCTTACCATATCCAAGCTGTACTGCTTTATATCCACGGTTCTCTTCTTCAATAACTTGAATTACTCTAGCCTTCTCAACTTTTAAAACTGTAACCGGCACTATCTGACCAGATTTATAAAATTCTCTAGTCATTCCAATTTTTTTACCTATTAAAGTTATTTCACTCATAATTATATTTTTATTTCCACATCTACACCAGAAGCTAAGTCTAATTTCATTAACGCTTCTACTGTTTGCGGTGTTGGTTCAATAATATCTATTAATCTTTTGTGCGTTCTAGTCTCAAATTGTTCTCTACTTTTTTTATCAATATGAGGAGATCTTAGTACAGTATATCTCTCTATTCTTGTCGGTAGAGGAATTGGTCCTTTAATTGTAGCACCAGTTCTTTTTACTGTATTTACTATTTCTTCAGTTGATGCATCTAATACTTTGTTATCATAGGCTCTGAGTTTAATTCTAATATTCTGTTTTTCCATAATTACCCTGCGATCTTTTTAGTTACTTCATCCTGGACATTTTGTGGGACTTTGGAATAATGATCAAAAAACATAGAATATTGGGCTCTACCTTGTGACATTGATCTTAAATTATTAATGTATCCAAACATATTTGCTAAAGGTACCATTGCTGTAATTACAGTTGCGTTACCTCTTTGCTCTTGAGTGCTAATCTGGCCTCTTCTACTATTTAGATCTCCTATAACATCACCCATATAGTCTTCCGGTGTTACTACTTCAACTCTCATAACTGGTTCTAATAACTTCAAACCACCTTTTGTGCACGCCTCTTTGAAACAAGCTCTACTAGCTAATTCAAAAGCTAATACACTTGAGTCAACGTCGTGATGAAGTCCATCTAAAATAGTTACCTTGTAATCTATCATTGGGAAACCAGCTAAAATTCCACCATCTGATATTGTTTCAATTCCTTTTTCTACACCAGGTATGAATTCTTTAGGAATTGCTCCACCTTTGATTTTACTTTCAACCTCTCTACCTTTGCCAGCTTCTTGTGGCTCAACTAATAATTTAACTTTAGCAAATTGTCCTGCACCACCACTTTGTTTTTTGTGTGTATATTCAACCTCAGATGCAGCTTCAATTGTTTCTCTATATGCAACTTGAGGAGCTCCAACATTAGCTTCAACTTTAAATTCTCTTTTCATTCTATCAACAATAATGTCTAAGTGTAGCTCGCCCATACCTTTAATGATCGTTTGACCAGACTCTTCGTCAGAAGTTACTCTAAATGATGGGTCCTCTTTTGCTAATCTACCTAAAGCTTCACCCATTTTTTCTTGGTCGGCTTTCGTTTTTGGCTCTACTGCAATTTCAATAACTGGATCAGGAAATTCCATAGGTTCAAGTAAAACAGAATTTTCCTCATCACATAAAGTATGACCAGTAATGGTATTTTTTAATCCAGCTAAAGCAACTATATCACCAGCATTGGCTTCTTTAATATCTTCTCTTGAGTTAGCATGCATTAAAAGCATCCTCCCAACTCTTTCCTCTTTTTCTTTTGATGAGTTAAATACAGCAGTTCCAGTTTTAACTGTTCCTGAATAAATTCTTATAAAAGTTAAAGAACCAACAAATGGATCGTTAGCAACTTTAAAAGCTAGAGCCGAAAATGGTACATTGTCATCAAATTTCATTTCCATCTCATCTTCTGACCCTAATTTAGTTCCTTTAATAGAACCAATATCAACAGGACTTGGTAAGTAATGAACGACAGCATCAAGTAAAGGCTGTACACCTTTGTTTTTAAATGCCGAACCAGTTAAAACTGGTACGAAACTAAAATTTAAAGTTCCACTTCTTATACATTTGATTAAATCTTTCTCTTTAATTTCATCTCCATTTAAATAAGCTTCCATAAGCTTTTCATCTTGCTCAACAGCTGTTTCTACTAATTCTGTTCTATATTTTTCTGAAATTTCTTTTAGGTCATCAGGGATATCTTTATATTCCCACTCTGCTCCTAAAGCTTCATTTTTCCACACTTGAGCTTTCATTTTAACTAAATCAACAACACCTGTTAAAGAAGCTTCTGCACCGATAGGGACCTGAAGAACTAAAGGTTTTGCACCCAACCTATCTTTAATCATATCTACGCATCTGAAGAAATCAGCACCAGTTCTGTCTAGTTTATTAACAAAACAAATTCGAGGAACTTTATATTTATCTGCTTGTCTCCATACTGTTTCTGATTGTGGTTCTACCCCTGCTACGCCATCAAATACTGCAACAGCTCCATCTAGGACTTTAAGTGATCTTTCAACTTCAATTGTAAAATCTACGTGACCTGGAGTATCGATTATATTAATTCTATGATCATTCCAAAAACAAGTAGTTGCAGCTGATGTAATTGTAATTCCTCTTTCTTGTTCTTGTTCCATCCAATCCATTGTTGCAGCACCGTCATGAACTTCTCCAATTTTATGACTTTTACCTGTGTAGTATAAAACTCTTTCAGTAGTAGTTGTTTTACCAGCATCTATATGGGCCATGATCCCAATATTTCTATATTTATCTAAAGTATGAGTTCTAGCCATAATTTTTTACCACCTAAAATGTGCAAAAGCTTTATTAGACTCTGCCATTTTATGAACATCTTCTCTTTTTTTAACTGCAGCACCTTTTTTTTCATATGCATCAAAAAGCTCATTAAAAATTTTATCTGACATATGTTTATCTTTTCTTTTTCTTGCTGAATCTACTAACCATCTGATTGCTAAAGCTTGTGCTCTTTTACTTTTTACCTCAACTGGGACTTGGTAAGTTGCACCACCAACTCTTCTTGATCTAACTTCTACAGTTGGCTTGATATTATTGATAGCTTCATTAAAAATGTTAATTGGCTCATCTTTACTTTTAGTTTTAATTTTATCAATTGCATCGTAAACTATTTTAGCAGCAACACCTCTTTTGCCGTCGTACATAATGTTATTTATTAGTTTTGGAATTATTGTCGAGTTAAATTTTGGATCTGGAACAACATTTTTTTTAGGTTGGGTTTTTTTTCTAGACATTACTTACCTTTTTTTGTTCCATACAAGGATCTTCTTTGTTTTCTGTTAGCAACACCTTGTGTATCAAGATTACCTCTAAGGATATGATACCTAACACCTGGTAAATCTTTTACCCTTCCTCCTCTAATTAGAACTACAGAGTGTTCTTGTAGATTATGGCCTTCACCTGGAATATAAGCTGTAACTTCAAAACCATTTGATAGTCTTACTCTTGCGACTTTTCTTAAAGCTGAATTAGGCTTCTTTGGAGTAGTCGTATAAACTTTAACACAAACACCTCTTTTCAAAGGTTGTTTTTGTAAAGCAGGAACTTTATTCCTCGATACTTGTTTTACTCTTTTTTTTCTTAACAATTGGTTAATTGTTGGCATAAATTTTTTTAAAAATAATTAATTTATTTTTAGATGAAAATAACTGACAGGTTATTTTGTGGCAGCGTTTAGTGCTGTTAGAAGCACTACATT
>CACLFK010000031.1 GCA_902606105.1 uncultured Pelagibacteraceae bacterium | reverse complement strand
GGAGCCCATTCCACGAAAACTTTTAAATAATTTTCCATTTTTTTTTATTAATTTCCCAGGCGTCTGATTTGTTCCTGCAAATAATGATCCAATCATTACTACATCTGCACCTGCTGCAAATGCTTTTGCTAAATCACCAGAATATTTTATTCCTCCATCAGAAATTATTTTTACTTTTTTATTTTTTATTCCATTTCTTACAGACAAAATTGCACTTAACTGTGGGACCCCGATACCTGCAACCAATCTAGTAGTACAAATTGAGCCTGGACCAATTCCAACTTTAATTATATCTACTCCTAGTTTGATTAAGAATTTTGCAGCATCTGGTGTTGCAATATTTCCTGCACATAATGCAGTCTTATTGTTTTTATTTTTTTTTATATATTTAATAATCTCTCCAACTTTTTTTGTATGTCCATGAGCTGTATCCACTACAATCAAGTCAATACCCTCATTAATAATTGCTTTTGCTCTATTAAATTCTTTATCTGATGCACCTACAGCTGCTCCAACTTTTAAGGAATGTTTTTTGACTTTTCTAATTTCTGAAACTTGTGTTTTGATATCTAAATTTCTATGAATAACACCTATTCCACCTACTTTTGCAATAGCAATAGCCATTTTACTCTCCGTAACTGTATCCATTGCTGATGACAAAATTGGAATTTTTAGCTTAAGATGATTAGTTAATGATACAGAAGTATTAGTCTCAGAAGGTAGTATTTCTGAGTAATTTGGCGCTAGTGTTACATCGTCAAAGGTAAGTGCTTCTTTTATAGGAACCATAATCTTTTATATACGATTCCTTTTAAATTAAAAGTCCCTATCTAATTTTTCTACAAATTATAAAACTTTCTTTCGAATCTTTTCTACTTGACTTAGGTTTAAAAACCTTAACTTCTTTAAAAAACTTTTTACCCTCTGCGACTATTTCGTTAAAGGTTCCACCCATGAAAATCTTTGATATAAAATAACCATTTTCTTTAATCATTTCTTTAGCAAATACCATTGCCTCTTTACAAAGTTCTCCTGTTTGAATTGAATCAATATTCTTAATTCCTGTAGTATTTACAGCCATATCTGACAAAACTACATCAACTTTAGTGCTTAGATTATTTTTAATTTCTTCTTGTATTTTACTTTCTGTAAAATCACCTTGTATTTGAAAACTATTTCCAATTGGTTCCATTTTTTTTAGATCGATTGAAATAAGCTTTCCATTTTTAATAACTTTAGACGAATACTGAGACCAGCTGCCAGGTGCTGCCCCTATATCAATTACTGATAATCCACCCTTAAATATTTTAAATTTTTCATCTATTTCAATTAGTTTATATGCTGATCTTGCCCTATAACCATCGACTTTAGATTGTCTTACGTAGATATCTCTTCTTTGTTTATTAACCCAATTTTTAGAAATTTTATTTTTTTTCAATTAATTATTATATCTTAGTTTTAAATCAATCAGGTCACCGTTGATTGTTCTTACTTTAGAAATGTAATTTTTATTTTTTCTAATGTGATCATTATTTTTACCAGCAAAATGAACAATACCAATCTCGTGATTTGGAAGATAAGGTTCAACCAAAGTATTTCGTTTAACATCAAATTTAAGAGCTTCGATTAATGTCCAGTTACAATAAGCTGGTAAAATTTCGACATCTAATTCATCATTATAAATTGTTACATTCATTGCTATTTGTTCTGACCCCCATATTTTTCCAGAGTTTAAAGCAGTTTTTAAATTTTTTTGCCACACTTCCCAATGAGGTGCATTTAACTCTAATGCAAATACTCCAATATTTAAATGGGGTTTTAATGCTACTTGTCTTGCAATTTTTTCTGAAAAACCAGAAGATTTTGCATGCTTATAGTTTTGAGATTTAATTTTAGCAAAACTTCCAAAGATCCATTCGGCTCTTAATACTCTTCCATATGCTCTATCTGCTGATGTTGCTATTGATAATTTATTTTTTTCACATCCTCTTAAATATAAATCAATTGCTTCCCATGAATTCACCCATGCATCTGCATCTATCCATAAATATTTTTCATAACTTGGAAAATATTTGGGAAGAAAAGCCCTTGAGACTTGACTTTTTAACCATTCCTTACCTTTTACTTTTGATTGAGGGACTTCAATGTCCCAGTCTGCAGATTTAATTTGATCTACTTTAGAAGATAAAGTTTTTTTTTGTTCCTCAGTTAATCCAGCATCTAAAATACAAATTGCAGTATTTTCGCTCTCTTTAAATCTCTTTATTGAGTCTACAAGCTCTTCTAGCAATTCAAAATAATTAGAGTCTGCTAGTGAAATTATCACATTTTTCTTCATCAAAGAATATCTTCTTGATCATCATCTTCGTCTTTGAAATTTAGATCATCATTTTGTTTTTTTAACTTTTGATAATGAAAAAAACTAATTGGAAGTATTAATAAATAAACAATCGCACTTATTGCAATTACATTAAACGGATAGATTAAAAGTAGACCAAAAAATAAAACTATACCAAATAAAAGGAAAATTGTTGTTTTTCTTTGAATAACGATTTTCTTAAATGAATAACTGGGGAACTTACTTATTAATAGAAATGAAGTTGCAATAAAGAAAATTGGCACAACTATGTCATAATTAATTGGTATAATTTCAAAATTGGTCATACTGAATATCAATGGCGTCAAAACTAAAATCCCACCTGCTGGAGATGGTACGCCCTCAAAGAAGTTATCTCTCCATGAAGGTTCTTGACCAGAATTAACATTAAACCGTGCTAGTCTTAGAGCAACACAAATTACAAATATAAGACAAACTAACCAGCCAAATCTTCCTAGAGTGTTCAATTTCCAAAAATACATTATAAAAGCTGGTGCAACTCCAAAACTTATCATATCGGTTAAAGAATCTAGCTCTTTTCCGACTTTTGAAGTGCCTTTAATTAATCTTGCTATTCTTCCATCTAATCCATCTATTACCGCTGCTAAGATTATAGCAACAATTGCAAACTCAAATCTTCCATCCAAAGCAAATCTTATTGAAGTTAACCCAATACAAACTCCAATTAATGTGAGCATATTGGGTAAAATTACTCTTGCTGTTTTTTTGTCAGTAACAACTTTAAAATTATTTTTTGGTTTTAGCATAATTATTTTTTGGCCAATAAAGTCTCACCAGAGATAGCTGTTTGACCAACTTTTACAAGAGGCTCATAATTTTCATAATAAACATCTGCTCGACTTCCAAATCTTATCATTCCAATTCTGTCGCCTTGATTTAGTTCTTGGTTCTTGTCTGTTTCACAAACAATTCTCCTTGCCACTAAACCTGCAATTTGAACCACTATTATATTATTTCCATCTTTGTCTTTTATTTTGTAATAATTTCTCTCATTATCTTCACTAGCTTTATCAAACGATGCATTCAAAAATTTTCCAGGTTTATATAAGATATCTTCAACAGTTCCTGAACATGGGGTTCTATTTACGTGACAATCAAATACATTCATAAAAATACTAATTTTTTTTAATTTTTTATTTTCGAGACCAACTTCTTTGGGTCCATCCACCTCTTCTACTTTTATAATTTCTCCATCTGCTGGACTCACTAGGTAATCATCGTCACCTATAATAATTCTATCAGGGTCTCTAAAAAAATAATAAACCCATATCGTTAGCAACAAACCTATTAGGCCTAAAAAATTGTTAATGATTAATAAAATAATAGTTAATAAGACAGCAATAACTAAAAACTTATATCCCTCAGTGTGAATTTTTGGAAATATCTTGGTAAACATATTCTTCTATTTGCTAATTTTTGATTAATATGTATATAAACCAATCAAATTCAATTAATAAGATTATTTTATTTTAATGAGTAAAATCAAGGTAAAAAACCCCGTTGTAGAGTTAGACGGCGATGAAATGACTCGAATTATATGGGAGTTTATAAAGAGTAAACTTATCCTTCCATACCTTGATTTGGGCATAGAATATTACGATCTTGGTATGAAAAGCCGAGATAACACAGATGATCAAATCACAATCGACTCTGCAAATGCTATCAAAAAAATTGGAGTTGGAATTAAATGTGCAACAATTACGCCTGATGAAGCAAGAGTAGAAGAATTTGATCTTAAAAAAATGTGGAGATCACCAAACGGTACTATCAGAAATATTATTGGGGGTACTGTTTTCAGAGAGCCTATTATTTGTAAAAATATCCCAAAACTTGTTCCTTCTTGGACAGATCCAGTAATAATAGGAAGACATGCTTTTGGAGATCAATATAGAGCAACAGATTTTAAAGTGCCTGGTAAAGGAAAAATGGAAGTTAAATGGACATCAGAAGATGGAAAAGATGAGATAAAATATGAAGTATTTAATTTTACTGGTCCAGGGGTAGCACTTTCAATGTACAATTTGGATAAATCTATTCAAGATTTTGCAAGATCATGCTTCAGCTACGGATTAATAAAAAAATGGCCAGTTTAT
>CACLFK010000030.1 GCA_902606105.1 uncultured Pelagibacteraceae bacterium | reverse complement strand
AAACTTAAAAAAATTCTTAGATACAAATAGTATTTGGAAACAATTTTTTTCAAAAAATAAAGAGGAATTTAAAAATATTAGACTGAGATTGATTGAAATTAGTTACAAACTAGGAATATCAGTAACAGATTTCAAAAAACTTGTAAGCAGAATTCAAAAAGGGGAAAAAGAGTCAAGAATTGCAAAAAAAGAGATGGTTGAAGCCAATTTAAGATTAGTTATTTCAATCGCTAAAAAATATACAAATAGAGGCCTTCAATTTTTGGATTTAATTCAAGAGGGAAATATTGGACTAATGAAAGCTGTAGACAAATTTGAATACAGAAGAGGATATAAATTTTCAACCTACGCTACTTGGTGGATAAGGCAAGCAATAACAAGATCAATTGCCGATCAAGCAAGAACAATCCGTATCCCTGTTCACATGATTGAAACAATTAACAAAATTGTAAGAACTCAAAGATTAATTTTGAGCGAATTCGGAAGAGAGGCCACTCCTGAAGAATTAGCTCAAAAACTTAGAATGCCACTAGATAAAGTTAGAAAAGTTCTAAAAATTTCAAAAGAGCCCGTTTCATTAGAAAAACCGGTTGGAGATGAGGATGATAGTAGTTTGGGAGATTTTATTGAAGACACCAAAGCCTTAGCGCCATTAGAGCAGGCTATAAAGTCAAACTTGGGAGAAGCGACAACTAAAATTTTATCTACATTAACACCTAGAGAGGAAAGAGTTCTTAGAATGAGGTTCGGTGTTGGAATGAATACTGATCATACTTTAGAAGAAGTTGGTTTACAATTTTCAGTTACAAGAGAACGAATTAGACAAATTGAAGCCAAGGCTCTTAGAAAATTAAAACACCCTAGTAGATCAAAACAACTAAAAAGTTTCTTGGAAAGTTAATACAGGGCCGTTAGCTCAATAGTAGAGTACTGCATTGACATTGCAGGGGTAGTTGGAGCGTAACCAACACGGCCCACCATCATAAATATCTTTAATTGATAACTAAAAAAAAATGATATAACTAATTATATGTTTTGGGCCTGTAGCTCAGTTGGTTAGAGCAGTACACTCATAATGTATTGGTCCCAGGTTCGAGTCCTGGCGGGCCCACCAAATTCATTAAAATCAACGTTTAGAAAATTAGTTTTTTTGAATTTAATCAAATAACCCTCTAAAAATTTTTTCAGATAGTACCGAGATGATTCTTGCATTATTTAGCAATGTTTTGATTGCAGAACTACATTATTAAAATATATAATTAGTAAATAATCCAAAAATAATAATTTATCTTATGAAAAAAATTTTAGGGATCGTGGTTCTAGGTTTGTTGTTAAGTGGGAATGCTTATGCAGGTGTTAATGAGCCTGGACGAACGTTTATTGCTGGGTGTGATAAAATTCTTAAATTTCATCATAAAAAAATAATAAAAGAACATTTAAAAGAATTTAAAAAAAAAAATCAAACTTTTGTTCTTTATGCTAGTTGTGATTTCAGCAGATCTACCTGGGCGGCCAATAAAGGTAAAAATTTAGAAAAACTTCATAAGAAAACATACAAAAAATGCATGAAATATTCTAAGAAAAATAATAATGGCACAGAATGTTATTTGTATGCAGTTAATGAAGAAATTGTTTGGAAATATGACAGGGGAAAAACTAAAAGAGCAAAATTAAAAGCGCAAAAAGAGATGGATAAAAAACCAGGAAGATTTTTTGAGGATCAACCTGATGTAAATGATGATTATCAAATTCATTTTAACTATTTGTTAGCTCAAGATAGTGAAGATCGTGAATGGGATATAAATGGGAGAATGGAAAAAATTGTTTTAAAAATTAATGACGTTATGGCAAAAGCAACAGCCGAACACAAAAAAGGTGATGGTGTTGCAAGAAAATATAAATTTGATTATAGGGCGGATGGTAAGTTGGATATTACTTTTATAAGATTAGATCAAAAATTTAATGCACTTCAAAAATATGCAAATAATGACATTATTCCTTTTTTGAACATAAAAAAGAGAATGAATAATCCTAAAAAAATTTATTTTAATTATGCTGATATTGATAGTGTTGATGGTGACGAAGCAGGCGTTGGCTATGGAACACTTTTTTTAAGAAACAAAAGTCTAAATACAAACGAAAGAAAATTGCTACTTACTTTGCACGGACTCATTCATACGCAAGGAGGAGGTTATGATTGTGTACCAGGAATGTCTAGTGGACCTTGGCCCAAGGATTTGCATTATGTAAACCAAGAAAAAAGAGTACAATTAAATTCTGGAAGAAGACTAGGGACAACATATGCTCATAACCTTGAAAACTGTCCTCAATTACAAGACTCAGTATATTTAACTCCAACCTCTAGCGAACCTTATGATCCATATGAGGTAAATTGTTTATTTAAAATAGGAAAATATAATCATCCCGAATTTACCAAAGTAATAGAACAAATGAAGAAAACACAAGGGGACGTAGATTGGAAATTAAGATTTGGCTCAAGTTGTAGACATAGAGATTGGAATAGAGGTTCTGGCGGTTTTTACATATGGGGTGTAGAAGAAAATATAATATCAACTCTTAAATGAAAAAAATTTTAATTTATAAACTTTTCATTTTTTCTCTTTTACTTTCTTGTAAATCTTTCGCAATAGAAGAATCAAAAATTGAAAATAAGAAAATTTCGGATCTTCCAGTTTTCATTACCTCTATAGAAAATATTAACGCAAATTTAATTGGTATAATTGGTGGCAAAGGTATGAAAAACGAAGTAGGTAAATCAAAAAACTTTTTAAAACGATATAAAGATAATTTTGTTGAAAAGGGTATTGCTTTTTATCTATTTCCCAATGCTAATTCTGCCACAAAAGCATCATATCCAAGAAGAATAAGTGAAGACAGAATAGGAAGACTTGATGAACTAGTAAAATATATAAGCAGTATAAATGATAAGCCAATATTTATTATAGGTTTTAGTAGGGGGGCAGTAGATGCTGGTTTTTATGCAAAAAAATATCCAGAAAGTATTTCAGGGATAATTTTAGCATCTGGAATATATAAAAATGACTCAAATAAAGCCAAGAATTTTTCAATGAAAAAAATTATTGGGAAGAAAATAAAAGTTGATACTTTAGTTGTTCATCATGAAAAAGATGAATGTCGTGTTACTCAATATAAATACGCTAAATCTTTTTTTAAGAAACTAAAAGCTCCAAAAAAAAATCTACTTAGTTATACCGGGGGTTCTGGATCAGGAAGAGAATGTGGCCCTTATCATCATCACGGTTTTGAGGGAATTGAGTTAAAAGTAGCAAATGATATAGCAGAGTGGATTATAAAATGAAAAAAATAATTATAATTTTTGTCGCTTTAGTTTTTTATTCTACCTCAGTAGTTGCAGTTGAAAAAATGAAGTTCAAATATAATTTTCATGAAAATTTACCCAAGAAATGGATTACTGAATTTGAAAATATAATGAATATTGTGCAAGAAGAGTTCCCTATAGATGAAAATACGAATAATATTGTAAAGATGGCAATAAGTCGTAACAAACCACTTAATATTTATTTATGGTTAGATACGAATAAAGATCCTTTTCCTGAATTTAAGAAGAACGGAAGAAAATTTATTATGAATGAATCAGCTGTTATGGGTGATGGTACTAAGAGTTGGATACAACTAAAAGTACACAAACAAGACCTTAGAGAAAACATAAGTATGTCTTATTATGTTGTTGTTCATGAATATTTTCATATTTATCAAAAAGCACTTTCTAAATTATTGAGACAGAGTTTATCTGATTACAATCCGAAATGGTTAGTTGAGGGAGGAGCAACAGTTTTAGGAAATATTTATACTAGACAATATTATGGAAAAGATACCTTAAAGAGCGACATTCGAGATCGAAAGAGTTGGAAGTTTAAAGTGGTTACTAAAGAACCTCATTTATACGAAAAACATAAGACATCACCACACAAAGGATATGATAGAAATTACGCTGGGTCTTCATTCATGTTACTGGCTTTTGTTAACGAATTAAAAAAAAATAATATTTCTGAAGAAGAAGCATTTGAGTTAGTTTTTAGAGAATACTGGATACAGAGGTCTAAACAACCTTATGATAGTAACTATTGGCGTGTGGCCTTTAAAAATACTTTTGGAATGAGTGTTGAAGATTTTTATAAAAAATTAAGTAAATATAAAAGAAAAGATCTTAAAAAAATATTACCTAGTAAAACTCTAAAGATACAAGATATTTTTAATTAAATAAAGTATTTTAATTTGTACACTTTTGTTTATCTAATCTTATATTATAATCGAGAACGAGATTGAGACCAAAAAATTCAATATTAAAATAAACAAACTTCAGCAACGCTGATTTAAGTTCCACTAGAATTCTGATAATGTATTGGTCCAGGTTCGATTTCTAGCAGGTTCACCCAATTTAAATCTAATTTTGAGAAAACTTTTCTAAAGTTTTAAAGAGAGCATTAATATCTCCATCATTAGAATTTAGAATTGATGCAAATTCTTCTTTCTGTGTTCTTGCCAAACTTAATCCTTCGATGATTAAATCTCT
>CACLFK010000029.1 GCA_902606105.1 uncultured Pelagibacteraceae bacterium | reverse complement strand
TTCTGAAGGAATAGATTTTGAATATTCTGTTAAAAATCCATCTGTATTTAGATAAAGACTTAGATCTGTTCGATCTGAACAAGTTGAACATTCTGCATATTTAAAAGATGCTATATTAAATTTGGACCATAGGGCTTCGTCAAAAATTTCATTGTGCTTTGCTTGTATCATATGAAAAACTTCATGATGAATCATTCTTTCGAAGTGTATTTCATTAAAGTTAATATCTAAAATTAATGACCTTTTAAGAATATTAGGGACGCCTCCTGTATTGATTGAAGAAACAGTCAGGTTTTTACATAATATAATAAATTTAAGATTATTCTTAATTAAAAAATCTGCTTTATATTTTCTTAAATTTTTTTCAACAATTTGATATTTTTCATCTAATCCTTTTTTTTTTGATTTATCACACGAAATATTTTTTTTTAATCCTATTTTAAAATTGTTCTCAGCATATAAATATTTTAATCCATTTGAACTGTTTGTATTATAGACTTTTAGATTAGGGATTTTTAACAGATTAAAAATTTCGTTCGCATTTACTACTGAAATATTAAATATCAATAATAGAGAAATTATATATTTCATTAGATTATTATAGACGAATTAAGCAAGATAATATTAACTTAGTTTTAAAATAAAATGAAAAAAGAAAAAAATAAAAATCCAATTCAGCCGGTAAGTGGCACAAAAGTTCCAAGATATGCGGGGCCATCTACATTTGCTAGATTGCCCGAGTTAAGAGATGTTGAGGGCTGTGATGTCGCAATAGTAGGTGTACCATTTGATGCGGGAACTAGTTATAGACCTGGAGCAAGATTTGGACCACAAAGTATTCGTCAAGCCTCAAGACACCTAAGAACAAATTATCATCCAAGTTACGACGTTGAGCCTTTTAAAATCCAACAGGTAGCTGATGCAGGTGATATAGCATGTAATCCATTTAGTATCGATGAAGCTATTAAACAAATTGAAGTAGGTGCTACAGATTTATTAAAAAAGGTAGGGGGTATAATTAGTTTAGGTGGAGACCATACAATTGCTGTTCCTCTATTAAGAGCAATTAATAAAAAAAATAATGGTCCAGTCTCTTTAGTACATTTTGATGCTCATCTAGATACTTGGGATACATACTTTGGAGCACCATATACACATGGAACTCCATTTAGAAGAGCTAGAGAGGAAGGGTTATTTTTAGACGATGCTTCAATGCATGTTGGTATTAGAGGGCCACTCTATAGCAGAGATGATATTAAAAACGATGAAAGTTTTGGTTTTAAAATTATTCATTGTGACGAGTTTCAAACTGAAGGAACTGATAAAATAGCTGAAAGAATTAGAAAAAGAGTTGGAGATAATCCATTATACCTTTCTATTGATATTGATGTATTAGACCCTGCTTTTGCCCCCGGAACAGGTACTCCTGAAATCGCAGGAATGACAACTAGAGAAATGGTAAATGTTTTAAGAGGCCTTTCAGGTTTAAATCTTATATCTGCAGATGTAGTAGAGGTTTCTCCAGCTTATGATCATGCAGAAGTAACCTCTTTAGCAGCAGCAACAATAGTTTATGAATTAACTAATTTGTTTGCAAAAACATAAAGAGAGGATAGTTTTCTTTAATGTTAGAAAAAAGAAGTTTTTACATAAATGGTTCATGGGTTGCTCCAAAAAAGCCAAGCGATATTAAAGTAATCAATCCAGCAACAGAAAAAGCTTGTGCAGTAATTTCTCTTGGAAGTAAAGACGATGTTAATGATGCAGTGCTCTCTGCTAAAGAAGCATTTAAAACTTGGGGTTATTCAACTAGAGAAGAAAGAATTGCTCTATTAGAAACATTTTATACTTTATATAAGAAAAGATGGAATGATATAACGGATGTAATTATTCAAGAAATGGGGGCACCAAAAGATTTTGCATCAAAACTCCAGACAGGAACAGGTGCAAGTCATACTAAATCTTTTATAAGATATCTAAAAGAGTTTGCATTTGAAAAACCATTAGGTGAGCATGCGAAAAATCAAAGATTGATTTATGAACCAAAGGGAGTTTGTGCGTTAATTACTCCTTGGAACTGGCCAATGAACCAGGTCACTCTTAAGGTAATCCCAGCTTTAGCATCTGGCTGCACTATGATTTTAAAACCATCAGAATTAGCGCCACTTTCCGCCATGATACTTGCAGAATTAATTGACGAAGCAAAATTTCCAAAAGGGGTATTTAATCTAGTAAATGGAGACGGAGCTACAACTGGTGATGCTTTAACAAGTCATCCTGATGTTAATATGATTTCATTTACAGGCTCAACTAGAGCAGGTGCATTAATATCTCAAAATGCAGCAAGAGATTTTAAAAGAGTTAGCTTAGAACTAGGTGGTAAAGGAGCAAATATTATATTTAAAGATGCTGATCCAGAAGCAATTGAAAGAGGTGCTTTCAGATGTTTTAGAAACTCTGGTCAATCTTGCAACGCTCCAACGAGAATGTTGGTTGAAAAATCGATATATGATGAAGCAATAGAAAGACTAAAAAAATATACAAATGAATTTAAAGTAGATGATCCAAAAAAAGAGGGCGAACATATAGGTCCTGTGATTTCTGAAATACAATTTAATAAAATTCAAAAATTAATTCAAAAAGGAATAGATGAAGGTGCAAAATTAGTTGCCGGTGGCCTGGGAAAACCAGAAGGTATGACAGATGGTTATTATGTAAAACCAACTGTATTTGCAGGTGTTAATAATCAAATGGAAATTGCTAGAACAGAAATATTTGGTCCAGTTTTGTCTGTCATACCATTTGAAACTGAGGAAGAAGCAATACAAATTGCTAACGATACAGATTATGGTTTAACTAATTATATTCAAAGTCAAGATTCTGAGAAAATCAGAAGGCTTGCTAGAAAACTAAGATCTGGAATGGTTGACGTAAATGGTGCTGGTATTGCAGTTGATGCACCATTTGGTGGCTTTAAACATTCTGGTATTGGAAGAGAAGCAGGTAAAGAGGGTCTGCTTGAGTTTTTAGAAGTAAAATCAGTTGGAGGTTGGAATTAATTTAGAGACGATTTTTCTTTAATCCCTTTAAGTAATTTTAAACACTTTTTTAATTCATCTAATTCTATGAATTCATCAATTTTATGCGCTTGTTCAATAGAACCTGGTCCGCAAACAACTGTACTAATTCCTATTTCTTGAAATAAACCTGCTTCAGTACCAAACGAAACTACTTGTCTTGAGTTATCTCCAGTCAAGCTAGATATTAATTCACATGCTTCAGAATTTTCTTCTCTATCAAAACCAACTATCTCTCCAATAATTTTTTTTTCTATTGATGAATTAGGAAAAACTTTTTTCATTTCTGGTAATAAAATTTCATTAGTGTAACTATCAAGTTCTTGATTCAAAAAAATAGCATCCTCTTTGACTATAGGTCTTGTTTCCCAATTAACGTGACATTTATCTGCAATTACATTATGAGCTATTCCGCCAAATATTCCTCCTATAGATAAAGTAGAATAGACAGGATCAAAAATTGAGTTTTTTGGTGCTCTTTCTTTAAGTTTTTTTCTTAATTCTAAGAGTTTATTCACATATCTAGAAGCATATTCAACTGCACTTACACCCTTATGAGGAGTGGAGCTATGTCCAGCCAATCCTTTAAAATAAGTGGTGTATTCATAGCAACCTTTATGTGCATCTATAATTTTCATATTTGTTGGTTCACCAACAATACAAATTCCTTCTTTTATGTCTCTTTTTTTTAATTCCTCGATAAGTATTGGAGCTCCTTGACAAGCGGTTTCTTCATCAAAGGTAAAAGAGAAATGAATATCTCTATCGAGATTTGAATTAGAGTAGAGAGGAGCATATGCTAGAGTGCATGCAATGAAACCTTTCATATCACAAGAACCTCTGCCATAAAGTTTGTCACCCTTGATAGTTGCTTTAAAGGGATCTGTTGCCCATCCTTTTGATACAGGAACAACGTCAGTATGTCCTGATAAAATTATTGGTTTTTTACTGTTTAAACTTTTTGATTTAATAGTTGCAAACAAATTTACTCTTTTTTTATCATTATCAAAGGTTCTGAATGAAGTAGCACCAAGCTTTTTCAAAATATTGTCACAATAGTCTATTAATGAATTATTATCCTCTCCTGAAATTGTTTTGAAACTAATTAGGTCAATTAATATTTTAACTGAGTTTTTAAACAATAGTTCGGAATTATTTTCTGTACTCATATTTATCATCTATTATATATTAATTATATGAAAGAACAAATTACATACGATATTTTTGATAAAGTTGATATAAGAGTTGGTACTGTAGTTTCAGTTAAAAAAAATGAAAAAGCCAGAAAACCCTCTTTAGTTGTTGAGGTAGATTTTGGAGATGAAATAGGTATTAAAAAATCATCTGCTCAAATTACTCATAATTATGACGAGAATAATCTCAAAGGAAAACAAGTAATAGGTGTTTGTAATTTTCCTGAAAAAAATATTGCTGGAGTAGTTTCACAGGTTCTTATACTTGGATCAATTGATAAAGAAGGCAAAGTAATATTAGTCCATCCATCCCAAGATTCTGAAAATGGATTACCTGTAGCATAGTTAATGCATCCTGAAATATTATCTCTTTCTTTATTTATGTTTGTTTTAAGTTTTTCACCAGGTCCAAATAATATTGTAGCTTCACACTCTGGATTTAATCATGGAATAAAAAAATCATTACCATTAATTCTAGGAGTTATATTGGGATTCACTACAATGCTTGCTGTAGTAAATTTTCTATTAATCAATATATTTAATGTTTATCCAATAATTCAAAAAATTTTGATTTTTAGTGGATCAATTTTTTTAATTTACTTAGCTTATAAAATATCATTTGCCAAATCTTCAAATCAAAATGAGAAGTTAAAACCTGTAAATTTTGTCGAAACATTTTTTTATCAATTTTTTAATCCTAAGGGCGTTTTAGCTGCTATTACTGCAGTATCAACTTATACAGAGTCAGGAATTAATTTTTTGAAATATTCCTTTTGGGTTCTTGGTGTAGCTTTTTTATGTGCATTAATAAGTGTCATGTTTTGGACATTGTTAGGAAAATTTATGAGTAAATTCGCGACAAATGAGAATTTTATTAAATGGTTTAATTATGTTATGTCAGTGCTCCTATTAGGTTGTATTGCAACTTTTTATTACTAAAAAATTATGAAACCAGGCACAAAAAACTCTTATAATTCTCTAAAAGAGATAAAAGTTGGTAACAAAAATTATAAATATTTTTCATTAGTTGAAGCAGAAAAGAATGGTTTAAATGGAATAAACAAGCTACCTAGATCTTTAAAAGTATTGCTAGAGAATTTATTGAGATATGAAGATGATTTAAGTGTTACTAAGTCACAAATAGAAGCAATTAAAGATTGGTTAAAAACAAAAAATTCT
>CACLFK010000028.1 GCA_902606105.1 uncultured Pelagibacteraceae bacterium | reverse complement strand
ACTCTGACCAAATTGCTACGGGTACAATCGCAGCAGGTGGAACATTGGGAGTTTTAATTCCACCAAGTATTGTTTTAATTGTTTATGGAATTGCAACAGGAACATCGATTGGTAGATTATTTTTATGTGGTTTAGTTCCTGGTTTTATGTTGGCAGGTATGTTTGCAATTTGGGCTCTTATACACAGTTATTTTATTGATAAAGATGCCGCTAAAGCTTTAAGGAATAAGACGCCACCCACTTTAAAAGAAAAACTTGAGGTGTTACCAAGAATTCTTCCCTTTCTAGCTATTATAGCGGGAGTCCTATACGTCTTATATGGAGGTGTTGCAACCCCATCAGAAGCTTCAGGTGTTGGAGCATTTTTGGTTTTTGTATTAATCGCAGTTGTTTACAAAATTTATCAACCAAAAAAAATATGGAACATAGTTAAAGTATCAATGAAAGAGAGTGTAATGATTATGTTCATTATTGCAGCTTCTTATCTTTTTGCATTTACTCTTTCCCAGCTTTATGTAACTCAGTCTTTAGCTCAGAGCATGGTTGAACTAAGTTCTAATAAATGGGTTGTGTTTCTTTTAATAAATATTTTTCTTTTAATAGCCGGTTTCTTTTTACCTCCAGTTGCGGTTATCGTTATGACTTCTGCTATATTATTACCTGTAATTACTACATTAGGATTTGATCCTTATTGGTTTGCAATTGTATTTACTATAAATATGGAAATAGGATTAATTACACCACCAGTTGGATTAAATCTTTATATAATTAAAGGTATTACCCCAGACGTTAGTTTGTCAGAAATTTTAAAAGGTTCTATACCATTTATGATTATAATGGCTTTAGCTATTTTAATTTTATGTATCTTTCCAGAAATAGTGACATGGCTTCCTGACAAAATAATGGGTAAACCTCTTGGATACTAATAATAAAATTAATCGAAAAATATCTGTAGCTCCAATGATGGATTGTACCGATCGACATGATCGTTTTTTTCTAAGATTAATGAGTAAAAACGTTATGCTTTATTCTGAAATGGTTGCTACAAAGTCTGCAATTCATGGAGATAGAAAAAAAATCTTATCGTATAGTCCTGAAGAAAAACCATTAGCATTACAAGTTGGTGGATCAGACAAAGAAGAGTTAGCAGAAGTTGCTAAGATTGCTGAGGATATGGGATACGATGAAATAAACATAAACCTAGGATGTCCAAGTAAAAAGGTTCAAAAAAATATGTTTGGAGCTTGTTTGATGAAAGAACCAGATCTTGTTGCGGAGTGTATTAATTCAATGGTTAATTCTTGCAATATACCAGTGACTGCTAAAACAAGAATAGGATTTGATCAAACTGAGGATTTTGACTACTTGAATAATTTTATTCATAAAATGCGAGATGCAGGAACTAAAACTTTTATTTTACATGCTCGTAAAGCAATCCTCACAGGATTATCACCGAAGCAAAACCTTAATATTCCAAAGTTAAATTACGAAATGGTTTATGAATTAAAGAAACAAAATCCTGAGCTTGAAATAATAATTAATGGAGGTATTTCAAAGGTAAGTGAAATTAATCATCATTTAAATTTCTGTGATGGAGTTATGATTGGAAGATCAATTTATCAAAACCCCTATTCTTTAGTTGAAATAGAAAAAGAGATATTTAACACTAACATTAATCCAACTAGGGAGGAGATAGTTAAGAAACTTTTAGAGTATGTGGATAAAGAAGTTAGGTCTGGAACTAAAGTGAATCATATAATGAGACACACTGTTGGATTATACCATGGTCAAGTAGGCTCAAAAGATTGGAAAAGATATTTGAGTGATAATTTAATGGCAAGAGAATCTGATTTTCAAAAAACTAAACATATTATGACAATTGTTCAAAATAATGAGAAAGCAATACAAGCAAGTTCATAATGGAAATCTCAAATATAAATGAAATTGTAAATCTACTTTTTGTACTAGGAATTGCTGCATCAGTTGCTGGTTTCATGGCAGGGCTTTTAGGTGTGGGAGGTGGAATTGTGATGGTGCCTGCACTTTATTATGCATTTACTGTATTAGATTTTGATATTTTAACTAGGATGCATTTATCAGTAGGCACCTCCTTAGCAATTATTATACCAACATCTATTATTTCAACCAAAACCCATATGGAGCATAATGCAGTAGATTTTAAAATGGTAAAATCATTTGGAGTATTTATATTAATTGGTGTAGTTATGGGAACTTTTTTAGCCGTTAATTTAAAAACATCGGTGTTAGTTTTATTTTTTTCAATTTTTGCTTTTATGGTTGGATTTTTTTTTATTTTTTTTAGAGAAGGTCTTTTAGAAAATCCAAAAAAAATATCAGTAATAGTTAAAAAAATCTCTGGAACCATAATAGGTTTAATTTCAGTACCACTAGGCATTGGTGGCGGATCTTTAATGGTACCTTTTATGAGAACTTTTGGTTACGATATTAGAACATCAATTGGCACATCTGCAGCAATAGGTTTTTTAATTGCAGTAAGTGGTACAATTTTGATGATAACTGGTGGAAAAATAATAGATAATGTAAATACACCGTATAGCATTGGATATATTAACATGATTGGTTTTATTGTTTTTGTGCCTGTGACGATGTTTATGGCACGTCTGGGTGCTAAGGCAGTGTATAGGATTAATAAAAGTCTATTAAGTAAAATTTTTGGGACATTTTTAATAATTGTTTCAATTAGATCCTTTTATGAATATTTAAGTATAAGTTAATTATGAAAAACATATTTAAATTAAAAGATATAATTTCATCTATTGCTGATGTTGGTCAAAAGCTATTTAAAAACAAAGAGCTTAAAAGAAATGATTTAGAGACAATATTGTCATTATGTGATGATTTAATTTCCAATAAAGGTGCAGCTTTTGGTATCACAGTTGCAAGAGATGTGACAGATCTTTACCAAACGCTTACGCTCGAGAATAAATTGCTTTTTTTTAAGAAAATTAACGAGAAATTTAAACCTAGTCACACCAAGGTATCTGAAGCTATAGAAACTTATAATAAAACCCAGAATGATAAAAATTTATTTAAACTTTTCATAGTTTCTGAAGGAAAAAGAAGAGAATTGTTCAGAAGAATGAATATGGCTCCAAACGGTATCTCTACCATAGTTTCATTAAGAGAAGATTTATTGAAAGTATTAAAACAGAACCCAGAATTAAAACCTTTAGATGATGATTTACGAGAATTATTTAAATCTTGGTTCAATCCTGGATTTTTAAGGTTGGCCAAAATTACTTGGGATACTAAAGCAGCTGTTTTAGAAAAAATTATGAAATATGAAAGAGTACATGAAATAAAAGATATGGATGAACTCAAAAGAAGACTAGGGGAAGATAGAAGATTTTTTTCCTACTTTCATCCAGCACTAGAGGATGAACCAATAATATTTGTTGAAGTAGCACTTACCAATGGTTTAAGTAAATCAATTCAAGAAATTACAAAACCACAGGCCATTAAAGGAAAAAATCTCGATACTGCAACTTTTTATTCAATTAGTAACTGTCAAGATGGTTTATCGAGAGTAACTCTGGGTAACTTTTTAATAAAAAGAGTTGTTTACGAAATTCAGGAAGAATTACCCAATATAAAAAATTTTGGAACTTTATCACCTATACCAGGATTTAGAGATTGGTTTTCATATTTAGAGGATAATAAAATTAAAAATATTTTAGGCAATTTACCTTTAGAAAATATTTCTTTCTTAAAATCTTCAGATTTAAAAGTGGGAGATACTAGAATAGTTTCAAATAAAGATGCTATTCTAAAATTAGTAGCTCATTATTTAATAAATGAAAAAAATCATAAACAATTACCTATTAATGATGTAACCAGATTTCATTTAGGAAATGGAGCTACAATTGAGGATATTAATATAAATGCAAATGTATCTGAAGTTGGTTTTAATAGATCATTTGGTGTTATGGTAAACTATTTATATGAACTTAAGAATATTGAAAAAAACCATGAAGATTATATCAATAATAAAAAAGTAATAATCTCAGATAAACTCAAAAAGTTTATTTAATTGGTGCCCCATTTAACTTTGTTCCAAATTCTTTCATGAAAGTAATAGAAAAAAAGAGGAATAATTGATCCGACTCCTAGTATTCCAGCTCCCACAAATGTGCCTGTATAAATGTAGCCAAATATCACCCAATAAATAAAAATAAAAAGTCTCCAAGAAAAAGTTTTTGCAACTGATCTTATTTTTTTATCTGCCATTAACTAGGTATATAGGAAAAATAGATTTTATAAATCTAGCAAAAAAAAGAGGTGACTTCAGTCTCCCTCCATCACCTCACATTAATAAAATAAATGATTCTTTAAACTTTAATGAACACTTAATAGTTGAAAATAACGTTTATTAACTTTAGATTTTTTGGTCATAATCACCAATTTTTCCAGTTTTTTGAAGCAAATCATCAATAAAATCAAAGATTTTTTTCTTTCTTTCATCTGACGTTGGACTTTCAGTAACAATAACTAAAGATGGTTTATTTGATGATGCTCTGATCAAACCCCACGAACCATCCTCAAAAGAAAATCTAATACCATTAACTGTTAAAATATCTACTATGACTTGATTATCAATTTTTAATTTATCATTTTTAATTTGCTCAACTTTTTTTACCAAATCTTCAACTACTTTATATTTTTCTTCATCCTTACAAAAAGGGGCCATAGTCGGGGATTGATAGGTAGGTGGTAATTCTTCAATAATTTTACTCATTTCTTTGTTTTGATTATTTATTAAATGACATACTTGAATTGCTGAATTAATCCCATCATCATATCCATAACCTAATGGTTGATTAAAAAAGAAATGTCCACTTTTTTCAAAGCCAGCTAAAGCCTTTTCTGTATTAACCTTTCTTTTAATATGTGAATGACCTGTTTTCCAATAAATGGTATCGCAGTTGTTTTTTGATAAAACTTTATCTTTTGCGTATAAACCTGTAGATTTTACATCCACCACAAACTTTGAATTCTGATATTTTCTAGATAAATTTCTAGCTATCAATAAACCAATTTTATCTGAGAATATTTCATTACCTGTATTATCAATTACTCCAACTCTATCACCATCTCCATCAAAACCAAAACCTATATCTGCATCATTTTCTTTTACAGATTTTGCTATTTCGTGAAGCATTTCTAAATCTTCAGGATTAGGATTATACTTTGGGAATGTCCAGTCAAGATTACAATCTAGTTCGATTACATCACAACCTATTCCTCTTAAAATATCAGGAGCGAATATACCTGCGGTTCCATTACCACATGCAACAACTGCTTTTATTTTTTTATCAATTTTATTATTTTTGATTAAATCATCTTTATAAATCTGCTGAAAATTTTCAATTTGTTTTTCACTTCCCTGGCCTAATATAAATTTTTCATTTAATGTTATTTCTTTTAATTCCATCATCTCGTCAGGCGCATGAGTTAATCCTTTTTTGATACCCATTTTAACTCCAGTCCACCCATTTTCATTATGACTTGCTGTCACCATTGCAACAGCATCAGAGTTTAAATTAAATTGAGCAAAATAAACCATTGGTGATA
>CACLFK010000027.1 GCA_902606105.1 uncultured Pelagibacteraceae bacterium | reverse complement strand
GAAGATCAGATCCACACGTAAATTTAAAATTCACAACTTTTTTACCAAGATCGATATCAAATATTATTTCAAGAATTTTTAAAAAAAAAGAATACAGAACTTATATTTACTCTTTTGCTGAATTAAAAGATCTTCTTAAAGAAGCTGGGTTTCAACAAATTGAAGATTACTGTTGTTTTCCAATGTATCATTTTCCTTCACTCGTTTTTCCTAACTCTAGAGAAGGCATTAATCAGTATGTAGCTTATAAGGATAAAAATGTAGTCACTTGGAAGCAAAAACTTGTATTTAAATACTTTGAAATTTTTTTAATGAAGTATTTAAAAGCAAGAAATTTTTGTCCAGCGATAATGATTGTTGCAAAAAAGTGAAATATATCAAGAGTGTTCATAGACATGGATCTGAAAATTTTTTGCTTATAGTGAAAAATGATAAAAGCTTAGAACCTACAAACATTATTAAGGCTTCAACTTCAATAAGTGGAATTAAATCAATCATTTCGGAATGTGACGGTATTAATTGGTATAACAACCAAAGTATAAATAAAATTGAATATAATTTGGAAAAAAAATTAGATACTTATTACAGAATTAATATTAAAGCAAATAGTGGTTTTTTTAATATTAATCCTAATACAGATTATTCTAAAATTAAAAAATATTTGGACTTAACAATAAATCATTACATTAAAATTTGGCAAAATTACAAAGGAAATGAATATTCTCCTTTTCACGGTGATTTATCATTAGTAGGAAACGTTATGTTCAATTCTAAAGATGAAGTTTTATTTGTTGATTGGGAACAATTTGATTTAAATGTGGAAATGCCAACAGGTCTAGACATTGTAATCACTCTGATGGAAAATATTTATTACGAAGTAACAAGATTTAAAAAAATAAAAAAAAACGTGATGGAACATTTTGTAAATTCAATTGACAATTTGAATGATGCTAAACTGCTTTCTCCGTTAATAGTTCATAATACTATTAGTAGTACTTTAAATTTTGTTAATTCAAATTTAGATATTTGGAAAGGCCAACATCTTAAGTTGCCTGCTCTAAAGCTTTCAAAAAATATTGTGAAGGAAATAGATAATGCGATTTCTAAAGTCATATGATAGATTAATTAAGTTAGCTTTAATAAATTAATCAATGTTTAAAGAAATTTATAAAAATAAAAAAATTCTAATCACAGGAAATACAGGTTTTAAGGGCAGTTGGCTTACAGCTTGGTTGATTAAACTGGGAGCAAATATAATTGGAATAGCAAAAGATATACCAACTAACCCCTCCATATTTGAAGAATTAAAATTAGAAGATCAAATTAAATTTTATAAAGAAGATGTAAGAGATTTGTCAAAAATGAAAAATATCATTTCTAAGGAAAAACCTGATTTTATTTTTCATCTTGCTGCCCAGCCCTTAGTTTTAACATCTTATAATGATCCAATAGAGACAATATCTTCTAATGTGATGGGAACAGCAAATATTTTAGAGTCTATGAAAAATTTGCATAATAAATGTATTTCAATAATTATAACCAGTGATAAAGCATATGATAATATTGAGCAAGTTAAGGGTTACAAAGAAGATGACAAATTAGGAGGAAAAGATATTTACAGTGGTAGTAAAGGTGCGGCCGAATTAATTATAAAGTCATATTATTATTCATTTTTAAAATCAAGTAATTCAAATTTAAAAATAGCAATAGCAAGAGCTGGAAATGTGATAGGTGGAGGAGATTGGGCGAAAGATAGAATTGTTGTAGATTGTATGAAAGCATGGAGTGAAAATAAGGTTGCTGAGATAAGATCTCCTAATGCAACAAGACCTTGGCAACATGTTCTTGAACCTTTGAGCGGATATCTTCACTTAGGTTCAGAATTATCTAAAAATAATGATTTGAACGGTGAGCCATTCAATTTTGGACCTGTCTCTAAACAAAATCCTACAGTAAAGAAATTAATTGTTGATCTAAGTAAATATTGGAATTTTCAAAATAAAAATAATGTATTTAAGATAACCAATGATGCAATTTTCCATGAGGCCAAACTTTTAAAGCTAAATTGTAGTAAAGCATCCTCTAAATTAAAGTGGTATGCAAATTTAAATTACAAAGATACTGTCAAATTCACCAGTGAATGGTATTACGATTTCTATAAAAAAGATAAAAAGATATTTGATAAAACTCTTCAGCAGATAACAGAGTATGAAAATATGGCAAAAGAAAAGGCTTTAAAGTGGACGGAATAATATTAACACCATTAAAAAAAATTTATCATCCAAAAGGTGAAATTTTAAAAGCGATAACAAAGAGCGATACTGTATTTAGTGAATTTGGTGAAGCATATTTCTCTGTAATTAACCAAGGTGATATAAAAGGTTGGAAAAAACATACAAAAATGATTTCTAATCTCATAGTGGTTACAGGTGAAATAGAATTTGTCTTTCATAATGAAATTACAAAAGAGTTTTTTAATACAAAAATATCACAAAATAATTATAAAAGACTTACAATTAAACCTGGATTACTGATGGCTTTTAGAGGCATTAAGAAAAATAATATACTTTTCAACTTATCAAATATTGAACATGATCCAAATGAGACAACCAACATAGATTTAAATGAAATTGATTATAGATGGAGCAAAATTATATAATGAAATGTGTGATTTTAGCCGGTGGGAAAGGTACAAGAATCTCAGAATATACGAAATTAATACCAAAACCAATGATCAAAATCGGATCAAAACCCATCATAGAACATATAATAAATTATTATATAAAATACGGGTTTAAAGATTTTATAATAGCAGGTGGATACAAATATTTTGTTATTAAAAATTATTTTAAAAAAAAAAATGACTCAGTAAAAATAAGAGTTATTAATACAGGCATTTCATCTTTAACAGGTAAAAGAATGATGAAATTAAAAAAAGAGTTAAAGAATACTTTTATGTTAACCTATGGAGATGGATTATCAAACATTGATTTAAATAAATTATTAAAATTTCATAAAAAAAATAAAAAAAAAATCACCATGACAGCTGTACATCCACCAGCTAGATTTGGTGAATTAGAAATAAAAAATAATATTGTAAAAAAATTTGAAGAAAAACCTCAGTTACAGAAAGGTTGGATCAATGGTGGGTTTTTTGTTGTTGAACCTGAATTTTTAAAATTAATTGGTAAAAAAAATGTTATGCTAGAAAGATCTCCAATGTCAAAAGCTGTTAAAACAAAAAATTTGGCTGCCTTTAAACATACAGGTTTTTGGTTTTGTATGGATACATTAAGAGATAAAAATGTACTAGAAGAAATGATTAAAAATAAAAAATCTCCATGGCTTAAATAATGTCGAGAATTGCTGTTTTTGGTGGCACAGGTTATTTAGCATCATTAATTAAAAATCAAGGTAATGTAAAAAAAAACAAATATATTTTTTTTTCAAGAAAAAAAAATTCGACAAATTTTATAAAATATTTATCATTGAAAAAAAATTTAAATAATCTAAAAAATTTTGATTTTGTAATTCACCTAGCAGGACCTGATCAAGATCAATTAATAAGAAATGAAAGATTAATAGAAAAAAAAAATCAAATAACATCAATCATTTGTGATTTATGCATAGTGCATAATATTAAATTAATTTATGTATCTTCAATGCAGGTTTATAAAGATTACGGAAAAAATAATCTTTCAATTAACTCTAAAATTAATATTAAAAATTCGTATTCAAAATTGCATCACGAGTCAGAAAAAATAATTAAATTCAAATTTTTAAATCATAAAGGTATGTTCACAATTTTAAGAATTGGAAATGTTTTTGGATTTAAAAAATACGAAAAGTTAAGAGGAATTAAAAATAATATAATTCATAACTTATGTATCTTGGCATTAAAAAAGAAAAATTTTTTAATAAAAAATGGATCTATTCAAAGATCATTTGTACCATCAAAAATATTTGTTGAAACAATTAATTTTGTAATAAAAAAAAAATTTTTTAAAAAACTCAATATTAAATATTGTTTATAAAAGTTTTAGACTTAAGAGTATTGCACAAATAATTCAAAAAAGATGTAAAATAGTTTTGAACTTAAAAGTAAATATTACGATTAAAAAATTTCACAAAAAAAAACTTTTCAAAATATACAGTAATAAAAATTTAAAATTTTATCCTACCAACAAAATTTTTTTATTTGAGATTGATCAAATTTTGAAAAATTTAACTAAACATTTAAATTGATATTAAAATTATTTAAAAGATTGTATATTTTTTTAAATTATATTTAAATTAATTGCCATAATAAAAGAAAAAAAATTGAATACTAGCTTTAAACCAATTGTATCGATTGTTATACCAACATACAATCACGCTAAGTTTATTAGTAAAGCATTGGAAAGTGTTATTAATCAGACTTATAAAAATTGGGAAGCTATCATAATTGATAATAATTCAATTGATGATACTGACAAAGTCATTAGCCAATATTATGATCCAAGAATAAAATATCTTAAGATTAAGAATAATGGAGTAATTGCTAAGTCAAGAAATCTGGGAATTAAAGAGGCAAAAGGAGAATGGATTGCGTTTTTAGACTCAGATGATTGGTGGACTCAAGACAAACTTGAAATCTGTTTAAGTAAAATTGATAAAAATGTTGATTTTATTCATCACGCATCTGAATATGTTGATAAATCAAAATTTTTTTTTCGAAGAAAAATTATTAAAGGTCGTGAATTCAAAAAACCTATATTAAATGATTTACTTATAGGTAGCATTACAAAAGGCAGTCAAATTAGTAACTCATCAGTTATTGTTCGAAAAGATATACTTATTAAAATTGGAGGTCTTAATGAAAATGAGAATTTAGTTGGTTCTGATGATTATGATACTTGGTTAAGAATTGCAAGGGTAACTGATCAATTTTTGTATATAAATAAAAAGTTAACATATGTCCTTTTTCATAATTTAAGAACATCAAATAAAAAGGATATGTCAATTCCACAGAGACTAGTTGTTCAAGATTTTATACATTTATTTAATGATCAACAAAAAAAAAATTTAGAAATAAAATTAAAATATATTTCAGGTAGCTACAATTATTTAAATAATAATTATAAAGAAGCAAAAAAAGATTTGATGTTTGTAATAAGCAATGGAGTAATTTATTTGAAACTTAGGTCATTATTAATGATTATTTCAATTATGCTTAAAGATACCAAGTTTAAATGAATGTATTTTTAAATACTATAGTTAGCTTTTATTCAAAAATAAAATATTTTTACTAATGAAATATTTATTCATAATTTTATAAAATTCTTTATTTTTTCCATGAAAAGAATTCTTTTTTCGTAGAAATAATTAATTTTATGTGCTCTAGCACCAATTAGCACGCTCCATCTGCCTATATCAGTGATTCCTTTTTTCGTTAAATCAACACTATGTAATAAATATTTATCAAATAATAAAGCATCTCCAATTTTCATTTTTAAATCTTTATGAATTTTAATTTTCTTTTTATTATAATCTTCAAATACAAACTCTCCCTCATTAAAATCTATTTGCTCTTGTGATAAAATTAAATTAAATTGTAATAATGGGTATTTCAGTTTATTAGGCCAATCTCTATGTGGTGGGAGCATTCCAGTTGACTCATTATATTTAGTGAAAATATTATAATCTTGAATTGACAATATAATCTTTTTATATTCTTCATCTTTGTTAATCCACGTTGACTCGATTCTATCTCTTATGTCTAAACCTTTATTTAAAACCTTTTTCTCAATTTCAGTCCACTTAGAAACATTGTGATAAAAACTATAATATCTTGTGGTTCTGGATATTTCGTCATGTGATCTTTTATGAGTATAATCATGAATCGTATTAGAATTAATTCTTGTATTATGCTTTGGGCTTTTATGAATTTTTTCTGAAATAGCTTCTCTTAATAAAATACATTCATTTGAAGATGCAAAGTTTTTGTAAACATAATAACCTTTACTCAATATCTCTGAACTAATTGAAT
>CACLFK010000026.1 GCA_902606105.1 uncultured Pelagibacteraceae bacterium | reverse complement strand
TTTATATTATTTTTTTCAAACTTACTTAAATCATTTACCAATCCACCTGCCTCACTAACTAGTAATGCACCTGCTGCTACATCCCATAGATTGATTTTATTATGGAAAAAACCATCAAGTCTTCCCGAGGCAACGTACGCTAAATCTAATGCGGCACACCCGCTACATCTCATATTAAGATTACTGTATTTAACTCCTTCATGATTACTTGAAAATAAACATTCATCAATAGAATTTTTACTTGAAACTCTTAGTCGCTGATTATTCAAAAACGCCCCTTTATTTTTTTCTCCAAAAAAAACTTCATCTTTTATAGGATCAAAAATTAAACCACTTATAATCTCATTTTTTGATTGAAGTGCGATACATATTGCAAAATGAGGTATGCCATGAAGAAAATTAGTTGTTCCATCTATTGGATCAATTATCCAAATATTTTCTTTATCATTGTTATTAATAACCCCTGCTTCTTCAGAGAGAATAGAGTAATTTTTTTTTGATTTACTTAATTCATCTATTAAAATTTTTTCAACTTGTTTGTCAGTTTTAGTGACAAAATCATATGGACCTTTTTTAGATACTTGTAATTTTTCAACTTCTCCAAAATCACGGATCAGATATTTGGAAGCCTTTTCTGCTGCTTTGATCATAATATTTAAATTTGATGAAATAGAAATCATTTTTAAACTTTCTTGATATATTCTAAATTTCTGGTGTCCACTATTACTTCATCTCCTGATTCAATGAATGGAGGTACTTGAATATTTAATCCATTATCAAGAGTTGCAGGTTTGTATGATGACGAGACTGTTTGTCCTTTTAAAGCTACATCAGTTGATTCTATTTTACACTTTACTTGGTTAGGTAGTTCAACTGAAATTGGATATTCATTGTAAAAATTTACAGAAACTTCAAGATTTTCTGTTAAAAGTTTACCTTTATCTCCAACTACATTTTTTTTAATTTCTATTTGTTCAAAACTTTTGGGGTTTATAAAAAAATAATAAATTTCATCTTCATAGAGGTAATTAAATTTCTTTTCTTCTAAAGAGGCCTTTTCAACAGTTTCACTTGATCTAAATCTTTCATTAAACTTTGTATTTTTTCCTACACTTTTCATCTCAACTTGTGCGAAGGCACCACCTTTACCTGGCTTAACATGCTGAGTTTTTAAAACTTGCCATAAATCATTTTTATATTCTAAAAGCATTCCAACTCTTATCTCACCAGCATTAATTTTCATTTTAATCTCTTTAAAGCTTCTAAGGGTTTATATTTTTTATTATTCCAAATGTAGCCTGAGATAGCTAAAAAATTTGCATTGTTCAATAACAGTTTTTTATAATTTTTGGAATTTATCCCTCCAATAGCTACAATAGGGGTTTTAGTAATTTTTTTAATAATATTTAAAATTTTTATATTTGCCTTATATTTGGTTTTTTTAGTTTTAGAAGAATCAAAAGCTCCAAACGCTAAATAGCTTGCTTTAGCCTTTATGGCTTTCTTTGCTAAGGTTATAGAATTATGGCAAGTAATACCTATAATTTTATTGCTAATTATCTTCCTAGCTTCTTTTATATTCATATCTTTTTGACCTAAATGACAACCATCAGCACCTAATCTTTTTGCAAGTATTGGATCGTCGTTGATTAAAAATTTTACTTTATTTTTTTTACAGATATTTTTTACTTTTTGTCCAATCAAAACTTTATGTTTGAAGGAATATTTTTTGAGCCTCAATTGAAAAAAGCTAATTTTTTCTGTTTCTAGTACTTTTTGAAGATCTTTAAAAAATTTTTTATATATTTTGTTAGGAGAAATAAGATAAATAAATTTCTTTTTATTTACTCTCAAGTTCTCTCACCCATTTGCCCTGAGCAGCTAATGTACACATTTTAGCCCTGTGATTAAAAGTTTTTTGAGTTCCCTCTATATCTTTTGTATTTTTAGACCATACTTTAAGAGCACTTTGCTGAAGAGCTCTTCCATATGAGTATGTAATAATAAAATTAGTATTGTTATTTTTATTTATTAAATTTAAATTTTCTGTAGCTTCTAACTCAGACTGACCTCCAGATAAAAAGGCAATCCCTGGTACATCACTAGGGACTGAATTTTTAAGACACTCAAGTGTTTTGTTTGAAACCTCTTCACTAGATATTCTCTCTTTCGATTGAGTGCCAGATAATATCATATTTGGTTTTAAAATAATTCCTGAAAGATCAACTTTATGTAAGATTAGTTCTTCAAAACACTTTTTTATAATCTCTGACGTTTTACTTAAACAAACATCTGCAGAATGTTCTCCATCCATTAACACCTCAGGCTCCACTATGGGAACCATACCACTTTCTTGAACTAAAGCCGAGTATCTTGCAAGTGCATGAGCATTACTATTTATTGCTAGCCTAGTTGGATATTTATTACTTATAGAGTAAACTCCCCTCCATTTTGTAAATCTTGCTCCAAGTTCATAATATTTTTTCAATCTATCTCTGAGGCCATCTAAACCTTCAGTAATTTTTTCTTCAGGAGAGTTTGCTAATTCTTTAGCACCTGTATCAACTTTAATTCCTGGCACAGCGCCTGAAGCTGAAATTAGATCAGGGATTGATTTTCCAAAACTTGTAGTTTGGTTTATTGTTTCATCGTAAAGAATAACTCCTCCTATACAATCTTTCATACATTCAGATGAGAAAAGAATTTCCCTAAATAAGAGTCTATTTTCTGGAGTAGAATTTACATTAACCGCTGTAAGTCTATTAGTCATAGTACCGTTGCTTTCATCTGCAGCAAGTATACCTTTACTATTAGAAATTATTTTTAGTGCAATTTTATTTAGTTCTGACATTTATTGATTTAACGCGGTTATACCAGGAAGCTTTTTACCTTCAAGATATTCTAAAAAGGCTCCACCTGCAGTTGAAACAAAGTTAAAACCATCAACAGCCTTTATACTGTTTAATAATGAGACTGTATCTCCTCCACCAACAACTGAAAAAATTTTGTTTAATTTATTATTTTTAATTATTGTGTTTGCTATTTCAATGCTGCCGTTCGCAAAGTTAGGGTTTTCAATATATCCAGCGGGTCCATTCCATAATATAGTTTTACTCGAATTAATAATTTTTGTGATTTTATCAATAGTTTTTGGGCCAATATCTAAAATCATTTCATCGTTCAAAATTTCATTTAATTTTTTTTTTTTGTATGATCCATTTAAATCTTTAGATACAAGCACATCTTCTGGATAACTTACTTCACATTTTTCTTTCTTCGAAAGTGAAATAATTTCTTCAATGATTGGGTCACAGTTTTTTTCTTTAATAGATTTTCCAATATTGTGACCAAAGTACTGAATAAAATTATTAGCCATAGCTCCAACAATAATAATATTATCAAATTTAGGTATTAAATTTTTAATAATATCTATTTTGGTTGATATTTTGGACCCTCCAATTATACATGATATTGGTTTTGTAATTTCAGAGGTAATTTTGCTAAGGGCATCAATTTCTAAATCTATTTGTAATCCGGAAAATGAAGGCAGGAATTTAGAAATTTTAACAATTGAAGCATGTGAACGATGAGAGCAAGAGAAAGCATCATTAACATAAATATCGCCAAAACTTGCTAGGTGCTCTGCAAACTTATTATCATTTTTTTCTTCTTCTTCATAAAACCTAATATTTTCTAACATTAAGATTTCCTCATCAAAATTATCGAAGAAATCCTTATTTTTAATTTCATTTATATTTTGTGTAATTAATTTCACATTTAAACCTAATTGTTCCTTTAAATTTTCACAAATTGGTTTTAATGAAAGTTCATTTAAAGCCTTACCCCTTGGCCTACCCACATGTGATAAAATAATAATTTTAGCTTTTTGTTTATTAAGAAATTTTAAAGTAGGTAGAATTTTATCTATTCTAGTTGTGTCACTAATTCTCCCTTTAACTATAGGAACATTTAAATCTAATCTTAGTAATATTTTTTTATAACGAAGATTTGTTTCGTTTTTAATACTTTTCATTAAGATATTTTATGCAAATTTTCAGCTATATCACACATTCTGTTAGAAAAACCCCATTCGTTGTCATACCAAGCTGAAATTTTACCCATATTTGCTCCAACCACATTTGTTAAAGACGCATCAACGATTGCAGAGGCTGAATGATGATTGAAATCAATAGAAACTAGTTTTTCATACGTAACTTCTAAAATTTTTTTTAATTCTCTTTTTGAGGCTAATTCAAATTCATTATTTATATTTTTTATATTAATTTTTTTTTTCGTACAAAAAACTAATTCTACAAGAGAAACATTTGGTGTAGGTACTCTCATAGCCACACCTTCTAATTTCCCTTTTAAACTTGGAATTATTTCACCTATTGCTTTTGATGCTCCAGTTGATGTAGGAACAATAGACTGGCTTGCAGATCTAGCTCTTCTTGGATCTTTATGAGAATTGTCCAAAATTCTTTGGTCACTAGTAAATGAATGAATCGTAGTCATAAAACCCTTTTCAATTTCAAATTTTTTATGAATGACATCTACAACAGGTGCCAAACAATTTGTAGTACATGAGGCAGCTGATATAATTTTATCTTTTTTAGACAAGGTATTTTCGTTAACACCAAAGACTATTGTTTTGTCTGCATTTTTGCATGGAGCAGATACAATTACTTTTTTTGCACCATTTTTAATATGAACTTCAAGTTTTTCTCTTGAGTTAAATTTACCAGTACATTCTAAAACATAGTCAACATCATACTTTTTCCAATTAATTTTTTCGATCTTGGGCTCTTGAGAAAATGAAATTTTTTGCTTATTTATTATTAAATTATTTTCATCAAATTTAATATCAGCATCAAATTTTCCATGGATAGAATCGTATCTAATTAATTTACCTACAGTTTCTGAATTTGATCTGTTATTAATATGCTGAATCTTTAAATTTTTATTTCGACTTTCAAAAATTGATCTGACAATCATACGACCAATTCTACCCATTCCATTAATTCCAATTTTGATTGCCATATTCAATTTCCTAACATTTTTTTGGTTTTACTGGCAATATTTGAAACTGTTAGTCCAAAGTGTTTAAAAATATTTTTGTAGGGTGCACTCTTGCCAAATTTATTAATTCCAAATGCTAGACCTGAATTACCTACATATTTTTTCCAACAATCACTTGACCCAGCTTCTATTGAAATTTTAAATTTAGTTTCGTTTAAGATTTTATTTTTATATAATTTTGATTGTAGATCGAAAAGCTCCATTGACGGCATTGATATTACTTTACAGTATATTTTATCTTTGGCTAATTTATGACTAGTTTCGATTGCCAAATTAACCTCTGAACCACTTGCAAATATTGTTAAATTAATTTTATTATTAGTTCTCAAAACTTCATATCCTCCCAAGGAACATTTATTTATATTTGTAAATGATTTTCTTACAGGATTCAGACTTTGCCTTGTTAAAGATAAAATACTTGGTGTTTTAGAACTTTTTAAAGCATGTTCCCAACATTCAATTGTTTCAACTCTATCTGCTGGCCTAAAAACATTTAAATTTGGAATGGATCGCAAACCTGAGAGCTGCTCAATTGGCTGATGGGTTGGCCCATCCTCCCCAAGTCCAATAGAGTCATGCGTCATTACATATATCACTCTTTTTTGCATCATCGCAGATAATCTAATTGAGGGTTTACAATAATCAGAAAAAATTAAAAAAGTTCCACCATATGGAATTAAATTTCCATAGAGTGCAATACCATTCATTATTCCACTCATTCCATGCTCTCTTACTCCGTAGTGAATATAGTCTCCACTAAAATCTCCAGGCTTAATTATTTTTTGATTTTTTGTTTTTGTATTGTTAGATCCTGCTAAATCAGCAGAGCCACCGATTAAGTTATGATTTTGGTTTGTTAATGCATTAAGTGTCATCTCAGAACATTTTCTTGTAGCCAAACTTTTAGGCTTCAAAATCGCATTTCTTTTTTCCCTTTTTAAAATACTTATTAAATTATTTTTTTTTATATTTTTAAATTTTGTTTTGTTTTTCTTAAATATTTTAACCCATTTTTTTTCTAGAGTTTCACATCTTTGACCAATTTTTCTCCACTCTTTCAAAAATTTATTTGGAATATGAAAAGGTTTATTATTCCAGTTTAGGGCTTTTCTAACAAGTTCAATCTCCTCTATACCTAGAGGACTTCCATGGGAGGAAGCTTTACCTGATTTATTTGGTGAACCATATCCAATTTTTGTTTTACAAGAAATAACAGTTGGTTTTTTTGCTTTTTGAATATTTTTTAACGTTTTAAATATTTCTTTTTCATTATGTCCATTTATTAAAATATAATCCCAACCATAACCCTCAAATCTTTTTTTAAAATTATCTGAAACAGCAAGATCAGTTGGACCATCAATTGAAATTGAATTGTTATCAAAAAGCATTACTAAATTTTTAAGCTTTAAATGTCCTGCTAAACTCATTGCCTCATGGCTTATTCCTTCCATCAAACACCCATCTCCAGCCAAAACATAAGTTTTGTGATTAATTAAATCATTTCCAAATTTTTTTTTTAAAATTTCCTCTGAGATTGCAAATCCCACCGCGTTTGCTATTCCTTGTCCAAGAGGTCCTGTTGTTGTTTCGATACCTGAATTTGGATGGTATTCAGGATGACCTGCACATATTGAGTTTAGCTGTCTGAAATTTTTTATACTATTTAATGAAATACTTTTATATCCAGTTAAAAATAGCAAAGAGTATAAAAGCATTGATCCATGACCTGCAGATAAAACGAATCTATCTCTATTCATCCAATTTGGATTTTTAGGATTAAATCTTAAAAAATTCCTAAAAAGTACGGTTACAACATCTGCCATACCCATTGGCATACCTGGGTGTCCAGAATTAGCTTTTTGAACCGCATCTATAGATAAAAATCTGATGCAATTTGCTAAATCATTATGTAGTTTATTCAAAATTATCCTGACTAGACTAAGAAGAATCTATTTAATACTATATCTATATATATGAATTCTATAAACGAAAAAGAAAAAAAATTAATTTCAGTTTTAGATGAATTAAAAAATTTAGACCTAACCAATCCAAAATTACAAAAT
>CACLFK010000025.1 GCA_902606105.1 uncultured Pelagibacteraceae bacterium | reverse complement strand
GGTTCAATTAAATAAATTTTAATACCCAATAATTTTGAAGCAAAACATAACGGTAAAGACATATATCCACCAGTTGAAATTAAAATTGAAATTTTTTCTTTTTTTAAAATACTTAAAGATTTTATTGTTAATAAAAATACTTTAAAAATTACAAAAGGAAAAAAAATAGAAATTTTTAGTTTTGGAGTATCAACAATATAAGGTTTACACTTTTCTGTTTTAAAATATTTTAAGCCTCTTTGATCACTTGAAATAAACATATCATACTCAGTTTTTAAATGATCATAAATTGTCAAAGCCAGTAACACATGTCCACCCGATCCACCTGTGGTAATCAAAATTTTTTTTTTCATTAATTAATTTATTTTTCTTTTAGTCAAATTTAATATAATGCCTGCTAATATAGATGTACTTATAATCGATGATCCTCCATAACTTAAGAAAGGTAAAGTCATACCAGTCGTAGGAAATAATCTAATATTTACCCCAATATGAATTGTTGCTTGCATCAATATTAAACTTATTGAACCAATTAATATTAATTTTATTTTATCATCTGTTTCAAAACTAATTTTTTTAAAGACCATGTAAATAAAAATTAAAAACAATAATAAAATTAACATTATTGCCACCACTCCAAATTCTTCAGAAATTACAGAAATGATATAGTCTGTATGCGCCTCAGGCACTCTGTTTTTAAGTATCCCTTCTCCAATTCCTTTACCAAAAAAACCTCCACTAGTAATAGAGTCTATTGCTTTGTCAGATTGGAAATTGTGAGTTCCAGTTTCGCTATCAAAGAAAGAGAGTATACGTCCCTTTATGTAGTCAAACTTAGGCACGTATATTATTAAATATGTTAGGAAAATTATTGCTAGGCAGAAAAATGCTAAAAGAATAAATATATTAATCCCTGACGTAAAAATTAAAATAGACCAAGAAAAAACTACTAATAAAGTTTGTCCTATATCTGGCTGAACTATAAGTAAAAGAGAAATAATTGAGATAGTTAATGTAGTTAATATGTACTTAATCATTATATTGGTTTTTTCATTACAAAGAATGGCTGCCAAAAAAACTATTAAAAAAGGCTTTAGAACTTCTATAGGTTGAAACCTTGGTAAAAAAAATAGATCTATCCATCTCTTAGAGCCCTTGACCTCAACACCTATAATTGGAACTAATACTAATGAAATTAAGGAAACAAAAAAAAGTATTATTGAATATTTAATTAATTGTTCTTTCTTTAAAGAGGAAAATATAAAAACGATAAATATCCCAATAAAAACATATACTAAATGTTTAAAAAAAAAGAAATAACTATTTGTGTTTAATTTATCAGAGGCTATTAAAGAAGTAGAGACTAAAGAAAAAAAAAGACCAATAATAAATAATAAACTGATTATAAAAAAAATAGATTTATCAATATTTTTCCACCACTGATAATAAAATTTATAAAGAAAACTATCTAATCTCATTTAAATATTTTTTTATTATTTGATTGAAATATAAACCTCTATCCTCAAAATTTTTAAAATTATCAAATGATGCTCCAGCTGGGCTAAATAAAATTATATTCTTTTCTCCTTTATTATATTTAATCTCTAAAAATATTTGATTAAGTGTATCTTTTAAATTTTTAAACTTTTTAATTGTTAGTTTATTTTTAAGATTTTTACTAAACTCTATTTGATATTTGCCAAATATATATCCCTTGAAATTTTTACATTGAAATTTAGTAAGATTAAACTTGTCTCCTTTTTTTGGTATCCCACACAAAATCCAGTAAACATTTTTAAGGTTTTTAAGAAGGTTCTCTGATGAAGCTATGCTAGTAGATTTTGAGTCGTTAATTATAGTTAAATAATTATTATCAAAAATTATTTGTTGACGATATTTTAGTCCTTTAAATTTATTTATTATTCTTAATAATTTTTTGTTATTAAGATTTAAAATTTGGCATATTTTTAAAACAAAAATTAAATTTTCTCTATTACCAGATGACATGAAATACTTATTTCTAATTTTTTTGAAAATTGGAAGTTGGAGAGACGTATCTATTTTAATAATTTTTTGTTTATATTTTTTGGTTCTCAATTTTTTAATAATAACAGGATCGTTTTTTTTAACAAAAGCTACAGATTGCGTAGTTTGTGAATCTAATAATCTAAATTTAGCCGCTATATAATTTTTAAAATTTTTGTGTCTTTCAATGTGATCAGGTGTAATATTAAGAATTACTGAGTATTTTGATTTAAAAATTTTACTATATTCAAGCTGATAAGAAGATGCTTCAATTACAAAAAAAGTTTTTTTTCTAATTTTTTTTTCTGATAGTATGGGATTACCAATATTTCCAACAAGCCTAGCATCTTTTTTTTGATTCCTTAAAACATCATATAAAAGTTTTGCGGTAGTCGATTTTCCGTTAGTGCCAGTGATCGTAACACTATCATTGCCAAAAAATGAGTAAAAAACGTCAAGATCTGTATAAACTTTAGAAGAATTTTGCTTTAAATATTTTGATAATTTACATTTAGAAAAGTCTATACCTGGGCTTATTATTATAAAATCAAAATCACATTTAAGTATTTTGGTGAAAGAAAGATTTTTTTCATCAAATCTGAGATTATTTTGAGTATTGTCATCAAATAAGTTTACTTTAGCTATATGTCTTAAAAAATTATAAGTAGATATTCCACTTTTACCCAATCCATAAATTAATATTTTTTTTTTTAAAAAAATATTATTGATTTTGGTCATTATCTTAATTTTAAAGTCGCTAATCCTATCATTGCTAAAATGATAGAAATGATCCAGAATCTTATAACCACTGTAGACTCAGGCCAACCTTTCTTTTCGAAGTGGTGATGAATTGGTGCCATTCTAAAAATTCGTTTTCCAGTTAGTTTAAAAGAAATAACTTGGACCATCACGGAAACTGCTTCGAGTACAAAAAGTCCACCTGTTATTGCAAGAACAATTTCATGTTTGGTTATTATTCCAACTGCCCCAAGAGATCCTCCTAAGGACAAGGATCCAGTATCTCCCATAAAAATTTTAGCTGGTGGTGCATTGAACCATAGAAAACCTAAACAAGATCCTATGATTGCTCCACAGAAAATTGAGATTTCACCTGTACCCTCTATGTATGGTATTTGTAAGTAGTCAGAAAAAAAAATATTTCCAGTTACATAACTTATAAATGCAAAGCATCCTGCGACCAAAATAACTGGAACTGTCGCTAACCCATCTAAACCATCAGTTAGATTAACTGCATTAGATGAACCAATTAAAACAAACACAGCGAATGGTATAAAGAACCATCCTAAATTAATAATTAAGTTTTTAAAGAAAGGAAAGTATAAGTTTGTTATATTCTGACTCTGTACATAATAAACAAAAAAACAAACTCCTATAATTGCTAAAATAATCTGGGAAAACATTTTAAATTTCGATGAGATGCCAGAAGAATTACTGTGTTTAATTTTTTTATAATCATCAAAAGCACCTAAAGCACCAAACGAAATAGCAATATATATACAAAAAAGAACATTTATATTTGTTAAGTCCCCCCAAAACAAAACTGAAACTAATAAACCTATTAAAATAATTACACCGCCCATTGTTGGCGTTCCTATTTTTTTTACGATGTGCTCTTCAGGCCCATCATCTCGAATAGGATTTAAAATTTTTTGGCTAGAAAAATACTTAATAAAAGGTCCACCAATAATTAGGACAATAGCTAACGATGTAAAGAGAGACAATCCAGTTCTAAAAGTGATGTATTTGAAAACATTCAAAAAACCAAATATATCAACAAAGTTTAGTAAAAATTGATAAAGCATTTAATTTGTACCTTTTAATTCTTTTACAATCTTATTGAAACCTGTCGCATTTGAGGCCTTTATCATTAAGAAATCATCATTATTTAAGTTATTTTCAATTAGATCGTTTATTTGCAATTTATTCTTTAAAACTGAACCTTTTTTAAGATTAGAAATTTTATTATATAATAAGGAAATTTCCTTTCCTTTGACAAAAACTTTATCAATATTTGTTTTATTAATTACAGGTGCTATAGATTCATGAAGTTTTTTTGAATGATGCCCCAGCTCCAACATATCGCCAAGTATTAGATACTTTTTAGAGTTTTTTGTTTTGATCTTGTCATAATTTAATATTGCAGTCTTTAAAGACAATGGATTTGAGTTATAACTTTCATCGATTAAGTTGATAATTTTTTTATTCACTTTAATTTTTTTGATATCGCCCCTTCCCTCTGGAGTTCTAAAATTTAGAAATATATTTTTATCTAATTTTAAAATATTAAAAAAAACACTTTTAACAGTTAACGCTGCTAAAATATTATAAATATAATTTTGAAAATAATTTGAAACTATAAAATCTTTTTTAATTTTATTTATTTTAATACAGATTTTGTATTTTTTACTAGATTTTATAATATTATGTAGTTTAATATCTGCATATTGGTTATTTATTCCAAAAGATAGTACTTTGATTTTCTTTTTATGTGCTATTTTCTTATGTAAACCAAAAAAAGCATCATCAGCGTTAAGGATTATATAACCATTATCTTTAGTATTATTAATTATTTCAGCTTTTGCTAAAGCTATTTGTTTTATGTTTTTAAAATTTTTGGCATGTGCGTAGTTAATATTAGTGATTATACTTATATCAGGTTGAATAATTTTTGAGAGTTTATCGATTTCTCCTTTTTTATCCATTCCAACTTCAATAACACCGTAATCATCATTTTGATTTATATTAAAAAGACTTAAGGGAACACCATATTTATTATTATATGATTTTGGAGAAATAGTTGCTTTAGATACTTTATTTAAGGTGTTGCCTAACAATTCTTTTAAAGAAGTTTTTCCACAACTACCTGTTATGGCAATAATTTTTGTTGAAATATTTTTCCTAAAAATTTTTGCACTTTCTGTAAGTAAACCTAAAGGGTTTATTGAGCTTGCTTGTTTATTAATAGGTAGTTTCTGTTGAATTTTATTTAGTACAGTTATTGATGCCTTTTTTTGAATTGCTTGCTTAGCAAATTTATTACCATCATTTTTTTTTCCTTTAATTGCAAAAAAAATATCGTTTTTTTTAACACTTTTGGAGTTTATGCTAGCTTTATTAATTACTGATTTAGATGATAGAATATTTCGATCAAATCTTTCATTAAGAATGTTTAATTTTAAATTTTTAGATAATTTAAAATTCTTTTTTTTGATTGAACTTAAAATTATTTGCCTATCTGATAAAAAAACTTTTCTATTTCCAATCTGCTGGATTTTTTCATGCCCTTTGCCTGCAACGATTAAAACATTTCCGGTATTTAAGTTATTTATTGCTTTTACAATTGCTTCTTTTCTATTAGAAATTTCAATAATTTGATTTTTTTTAATACCCCTTTTAATCTCATTTCTAATATTCTTAGGCCTTTCATGTCTCGGATTATCATCTGTAAGATAAATTTTATCGACATACTTATCAGCTATTTTGCCCATTTTTGATCTTTTATCTTTATCTCTGTCACCACCACATCCAAAGAGCAAAGAAATATGCTTATCAGGGAATTGTTCTCTAATATTTAGAATACAAGTTTGTAAGGCATCTGGTGTATGAGCATAATCAAGGAATACTAAAGATTTATTTTTAATTTTTCCTATTTTTTCAAATCTACCCTCAACAGAAGACAATCTAGGAATAACACTAAATATTTTTTTTAAATCTAAATTACTTTTTGAAGCTGCTATGATAGCCATCAAAATATTTTTTAATTGAATTTTTCCTACAAGATTAACTCTTATTTCATGTATTAAGTTTTCGTATTTTATTTTTAATATTTGAGCTTCATTTTTATAATTATGGGATACAATTTGGAAAAATTTATTTTTAAGAGTAAATAATTTTAATTCTTTTTTTAAACTGATATTTTTAATCTTTTTGAATTCAGGTATTTTGTCATCAGTTATAATAAAACCACCTTTTTTTATCAAATTTTTAAATAAATAAAGTTTAGCATTAAGATAATTTTTGAAATTTTTATGATAGTCTAAATGATCTTGGGATAAATTAGTAAATATAGCTGAATTAAACAATAGTCCATCTAATCTATTTTGGTGTAACCCATGGCTTGATGCTTCCATAATTACATTTTCTATTTTTCTTTTTTTTAATTCGTCTAAAATTTTTCCTAAATAAACAGGATCAATAGTTGTATTAAATAAGTTTAAATTAAAGTTATTTGATCTCACTCCTAGTGTTCCTATAGAAGCAACATTTTTATTGTTGAGACGTAAAATTTGATAATAAAAATCTGAAACTGAGGATTTACCATTTGTACCAGTAACAGCAATTAGGTTATTTGGTTTTTTTTTAAAGATACTAAATGAAATTTGAGCTAGTAATTTTCTAATATTTTTTGTTTTGATAAATAAAACTCCATTTTTTCGTTTATCAAAATTTTTCTCGCTAACAATAATTTTACAACCTTTTTTTATAACTGATGGTATGAAATTATTGCCATCTAAATCATTTCCTTTGATTGCAAAAAAAATATAATTTTTTTTTATTTTCCTATGATCAAAACAAATCCCAGAAAAAAAAGTTTTATGATTTTTTTTTTTTATTTGTTTGAAGTAATCCCCTAAACGCATAATTATTTAATTTCTATATATTTTGTGGCTAAAATGGGCCCAACTTTATCTATAATCTTTCCTGCTACTTCCACAGAAGTCCAACCAGCAGTGTTATATAAAGTTCCTTTCCATCCACCTTTTCTATGTCTATATTTATAGTAGTAATCTTTTGCTTTTTTTGGAGTATCTAACATCACTATAAATACATATTGAGGATTTGAAGTAGGAAATATAGATGCAAAAGTATTTATTTTAGCTTCTGAGTATGCTCCATCTTTAGGTTGATCTGCTGTTCCAGTTTTTCCACCTATTTCAAAATATTCTACATCTGCAAATTTTGCGGTTCCTTCTTCTGTGCTAACTATTTTTCTAAGAGCATTTACAACCTGTTCTGAAACACCTTTATTTAATAATTTTTTTTTCTTGGCATTTTTTTCAAGATTATTTTTAACAAGAGTTGGTTTTATGTCATATCCACCATTCGATAAGATTGCATAACCTTTTGCAAGTTGGAGAATTGTAGTAGCTACACCATGACCAAAAGATGCTGTTGCTAGTTTACATTTTCCAAAATTATAATTTTTTTGAGGTGCCACTTCTTCTATATCAAACTGAATATCGCTGAGAACACCAATTTTTTCCAAAAATGACTTAAATTTTTCTGGACCAACCTTTTGGGCAATTCTTACTGAACCAATATTTCCAGATCTTACCAAGATTTGTTCTGCAGTTAAATCAGATGGAATTTCATTATCATATTCTCTTATTGGAAAACCATAACAATTGATTGATTTTGGAAGATTTAAAAATTCAGTTTCTGGTTTAATTAATTTTTCATTTAACGCACTTGCAAATGTAAATGCCTTAAATACCGAACCTAACTCATAAGTCCCTTTCGTTACTCTATTTATATAATTCACATCTGTTAAATTTTGTCTTTCATTAGGATCAAAGTCAGGTAAGGAAACTAGGGATAAAATATTTCCATTATGGACATTCATTAAAATTGAGGCACTGCCTTTACTTTTAAAAATTTCTTGATATTTGATTAATTCTTCCCGAATTAGAAATTGTAAATCTTTGTCTACTGTCAACCTGATCGGTTTTCTAGATTTTATTAAAACTTTATTTAAAGATTTCTCTAGTCCAGAAATTCCAATATTATCATTATCTATTTGACCAATAATGTGGCTAAAAAGATTTTTTTGTGGGTAAATCCTCAAAACCTTTTCCTCAGGTTTCAGAGACTTATCTCCAAGTTTCATCAATTTTTCAAAATTTTCCTCTGAGACTTTTTTTTCAAGATAAAAGAAATTTTTTTGGTCTATTTTTTTTTCAATTTCATCAAAATCTTTGTTTGGAAAAATTAAATTTAAACTAAGTAATAATTTTTTTTGATTTATAACGTCAGATGTTTTTAAACCAATATCAATTGAATTTACTGTTTTTGCTAAATAA
>CACLFK010000024.1 GCA_902606105.1 uncultured Pelagibacteraceae bacterium | reverse complement strand
TTCAAACAACTTTGTTACATCATCTTTTTTTTCTACATCACAGCTAAATGTAACTTTTGAATTTAATTTTTCAGCTAATGGAATAACTCTTTTTTTTAAAGCATCCCCTAAATAGGTAAATGCAAGTTCTGCTCCTGCTTCTGAAAGTTTTTGTGAAATACCCCAAGCAATAGATCTTTCATTGGCAACACCCATTACCAATCCTTTTTTACCTTTCATCAAGCTCATAATTATATCTTCTCGAAAATTAAAGCAGCATTGGTTCCACCAAAACCAAAACTATTAGACATTACTGTATTTAAAGTTGCTCCTGTTTCAGTTTTAGCAACTATTGGAAATTTTTTAGCCTCATCATCCATTTGATTAATATTAGCAGATCCTGCTATAAAATTATTTTTCATCATAATTAAACAATAGATCGCTTCATGAACGGATGCGGCTCCTAAAGGATGACCTGACAAAGATTTTGTTGAACTAATTTTTGGAATTTCATTTCCAAAAGCTTCTTTTACTGCATTTAATTCTGTAATGTCTCCAACTGGAGTAGATGTTCCATGAGTATTGATATAATCAATTTTATTTTTTGATGTTGCCATAGCCATCTTCATACATCTTACAGCACCTTCTCCTGATGGAGCCACCATATCGTATCCATCTGAAGTTGCCCCATAACCAGTTAATTCTGCGTATATTTTAGCCCCTCTTGCTTTAGCATGTTCGTATTCTTCTAGTACTAACACTCCACCACCACCAGCAATTACGAAACCATCTCTAGTTTTATCGTATGCTCTTGATGCAGTCTCTGGCGTATCATTATATTTTGAAGATAAGGCTGTCATGGCATCAAACATTGCAGTCATCGCCCAGTGTATCTCTTCACTACCACCTGCAAAAACAACATCTTGTTTTCCCATTTGAATTAACTCCATTGAGTTTCCAATACAGTGGCCACTTGTTGCACAAGCAGAACTCATTGTGTAGTTCGTCCCTTTAATTTTAAATGGAACAGCAAGTGTAGCTGATGCTGTACTAGCCATGGTTCTTGGGACAATGAATGGTCCCATTAATTTTGGAGTTTTAGCTCTAGTCTTATCAGCTGCTAGAATTACATTTTCAATTGAGGGTCCACCCGAACCCATTACAATTCCTGTTTTAAAATTACTTACCTCACTATCTTCTAATCCAGAGTCTATAATCGCTTCCTTCATTGCAATATAGTTATAAGCAGAACCAGAACCCATGAATCTTATTGTTTTTCTATCAATATGATCTTCTAGTTTTATGTTTGGCTTACCATGTATATGACTTTTTAAATTATGTTCTTTATATTCTTCACTAAAAGATATTCCAGACTTTGTTTTCAATAATGACTGATGTACTTCTTCTTGATTGTTACCCAAGCATGAAACAACGCCCAAACCTGTAACCACTACTCTTCTCATTATTTAAACAATCCTACTTTTAAACTATCTGCTGAATATATTTTTTTATCATCTGCAAAAACTAACCCATTAGCAAGACCAACAGTTGTGCCTCCAGGTGACATAATTTTTTTCATATCTATTTCATACCTTACATTTTTTACACTTTGTAAAACTTCACCAGTAAATTTTACTGTTCCAACACCTAGTGCTCTACCCTTGCCGGGATTTCCTAGCCAACCTAGGTAAAAACCTACTAGTTGCCACATAGCGTCTAACCCTAAGCAACCAGGCATAACCGGGTCAGATTTAAAATGACAATCAAAGAACCAATGATCATCTTTAATATCTAGCTCAGCTTTTAATGATCCCTTGTTATAAGTTCCGTTATTGTCGTTAATTTCTGTTATTCTATCAAACATTAGCATCGGAGGAAGGGGTAATTTAGCATTACCAGCGCCAAAAAGATCACCATTTCCGCAAGTAATTAGGTCATCGTAGCTATAGGAGTTTTTTTTCATAAAAATTGAGTTCCCTTATTACTTGATTTAATGATAATATAATATAATAAAACAGTACAATTTATTCTTAGTTTAGAATTATTATAAAGAAATATGACAAAAAACTTCAATTTTATTGAAAAATTAAGAGAAACTGGGCTCAGACCTACAAAGCAAAGAGTTAGAATTTGTGAGGTTTTGTTCAACAGAGATAAAACTTTTCACTTTACAATTAACGATCTTGTTAAAAAAATATCTGAAGAGTTAAATGAAAAAATATCTCTCGCAACAGTTTATAACACTGTTCATGCCTTACAAAAAAAGGGATATTTAAAGGAGATATCAATAAACTCAGACAAAAGCTATTTTGATACTAACACAACTGTTCATCACCATTTTTATGATGAAGATACCCATCAATTAATAGACTGTGATGAAAATGAAATAGAAAATGTGAATGTTAAAAATAATATCACTGGAAAAAAAATTAACTCAGTTGAAGTTTTGGTTAGAGTTGCGAGTGATAATCAAAATCAAAATTAATTCAATAAGATCAATTACTTAAATTATAAATTATAATTATTCTAAACTGTTGACAATCAGTTTAGAAGTATTATATCCTTAACAATTATTAATTAAGGAGAATAAAATGTCATTAAAAGGAAGTAAAACTGAAGAAAATTTAAAGGAAGCTTTTGCTGGAGAAAGTCAAGCAAACAGAAGATATCTTTACTTCGCACAAAAGGCTGACATCGAAGGTTACAATGATGTAGCTACAGTTTTTAGATCAACTGCCGAAGGAGAGACAGGTCACGCACATGGTCATCTAGAGTATTTAGAGGAAGTTGGAGATCCTGGAACTGGTATGCCAATTGGTGAAACTAAAGCAAATTTAGCATCAGCTGTTCAAGGTGAAACACATGAGTACACTGATATGTACCCAGGTATGGCCAAAACAGCTAGAGAAGAAGGTTTTGAAGAAATTGCTGACTGGTTTGAAACTTTAGCAAAAGCTGAAAAATCCCATGCTGGTAAATTCCAAAAAACTTTAGAGTCTATTAGCTAATTAATTCGTTTAGTGGACATTAACTTGTCCACTAAAAATCCAAATAAAAATTCAAAAATTATGAGCAAAGAAGGTAGCTTAGATGCACCAACTAGACATCCAATTGATTTTGAGCACCCTGATTTTTTAAATCCTGAAAAATTAGACTCAGAAATGAGAAGAGTATTTGATATCTGCCATGGTTGCAGAAGATGCTTTAATCTTTGTGACTCTTTTCCAAAGTTATTTGATATGATTGACGAGTCTAAAGATGAAGACGTTGAGAGTTTATCCAGTGACCAATTTGCCCCTGTTGTAGATGCATGTACTTTATGTGATATGTGTTTTATGACAAAGTGCCCATATGTCCCTCCTCACGACTTTGATTTAGATTTTCCTCATTTAATGCTGAGATATAGAACTGCGCAGAAGAAGTTAGGAAAACTACCAAGCGTACCGACTCAATTAGCTAAAATTGATAGAAACGCAAAAATTGGGGTTATGTTCTCTAAAATTGTAAATTGGGCATCAAATATTAAAAATAAATTTATAAGAAAAATTTTAGAATTCATATCTGGGATAGATAAAAGAGTACAGTTACCAAAATATAACTCAGAGACGTTTTCAAATTTTTTTAAAAAGAATAATGATAAAATTAACTATGAAGTGATTAACAAAGACAGAAAAGTTGTAATATATTCTACATGTTTTGTAAATTTTAATAAAAAAAATACAGGTGTAGCTGCATTAAAAGTTTTAAAAAAAAATGGTGTGGAAGTTCAAGAAGCTTACCCAGGCTGTTGTGGAATGCCTTTTTTGGAACAGGCAGATCTTCCAAAAGTAGTTGATCAAGCCAAAAAAGTATCAAAAGATTTAATTGAATGGATTGACAAAGGTTACAAAGTAATAACTTTAACAGCAAGCTGTGGCTTAATGTTAAAATTTGAATGGCCTTTGTTATTACCTGAAAGTGAAAATGTAAAAAAATTATCTTCAAATGTAATCGATATTGACGAGTATGTGGTTGATATCGCTAATAATGAGGGATTGGCCGAAGGATTAGAAGAAATTGACGGCGGTGTTACAGTTCACCATGCATGTCATGCAAGAGCTCAGAACATGGGTATCAAGGCTAGAGATATGTTAAAAAATATTCCTAATATAAAAATTGATGTTGTCGAAAGATGTGCTGGCCACGGTGGAACTTTTGGAGTGATGAAGGAAACACATGATTTAGCCAATAAAGTTGGAAGGCCAACTGCAAGACAAATAAAAAACAAAAATAATAAGTATATGGCATCTGATTGTCCTTTAGCTGGCAAGCATTTAAAACAATTAGAAGTAGACACAAAAATTTCTAATGATGAGGCACTACACCCTATAGAACTTATGGCAAAAAGTTATAAGTTATGATTATGCCAAAAGAAAAAAGAGAGATACAAAAATCTGATGTTATGCCACTTGATGCATATATAAAAGACAGAAAAGAATTAAGAAAAAATATTGTTAACTTTAAAAAAAATCGAAGAATTGCATTAGGACCTTACGCTACATTTTATTTCGAAAGCTATGAGACCATGTTAGCTCAAGTTCAAGAAATGCTTTATATTGAAAAAGGTGGAGATGAACAGCTGCATGATGAATTAATTGCATACAATCCATTAATTCCAAATGGAAAAGAGTTAACAGCCACTCTTATGTTTGAAATAGATAACCCTATATCTAGAGCGGCTTTTTTAGGTAAGGTTGGTGGAATTGAAGAAATGGTATTTATGAAGATTAACGGTGAGATTGTTAAAGCTGTTCCTGAAGAGGACGTTGACAGAACTTCTGCTGAGGGCAAGGCTTCTTCAGTTCAATTCATACATTTTAATTTCACAGATGAGCAAATTGAAAAATTTAAATCAAGCAATGCTGATATCGAACTTGGCATTGACCACAAAGAATATTCTCACACTACTAAGTTAAGCAAATACAATATAGCTTCTTTATCTGGAGATTTTAATTAATCCCCACAGATCATCATTTTTAATCCATCCATTAAAATCATCGGTTTCTACTTCACACCAATTTTTTTCACATTTTTGAACAATTAATAATCTTCCCTTTTTTATCATTGCTATAGGTTTTGCAAATAATGATGGTTTTTTGAATAAAACTTTATCTTTAGTAGCAATAACTGAATTACTTCTTTTCAATTGAGAAACATGTATCCAGCCACTATTATTTTTTAGATCAATTATTCTTCTAAAGTTTTCTTTTTTATCTATTTGTTTTATGGGAAGATTTATTTTTTTATAAACATATTTAACATCAGAGTCAAAGCTTGGGCCATAACGAACATTAACTTTGCTTTTCTTTAAGGATACAAATATTTCATCTGCAGAGCTGATCGAGCAGTAAAACAATAAACAAAGCAATATAGAAATTTCTTTAATTTTTTTTTTTTTAATCATTATTTTCTTTTTTTTAATTTTACTCTTCTTATATTTAAATTTAATAAATCTAGAATTAAAATAAATCTATTTAAACTTTCACCAATATTAAGAATTTTTTTTAGAATTTCGTTTGCTTGTATTGTGCCAACAATTCCTGCTACAGTACCTAAAATACCATCATACTCACAATTGAAAATATCATCAGTAACAACCTTTTCTTGATAAAAATCTCTTAAACTAGGATTATTTTTATTTTTAAAATCAAAGCTAAAAATGTGACCATCAAACTTACTTATAGCACCAACTACAAGAAATTTTTTATAACTTAAACTTATATCATTAATTAAAAATTTACTTTCAAAGTTGTCTGTGCCATCAATAATATATTGATAGTTTTTAATAATTTTTTTAAATTTGATTTTATTTAGTTTATAATTAAAAATATTTATTTTAGTTTTTGGATTAATTTCATTCAATTTTTTCTTTGCAATTTTAACTTTTGATTTATTAATATCTTTTTCGGTATACAAAGTTTGTCTATGGATATTTGATAAACTAACCTTATCATAGTCCACAATACCTAGTGTTCCAATTCCTGATCGTGTTAAAAATTCTGCAGCTGGACAACCTAAGCCTCCCATTCCAATAATCAAAACTTTAGCCTCTTGAATTTTTTTCTGACCTAATGCACCAACATTTTTTAAAATAATTTGACGAGAGAATTTTTCTATTTCTTTTTTATTTAATTTTTTGCTCATTTTCCTGTTGAGCCAAATCCACCCTCTCCTCTAATTGTTTCAGGCAAACTTTCTGTTTCTTCTAGTTCCATTTTAACAACTGGTGTCAAAATCATTTGTGCTATTCTATCATTATTATTGATTATAAATTCATTATTCCCATGGTTAAAGAGAATAACTTTTATTTCACCCCTATAATCACTATCAATTGTGCCAGGAGTATTTAATACACTAATATTATTTTTAGCTGCCAAACCAGATCTTGGTCTTATTTGTATTTCAAATTCCTCTGAAAATGCAACAGAAATACCAGTTGGTACCAAACAAGAAGATTGTGGTTTAAGAATTATTGTTTCAGAAATAAAAGCCATTAAATCCATCCCTGAAGCTCCACTAGTTTTATAAGTAGGTAATTGAACAGATGAAGCTAATTTTTTGATTAGAACTTTTGCCATTAATTTAATTGATCAATAATTCTATCAACTATTTCATCAGATATTTCAGATTTTTTTTTATAAAAGAGTTTTTCGTTATTTATTTTTTTATTTTTGTAGTGAATAGTTACTTCATTAAAATCAGAATTAAATCCTATATTTTTATTTGCAACATCATTTGAAATTATCCAGTCACAATTTTTTTTATTTAACTTTTCTTCTGCATTATTTTCGTGGTTATTAGTTTCAGCTGCAAAACCAACAACAAGACTTGGCCTCATTGAATTATGGTTAGAAACGTAATTTAAAATATCAACATTTTTTTCAAGATTTAAATTTAATGTCTCTTGTTTTTTAATTTTATTTGTATACTTTTTTTGTAACTTAAAATCAGCTACAGCTGCTGCAAAAATTGCTACATCAGTTGGTAAACTTTTTTGAGTTGCAAGAAACATTTCTTCTGCAGTTTCAACCTTAACTAGATTAATATCATCATCAATTTCTAAGTTAGTGGGGCCAGAAATGAGCGTTGTATCAAAACCTTTTTTAAAGAGAGATTTTGCAATCTCGTAACCTTGTTTGCCACTAGACTTATTGGTTATAAATCTTACAGGATCAATATATTCATTAGTAGGTCCTGCTGTAACCAAAGCTTTTAAATTTTTATTTTTTTTCTTATTTAAAAAAAATTGATCAATTTCTTCAGCAATTTTTCTTGGATCAGACATTTTGCCCTCACCATATTCCCCACAAGCCATATCCCCAATTTCAGGACCAATGAATTTATAACCACAATCTTTCAATTTTTTTAAATTCGCTTTGGTAGTTTGATGTTCCCACATCCTCACGTTCATTGCTGGAGCTAAATAAATACTTTTATTTGAAGCGAGAACAACAGTTGAAGCAAGATCGTCAGTAGTGCCCTGAGCCAGCTTTGAAATAGTATTAGCAGTTGTAGGAGCAATAACAATTACATCAGCCCATCTAGAAAGCGAAATATGGTCCATTTCAGTTTCGTTTTCGACACTGAATAATTCACTGTAAACTTTGCCTTGAGATAGCGCAGTAATTGAAAGAGGTGTTACAAATTCTTTAGCACTTGCAGTAAGTATAGTTTTGATTTCTGCACCGCTTTTTTTGAAAAGTCTAATTGTTTCAAGACTTTTGTACGCAGAAATTCCACCACATATGATAAATAAAATTTTTTTGTTTAACAGATTTTTCATTTCGAGAATTAAAATACTATAAGTCCAAAAATTACAAGTAGTAATAAACCAATAATAGACTGATTTCTAAAAGCATTCATTTCTGCTTTTTTATCATTTAAAGCAGTATAGGAGTTTGAATTTTGAGGGATTTGTCCGCTAGCTAAAAACGTTAAAGCTTGATTAGCTTTATCCATAATCTCAGGAAATTCTGGTAACCGCTTAATTACCTCAGAAGTACTCTTTAATGTCTCATTCAAATTTGTTATTGGATCTTTTGTTTCTCTCAACCAAGTCTCAAGCACAGGTTTAGATGTCGTCCATATATTTGTACTTGGATTTAATTTTCTTGCAACACCCTCAACTACAACCATTGTTTTTTGTAACATTAATAACTGTGGTTGAGTTTGCATGTTAAATTTTTCTGTCACATCAAAAAGTTGTTTCAATAATTTTCCACCCGAGATATCTTTTACCTCTTGTCCAAAAATGGGCTCTCCTATAGATCTTAAAGCTTGAGCCAAGTCGTCTATTGGAACATCTTTTGGAACTAACCCGGCCATTAAGTGCACTTCAGCAACCTTGCGGTAATCCCTTTGAATAAAACCAAATAAAATTTCCGCTAGAAATCTCTTACTAACTTTATCTAGCCTGCCCATTATACCAAAATCTATTGGTGCAATTTGACCATTATCATTAATAAAAATATTTCCCTGATGCATATCTGCATGAAAAAAGCCATCTCTTACGGCGTGCCTTAGAAAATGTTGAATAATATCTTCTGCTATTTTATTAGTATCTAAATTTCTTTTTTTCAATTCTTCAGTTTCTCTAATTGAAACTCCATCAATCCAATCTAAAGTCATTACATTTTCACTAGTAAAATTCCAATAAATCATTGGAACTTTAAATCCAGCATCATTCTTTGTATTCTCGGCATATTCATTAGCAGCTGCTGCCTCAAATCTTAAATCCATTTCAAGATTTGTTATCTCTTTTAATAAAAAAACAACCTCTATTAGTTTTAATCTTTTTGTTTTTTTAACCAAAGACTCAACTATAAACGCAAACAACATCATTGCATCAATTTCTTCATTAAATATTTTTTTTATATCTGGTCTTAAAATTTTTATGGCAACATCTTTAATTGTTCCACTGTCATTAATTTTTGCTTTATGTACTTGAGCGATTGATGCTGCTGCAACAGGTTCACTTAAATCAATTATAGAATTAAAAGACTCTTCTCCAAGATCATCTCTAATGATTTGTTTTGCCTCACTTAAAGAAAATGGAGGTAAACGATCTTGAAGATTTTCAAGTTTTTTCGATAATTCTTCCCCAATGATATCAGGTCTAGTAGCTAGAAATTGTCCCAGCTTTATAAAAGTAGTACCCATTGACTCTAGCGATCTAGAGAGTCTGTCTCCTTCATCTTTATCCAAATCAAGACTTTCTTTTTTTTGAAATGAAAAAGATAATATTTTGAATAAAATAGTTAAAGCCAGTGGAGGTTTTTTGAATTTTGATGCAATTGAAAGTATATCTGACTTTGCAATTTTTTTTCCTAACTTAAATAAGGTAATTAATTTTCTTATCATTAAATTTTCCACCCACTATGAATTGAAACAATACCGTTAGAAAAATTCCTATAAGAGCATTTTTGAAATTTATGTTTTTTCATCAAATCAATCAATTCTTCTTGATTAATGAACTGCTCAATACTTTTTACTAAATATTCATATGGTTCTTTTTCCCCTACTATAAATTGACCAATCATGGGGATTAACTTTGAGTAACTTTTGTAAATTAAATTCAGATTTGTGTTTTGGATTTTAGAGAATTCTAAGCAAAGGTACCGTCCACCTGGCTTCAAAACTCTGTAAGCTTCAGAAAGTGCCTGATCTAAATTTTTTGTATTTCTTAAACCAAAACTGATTGAATAATAGTCAAAAGAGTTATCATCTAATGGTAATTTTTCAGCTGTGGCTGTAATCCACTGAATATTCTTATATTTAGATAATTTATTTTTTCCTTGGCCGATCATTTTTTTGTTAGGATCAACAGATGTAACGTTAGAATTTTTATTAGTTTTGTCTAAAAAAAGTTTACCAATATCACCAGTGCCACAAGCAACATCAACCAATTTTTTGTTAATAGAAGGGCTCATCATATTAATTAGACTTTTTTTCCAAAGTCTATGTATACCTAGTGACATAAAGTCATTCATCAAGTCATAACGGTTATAGACTTGATCAAATACACCTTCTACTAGCCCTCTTTTATTTTGAAGATTTTGTTGCATAAAAAATTATTTATTTAATATAGTGTGAAATGCCAGAATTACCAGAAGTAGAAATTGTTAGGCAATCCTTAAATAAAAAAATTAAACAAAAAAGGGTTAAAAAAGTAATAATAAGAAATAGAAATTTAAGATTTTTAATACCAAATAATTTTAAAAGTTGTATCAAAAATAAAAAAATAACTAAAGTTGATAGATTCTCAAAATATCTGATAATACATTTTTTAGAAGGAGATTATTGCTTGATTCATTTAGGCATGTCAGGGACAATGCATATTGTTGACAAATTCAATCCATCAAAATTTACAAATACCAGTTTTTATCACTCGCCAATACTTCCTAAAAAACACAATCATGTTGTGCTTGAGTTTGATAATTTTAAAGTGATTTATAATGACCCCAGACGTTTTGGTTTTTTTCAATTAATTGAAAATAAAAGTGCTTTAACAGAAAGATTTAAACACTTAGGCCCCGAACCATTTAATAAAAAATTTAATTTAAAATATATATTAAGTTTTTTTAAAGATAAAAATAAAGATATTAAAAGTTTTTTATTAGACCAAAGATTTGTTTCAGGAATTGGTAATATATATGCTAGTGAAATATTATTTT
>CACLFK010000023.1 GCA_902606105.1 uncultured Pelagibacteraceae bacterium | reverse complement strand
AACAAATTATCTTTTGTAATTGCATATCTTAGTGGTCGTAATCCATTTCTATCATTAGCTGCAATTACCCATTCATTATCTGTTCCTGCAATTGCTGCAGGGCCGTCCCAAGGTTCCATTGTACTATTTAAAAAAATTAAATAATTGTTGGTGATCTTTAGGTAAGGTTTCATTTTTTTTAGACCACGCATCTGGAACCAACATTAGCTTAGCTAGAGGTGCTGGCTGACCAGAAATATTCAGCAATTCAAACACATTATCTAGCGCAGCAGAATCTGAAGTGCCTTGTTGGATAACTGGTTTTAAATTTTCTATATTTTCAAAAAGATTGCTTTTCATTTCTTGTTCGTGAACTTTCATCCAATTTTTATTTCCCCTGAAAGTATTTATTTCACCATTATGAGCGATTGCTCTAAACGGTTGAGCTAAATTCCAGCTTGGAGCAGTATTCGTAGAAAATCTTTGATGAAAAATTGCAAATCTTGATACAAATCTTTCGTCTTTTAAATCTAAGTAGAAATCTGAAATTGCCTCAGCTAAAAACATACCTTTGTAAATAATTGACTTAGAGCTTAATGAACAAATGTAAAAATGATTTAAGGATTTTTTAAATGCCTCATTTTCTATTTTTCGTCTAGTTTCATATATTTTTCTTTCTAGGTCTTTGTTTGTAAGTTCTGGATTATGCGATTTGAACAAAACCTGAATGATTTCAGGCATAGTCTGTAGTGCCTTTTCTCCTAATACGTTTGGATTAATTGGAACTTGTCTCCAACCATAAATACTAAAATCATTTTTTGTTAATTCACTCTCTACGATTGTTTTACAGCTTTCTTGAGCCTCGTAATTGTTTCTAGGTAAAAAAATCATACCTACGCATATTTCAGAGTTATCATGGGTATGGCCGGTTACCTCTATTTTTTCGATGAAAAAATCTTTTGGAATTTCAACATGAATTCCTGCTCCATCTCCTGTTTTTCCATCTGCATCTACTGCTCCTCTGTGCCAAACAGCTTTTAAAGCTTCAATACCGTACTCAACAACTTTACGAGATTTTTTACCTTCAGTGGATGCAATAATTCCAACTCCACACGCATCATGCTCCATATCATCAGAGTAAACATGATTTTGTTTTAATAATTCTTTATTCTTAATATAATTTTTCACTAGGCTACTCTTCTCTCTTTTAATGACTTATTTTCTAAATAATTTTTAATTGAAGTTGCAGCATCTCTTCCATCTTTAATCGCCCAAACTACTAAAGAAGCACCTCTAATTATATCCCCAGCGGCAAATACACCTTTGATATTAGTCTCCATAGTATCAAAATCAGCTTTAATTGTTCCCCATTTTGTTACTTGTAACTCATTTGCTTCAAACATTTTTGGTAAATCCTCAGGGTCAAAGCCCAAAGCCTTTATGACCATATCAGCATTGATTTCATAACTTGAACCTTCTTGAACCTGTGGCTTCCTTCTTCCAGTTTCGTCAGGATCACCAAGTTTGATTTGATCTACAATTAATTTTTCAATTTTATTTGTACCTTTAAATTCTTTTGGGCTCGATAGCCAAACAAATTGAACTCCTTCTTCTTCAGCATTAGCAACCTCTCTAGCTGAACCAGGCATATTTTCTTTATCTCTTCTATATAAACATTTTACAGATTTTGCTTTTTGTCTGATAGAGGTCCTTACACAATCCATAGCAGTATCACCACCTCCAATTACAACAACATTTTTTCCTTCAGCATTTAAAATTCCTTTGTCAAATAATTCAACTTTATCTCCTAAACCTTTTTTATTTGATGCAGTTAAAAAATCCATGGCTGGAAAAATATTATCTAAATCATTTCCCTTTAGTTCAACCTCTCTTGCTTTATAAACTCCAGTTGCAATCAAAATTGCATCATGCTTTTTACGTAATTGATCTAAAGTTGCATCCTTACCAACCTCAAAATTTTGAACAAACTCTATGCCTCCATCTTTTAAAAGTTTCGTTCTTCTTTCGACAATTTCTTTTTCTAATTTAAAATTTGGGATTCCATATATTAACAAACCACCTGCTCGATCATATCGATCATAAACAGTGATTTTATATCCATTTTTTCTTAATTGCTCTGCAGCTGCTAATCCTGCTGGACCTGCTCCAATAATGCCTACACTTTGATTTTTTTCTTGGTTAACTTGAATTGGTTTCACCCAGCCTTGTTCCCATGCATTATCAGTAATATATTTTTCTACAGAACCAATGGTTACAGTTCCATGACCAGATTGTTCAATGACACAATTACCTTCACACAGTCTGTCTTGAGGACATATTCTTCCACAAACTTCAGGCATATTATTTGTACTTTGAGACAACTCATAAGCTTCTTTAAGTCTTCCTTCTGCAGTAAGTTTTAACCAATCTGGTATATTATTGCTTAAAGGACAATGAACTTGACAAAAAGGAACTCCACATTGGGAGCATCTACTAGACTGCTCTTTAGCTTTTTCATTTATATATTCGTCGTAAATCTCTTTAAAATCTTGTTTTCTAGTCCCAACTTCCCTTTTAGGTGGTGTTTGTTGACCTATTTTTACAAATTTTAGCATTTTATCAGACATAATAATTTTATAATTTTCGCCAATTTATACGTTGATTTTACTAAATAAAGTCTAAAATAGGTCATAAACTATGACCTTAATTGAATAACTCTTTAGGAGTTTAAACAACTTTCTAATAAATGCATACCTAATATGATCAAATCGAATTGTTTCAAATCAATATTTTATAAGCTACGAAGAAGCGATGTTTCAAAATATTATAGAAGTATTAATCCTTTCAGCAATCCAAGGTATATCCGAATTTTTACCTATTAGCTCATCTGCTCACCTAATATTGGTTTCTAGTTTATATGAATTTAAATCCAATTCTTTGTTAATTGATATTAGTCTCCATTTAGGATCATTATTAGCAATTATTTATTTTTTTAGAAATGATTTATTAGATGTAAAAAATAATAAAAGATTACTAGGTTTAGTTATTTTTGGTTCTATTCCATTAATCTTTACTGGTTACATTTTGTATTCAACTGATTTAATATACTCTATTAGAAATGTTAAAGTTATAGCGTGGACGACACTTATTTTCGCTATAATTTTATATATTGCAGATAAAAGTAGGTTTGATAAAAAAATATCAACTAGTTTAAATTATCAATCAATTTTATTTATAGGTCTATTTCAAATCTTATCTCTTGTACCAGGAGTGAGTAGGGCAGGTATCACTATTACGGCAGCAAGAATTTTAAAATTTAACAGATATGACTCTAGCAAAGTATCTTTCTTGCTCTCAATACCAGCACTAAGCGGAGCAAGTTTTTTAGGATTAAAAGATTTATTTAATGAGTCAATTAATTTAAATTATTTAGTTTTTCTTGCAATTGTATCTTCATTTATTTTTTCTTTCCTAACAGTTAAGTTTTTCTTAGATTATATTAATAAATTTTCTATGAATGCTTTTGTAATTTATAGAATTTTAATTGCTTTAGTTTTATTTTATATCATCTATTAATTTTTTTTACGCTAGGTGCTAATTGTGAAAAAATAACTGCAATTAAAATTAAGACACATCCAATTATATTATTCAAGTTTAATACTTGTTGTAAAATAATCCATGCGGCTATAACTGCAAAGACACCTTCCAAAGAATATATGATTGCAGCAGGAGCTTCTTCAATATTTTTTTGAGCAAACATTTGTAATGTAAAAGCTAAACCACCAGACAAAACTCCAGCATATATAATTGAAGAACTTTCTAAAAAAATATCTGAGATAATTACTTCTTCAAAAGTATAAGCACACAAAATAGATAATGTGGCGACTAAAAATCCTTGTAAAGCTGCATAAAATACTGGGATATCAAATGTCTCCATAAATTTTCCCGCAAATATTATGTGTAATGCCCAAAATAAAGAACACAAGATTACAAGAGCATCCCCTTTCATTATTTCCGCATCAGAAAAATTACTTAGTAAGTAAACTCCATATATACAAAGGGCAATTGAGGGCCAAATACTCCAATGAACTTTTTGTGAGTATATAAAAAATAATAATATTGGGACCAATGGAACATAAAATACTGTAAAAAATGCTGCATTTGCAACGTTTGTGTATTGTAGTGATGCTTGCTGCAAAGAGGTGCCTAAAAACAAAGATACACCCATAATTACTAAATATTTAAAAAACTTTGTTTTATTTAATTGTATCTCTTTAATTATTTTTTTTTTTTCGAAGAACAAAGCAAATGGTAAAATCGTTATAAAACCAACTAGAAATCTTGCTGCGTTAAAAGTCAATGGACCTATATTGTCCATACCAGTATCTTGAGCTATAAATGCTGTACCCCAAATAAATGTAGTAACCAATGCACAAATTATTGAAAAGGATTTTGTCATAGTTTTAATAATTGGGAAAATTTAATTTACACCATGGATCTTACATGCACTTCTAAAGTCTTCCATATTAACATAACAACCAGCCATTTTTCTTTTTCCCTTAAAAGACCCTCTTCCATGTAATATTCTCCAGTTATTAAAAATTAATAGTTCACCAGGTTTTAAGACATGTCTCCATTGAAACTTATCCGAGTTTGCTAATTCATCAAATTTTTTAATTGCTTCATAAAATTTATTTGTAGCTTTTTCTTCTATTCTAAATTCTGAACGATCATAATTATTGAAGCTCACTTGAACTAATTCTTTGTTATCTAATTTAAATATAGGTCTTTTGGCTTCGAGTATAACCCCGTCACCTATATACTTTCCTGGTACATCAATATTGGACAGTATATCAAATAAGTCTCTATTATTATTTTTCATCGTATCACCAATATTAAAACCATCTACCATTATAGACTCACCCCCACTCGCTTTATAATCACAACATAGCAATAATTGTAAACCTGGGGCATCATTACTATAAGTCGAATCGGTATGTGGCCTAAGCTCCTCTTGAGTGTATGCGCTGTCTGCCATATCTTCGTTGGACTCAAACTCCCATAGACCTCCAAAAATAGATTGCCTTACATAACCAATCTTATTAGCAATTATTTCAACTATTTCTAATTTAGTTTCACAGTTGGTAATTACACAAAAACCAAGATTGTATAATTTTTTAAGAAATATTTTAAATCCATCATCATTTAATAAGTTTTGATAATTAATATATACATCATCCTTAATTTCATTTTGACTCCAAAGGCGTAAATTATTGTTCTTACTTTTATTGCCTAATATATTCTTAAATAAGTATTCGTAAGAATATTGCACTTCATTATCCATATCAGCCCACAAAACATCTATGGAATTTCCATCATCTCTAATTTTAGCCTTTTTGATCTGAATATTTAAATCCAAAGATGCAGTAAATGTTTTTCTTTGATGGCTTCTTTTATCCCAATTTTTCTCATCTTTTATATGGTCTCTAAGCCAAATATTAGGATAATTTTCCTCATATTTGTTCTTAAATCGTACTTTTAAACTGTTAGTTAAAATTTTGATATTTTCTATCATTTGCTATGTTTAAATAACTTTTGAATAAAATTATACTGCTAATTTATAAGCAAAATTTTTACCAAGGTTTTCTTTTAAATCATTGTTGAATCTAGCAGCTTCTGCTCCATCTATGATTCTATGATCATAGGATAGAGAGATTGGTAACATTGTTCTTATTTGCAACTTTCCATTTAAAAAAACTTGTTTTTTTTCTGATCTTCCAACACCTAAAATAGCTACCTCAGGATAATTGATTATTGGAGTAAAAAAGGATCCACCTATTCCTCCTAGACTTGTAATTGTGATTGATCCACCAAATAATTCTTTCTTATCTATTTTTAGATTTCTGCAAAGTTCGCTAACTTTTCTTAGTTCCTTGCTGATTAACGAAATTTTTTTATTATTCGCATTTCTTATTTTTGGAACCATTAGTCCATTTGGAGTATCAACGGCAATTCCAATATGATAATATTTTTTTAAAGTCATTTTTCCACTTTCAATTTCATCTATAGAAGAATTAAAACTTGGAAACTTTTTTAAAGAAGCTACAACTGCTTTTATAATAAATGCTAAAGGAGTGATCTTAATTTTTTCTCCAGTATAAATATCTGTTAAAGAACTTCTAAAACTTTCCATTTCAGTTATATCTGCCTCATCATGATTGGTTACATGGGGAATTGTTGTCCAAGAATTTGTAAGATAGGTTGAAGCTAACTTCTTTACTCTTGGTATATCTTTAATCTCCACTTTTCCAAAATCTGCGTGCTCATACTCATTCTTGATTTTACTTGGTCTAACTTCTTTAGTTTGATTATTTTTTACTGATTTTGAAGAAACAAATTTTTTAATATCGTCCTCTATTACTCTTCCATCTTTTTCACTACCTTCCACTTCATTAATATTAACACCTAACTCCCTTGCAAACTTTCTAGCTTTTGGACTGGCATAAGAAATGTCTGTAATTTTTTTTTGATTTGTAGAAATTTGCTCTGTAGTTTGTTTTACTACTACAGTCGGTTCAGATTTTTTTTCAATTCTTGTCTCCTCTTTAATTTTATTTTCACTTGACAAACTTTCTAATACTAAAATTAAATCACCTTCCGAAACCTTATCTCCAATATTTAATTTTAGAGATTTGACTTTACCTTCAAAGCTTGATGGAATTTCAACGCTAGATTTATCGCTCTCAATTGTTATTAATGGATCATTTTTTAATATATTTTGACCTTCATTAACTAAAACTTCTATTACTTCGACATCTGTGAAATCACCAATATTTGGAACCTTAATATCTATCTCTTTCATTTTATAACTTAGTAGGCATTGGTTTGTTGCCATCAATGTTATATTTTTTCATTGCATCTTTTGCGTGTTTTGACGCTATAAGTTGCTCTTTTGCTAAAATACTCAACCCATATGCAACTATATGTTCTTTATCTACTTCAAAGAATTTTCTTAGATTTTTTCTTGTATCGCTTCTACCGAAACCATCGGCGCCTAAAGAATAGAAACTTTTGTTAGTGTAAGGTCTAATTTGATCTGAATTCATTCTCATGTAATCTGAAGCAGCCATAATTGGACCCTCAGTTTTACCTAGACATTGCTCTACAAAAGATATTTTTGGTTCTTTGTCAGGATTTAACAAATTATATCTCTCAACCTCCATTCCATCTTTTCTAAGCTCATTAAAACTGGTAACACTCCAAATTTCGCTATCAATTTGATAATCCTTTTGCAAAATTTCAGCTGCTGAAATCATTTCTCTAAGTATTGTGCCTGATCCAAGAAGTTGGATTTTAGTTTTTTTATGCTTGTTAAGATCTCTTATTTTATACATCCCTTTTAATATTCCTTCTTCTGTGTTTTTATCTTTTGGAATTTCTGGATGAGAGTAATTTTCATTCATTGTTGTAATATAATAAAAGACATTTTCTTTTTTCTCGTGCATTCTTCTCAAACCTTCTCTAAAAATTACAGCCAGTTCATAGTGATATGTTGGGTCGTAAGTTACACAATTTGGAATTGTTGAAGCAATTAAATGGCTGTGACCGTCTTGGTGTTGCAGACCTTCTCCGGCCAATGTTGTCCTTCCTGCGGTAGCTCCAATTAAAAAACCTCTAGCTTGACTATCTCCAGCAGCCCATGCAAGATCTCCAATTCTTTGAAAACCAAACATAGAATAAAAAGTGTAGATTGGTATCATTTCAATATCATGGTTTGTGTAAGATGTTGCTGCAGCAATCCATGAAGACATTGCACCTGCCTCATTAATTCCTTCCTCTAAAACTTGTCCACTTTTTTCTTCTCTATATGAGCTTAATTGAGCAGAGTCTTCTGGTTCATATTTTTGACCTTCATGAGCATAAATTCCGATTTTTTGAAAAAATCCTTCCATCCCAAATGTTCTTGCTTCGTCTGGAATAATTGGAACTAATCTTGCAGAAATATTTTTATCCCTCATTAAATTAGTTAACATTCTAACAAGGGCCATTGTAGTAGACATTTCTTTTTCACCTGTTGATACTTTCATAAAATCAAAAATATCTTTTGATGGTGCTTTAATAGGTTTTGCAAAAGTTGACCTCTCTGGTAAAAATCCGCCTAATTTAATTCTTCTTTCTTTTAAATATTTAATTTCTTGAGATTTTTCATTTGGTCTAAAATATTCAATATTTCTGACTTGTTCATCTGTCAAAGGGACATCAAAACGGTCTCTATAATACATTAGATCATCGACATCTAATTTTTTTGTTTGATGGGTTGTGTTTACACTTTCTCCAGATTTTCCCATACCATATCCTTTAATAGTTTTAGCAATAATAACTGTTGGGCTTCCTTGATGCTTGGTTGCTTTATCATATGCCGCATAAACTTTATGTGGGTCATGCCCACCTCTGTTTAATCTCCAAATATCTTTATCTGATAGACTTGAAACCATTTCTAAAGTTTCAGGATATTTTCCAAAAAATTTTTCTCTTACATAGGCGCCATCTCTTGCTTTGGCAGCTTGATATTCTCCATCAACTGTCTCGTTCATAAGTTTTACTAAATGGCCTTTTTTATCATTAGCAAGTAAAGAATCCCAGTAAGAACCCCAAATTACTTTTATCACGTTCCAACCAGATCCTCTAAAACTTCCCTCAAGTTCTTGAATTATTTTTCCATTACCTCTAACAGGCCCATCTAACCTTTGAAGGTTACAATTAATAACAAAAATTAAGTTATCTAAATTTTCTCTAGCAGCTAAACCAATTGCTCCCATAGACTCTGGTTCATCCATCTCTCCATCACCTAAGAAAGCCCATACTTTTCTTCCTTCATCTTTTATTAATCCTCTGTTAATTAAATATTTCATGTATCTTGCTTGATAAATTGCAAGCATAGGACCAAGACCCATTGAGACTGTTGGGAATTGCCAAAATTTTGGCATTAACCATGGGTGAGGATAAGAGGATAGTCCTCCAGGTTTAACTTCTTGTCTAAAACTATCTAATTGTTTTTCATTTAATCTTCCCTCTAAATATGCTCTTGCATACATTCCTGGAGCACTATGACCTTGAAAGTAAACCAAATCTCCACCAAATTTATTATTTTTTGCTCTCCAAAAATGATTCATTCCCACATCATACAAAGTTGCTGCTGATGCAAATGTACCTATATGTCCACCTAATTCAGGAAATTTTTTATTAGCTCTAACTACCATAGCGGCTGAATTCCATCTAATTAATGACCTTATTCTTCTCTCTATATTTTGATCTCCATTAGATTTCACCTCGGCCTCAGGAGGTATTGTATTAATGTATGGTGTATTTTGAGTATAAGGAATATTTGCACCTGCACGGTAAGCTTTGTTAATTAATTCTTTAATTAAAAAATGAGCTCTATGATTTCCATCTTTAGAAATTACAGCTGATAAAGATTCTAACCAATCTTTTGTTTCCAGAGGATCTATATCTGCACCATTGCTGACTTGAATAATTGATTGCTTTTTTTCAGGAATAATACTTGTTAATTCTTTTTCTTTTTGGACAGCAATAACTTCTTCTGCTTGTTTTATGATACTTTCGGTATCTTTTGGAAGTGAGCTTTCATGTGAAGATTTTGATGTGGACACATAATTTAAAATCAAATCTCCTTTTGAAACCTTGTCTCCAACTTTAAGTTCTATTTTCTCTACCTTGCCGGAAACTGTTGAGGGGATTTCAACGCTTGATTTATCACTTTCAATGGTTATTAGAGGATCGTCATTCTTTATGTGATCCCCTGCTTTTACCAATATTTCTATTACCTCGACGTTTTCAAATTCTCCAATGTCAGGAACAAGAAATTTTTCACTCATTTTTTTAGATCGGTTTATACACCTTAATAAAGGCATATTTAATGATATTTTAGCACATTAAATGTCTTTTTAATGCAAACCTATATTTTAAATCATAAAAATTGTTATTAAAATCAAAAAAAACATTAAATTTTGTTATATTTACAAAAATTTTAAAAATTAAGGACCGCTGGCCAAATTGGATAAGGCGCTCGGCTACGAACCGGGAGATTCCAGATTCGAGTTCTGGGCGGTCCACCAAAAAAGAAGGTAAAAATGTTCGATTGGCTTATTAAAGCATCACTCCAGAAATCAGTTATTTATTTTTTTATACTTATTTTAATAATTTTATTATTTTTAACTTATGTATTATAAAAAATTATGAATAATGAATTTGAACAAATAAGCGTCAAACCTGGTTTTATGAGACACAATGGAGGTGTTTTATTTAGAGCTATCTCTGAAATAGAATATGAATTTAAATCAAAAGTTAATGAAAATCATTTGAACGCTGCAGGGATAACGCATGGTGGTTATCTTTCAGCTTTAGTAGATGCAGGATCGGGAACTGCAGCCCACAGAACCACTGGCAATGCACCTTGTGTAACAATTTCATTAGATCTAAAATTTATTGGTGCATCAAAATTAGGTGATGAAATTTTAGGTAATACTAAAATTCTAAAAAAAACTAATACTCTAGTATTTTTATTTTGTGAGCTTAAATGTAAAAATAAAATTATAACTTCTGCATCAGGGGTTTGGAAAATTTTAACCAAACGATAATTTGCATTTAATAATTTAATTCCTTTAAATTTTTAAAATAATCTAATACTTCTGGATTAGCTAGGGCTTCCTTATTATTTATTTTATTTCCTTCTATTGTATCCTTAACAGCTAGCTCAACTATTTTTCCACTTTTAGTTCTTGGGATATCTTTTACAACAATTACTTTGGTAGGCACATGTCTAGGTGAAGCGTTTTTTTTTATTTGTGATTTTATTTTATGTAATAGTTTTTCTGATAATGAGTACTTTTTATTCATTACAACAAAAAGAATAATTCTAATGTCGTTTTCCCATAATTGTCCTACTACGATTGACTCTTTAACTTCATTAAATTTTTCTACTTCAGAATATATCTCAGCTGTTCCTATTCTAACTCCACCTGGATTTAAGGTTGTATCTGATCTGCCATAAATAACAAATCCACCTGTCTTTTTAATCTCGGCATAATCTCCATGATGCCATATATTTTTAAAACGTTTAAAATAAGCATCTTTATACTTAATATCATTATTATCTTTCCAAAATTTTATAGGCATTGATGGGAAAGGATTTTTGCAAACAAATTCACCTTTAATATTTCTTACAGGATATCCATCATCATTAAGTATATCGACATCTAGAGCTAAACCCTTATTTTGAATTTCTCCAAGATTAACTGGTTCATATAAATTTCCTAGCACAAAACAGGAAACTATATCTGTACCACCTGATATAGATGATAAATGAACATTTTTTTTAATATTTTTATAAATATATTTAAATCCATCATTAGACAATGGTGAGCCAGTTGAGCAGATAGTTTTTAATTTGTGAAGCTTAAATTTAAAATTTAAATTTGGCTTATATTTTCTAAGTACATCAATATATTTTGCACTAACACCTAACAATGTAATTTTTTCTTTTTCTGCAATCTTTATCAATAAATCCTTACTTTTATACGTTGGACAACCATCAAATAATAAAATTGAAGCTTTCGAGGCTAATACTGATATTAACCAGTTCCACATCATCCATCCGCAAGTGGTAAAATAAAAGACATTGTCCCCTTCTTTTATATTGCAATGTAGTTGATGCTCCTTTTTATGTTGAACTAAGACTCCTCCAGTTCTGTGGCAAATACATTTAGGTTTACCCGTTGTTCCACTTGAGTATAAGATTGCTAATTCATTTTCAAAGTCATACATCTTAAAATTTATTTTTTGTGGATTTTTATTGATACAATTAGTCCATTTAACTAATTTCTGTTTTTTGAATTTTTTATTATTTTTTACGAATTTTTTGCCAGGATAATTAACAATAATTACATTTTTTATGGATGGTATTAGTTTTAGAATTTTAGGAAGTCTTTCAATTATATTAATTTCCTTTCCATTATAAAAGTACTGATCAGTAATAAACAACACCTTTGGTTTTATTTGAGAGAATCTTTCTATAACACCATTTGCTCCGAAATCTGGGCTACAGGAAGACCATATTCCACCAATTGATGTTGTTGCTAAAAAT
>CACLFK010000022.1 GCA_902606105.1 uncultured Pelagibacteraceae bacterium | reverse complement strand
ACTAATACTAATATTTTTTGAAGAAAAAAAATTATCTAAAGAGACATAGATTTTTATTTGATTTATCTCTGCAATATTTTTTTTGTTTTTAACAATTAAAGAGTCTTTACTTGTGAAGTGTGGTTTTGGAAAAAAGTTATAATTTAGTTTTTGATTAAAAGTAAAGTCTAAGTTGAATTTACTTAAAAGTTCATTTTTTAATTCTTTTGAAATATCATCTTGTTTGTAAAATGTAGGTACTAAAAGGTAAGAAATAAAGAAAATAAAAACTGCGACAACAGTGAGTATAATTTTATTATTACTCGCTAAAATTTTAAAATTATCAAATTTTAACTTGTTTAAATTTTGCTCTAATAGACTATTAATTGATTTGCTAATGTTTTTTAATTTTTTAACAAATGAGTTTTGCTTGGCCATTTTGATAAAGGAATCTTATAAAGTATTATTTTAAATGATAAACAAAGATTATTTGAAAAATCTAAATGCACCTCAAAAAGAGGCTGTATTGCACCTTGATGGACCACTTTTGATTGTTGCTGGGGCTGGTTCAGGTAAAACTAAAGTTCTAACTTCCAGAATTGCCAATATTATTAAAGAAAAAAAGGCATTTCCTAATCAAATTTTAGCAGTAACTTTTACAAATAAAGCTGCAAAAGAAATGCAAAATAGAGTTAGTAATATTTTGGGATCTGCTGCAATTGGACTTTCTTGGCTTGGAACCTTTCACTCCATTTGCGCAAAACTACTTAGGAAACATGCATCTGCAGCAAATCTGAATTCAAATTTCACAATAATAGATACAGACGATCAAGTAAGACTTATTAAAAATATTTGTAAAGCTGAGAATATAGATATTAAACAACTGTCCCCAAGATTTATATTAGCAATTATAGATAGATGGAAAAACAAAGGATATTATCCTTCAGGGGTTATTATAAACAAAAAAGATATTTATGAAAAAACTATATTGCCTCTGTATAAAATATATCAACAAAAATTAACTGATTTAAATTCATGTGATTTTGGTGATCTAATTCTACATACCGTAAAAATTTTAGAGAACTATTCAGATATAAGAGAAATTTATTCTAAAAATTTTAAATATATTCTAGTAGACGAATATCAAGATACAAATTTTATTCAAAGTAAATGGCTTAATCTTTTATCTGAAAAAAATAGAAATATATGTTGTGTCGGGGATGATGATCAATCAATCTATAGTTGGCGAGGGGCTGAAATTAAGAATTTTCTTGAATTCGACCAAGTTTATGAAAATACAAAAGTCATAAGACTCGAACAAAATTATAGGTCGTCACAGAATATTCTATCTGTCGCATCTAATCTTATAGCTAATAATCAAAATCGAGTTGGGAAAACATTAACAACAACAATGGAAGAGGGAGATTTGGTAAAATTAAACTGTTTTAAAAACGGTAAAGATGAAGCTATAGGAATTTCTGATGAAATAGAAAAAAATATTAGAAAAAAATTTTCATATAATAATATTGCAATCCTTGTAAGAGCTATTTTTCAAACCCGGGAGTTTGAAGAACGGTTTCTTAAAATTGGTATGCCTTATAGAATTTTAGGCGGAACAAAATTTTATGAAAGAGCAGAAATTAAAGATTGCGTTGCCTATCTTAGATTGATTCATCAAGAAAAAGATGATTTAGCTTTTGAGAGAATTGTAAATAATCCAAAGAGAGCAATAGGTGATACTACTTTAAAAAATATTCACGAATTTGCAAAAGAAAATAATTTCAACTTAGAAAGAGCATCTATTAAAATGCTAGAACAAAATCTTATTAAACCTAAAGCTAAAATTGGTTTGAGCTTATTTATTAATTCTTTAAATAAATGGAGAAACGATTTTAAAATTAAAAAATCAAGTCATGTTAAATTATTACAAATTGTCCTAGATGAATCAGGTTATTCAGCAATGCTTAAAAATAAAAAGGATTTAGATAACGAAAATAGACTAGAAAACATCAAAGAGTTACTAAGTGCTATGAAAGAGTTTGATACTTTGGAAAGTTTTTTAGAACATGTATCTCTTGCAACATCTGTAGATCAAGAATGGGATGGAGAAAAAGTTAATATGATGACAATGCATGCTGCAAAAGGTTTAGAATTTGATGTAGTTTTTTTACCAGGTTGGGAAGAAGGACTATTCCCTCATCAAAAATCTATTGAAGAAAAGGGCCAAAAGGGCCTTGAAGAAGAAAGAAGACTTGCTTATGTGGGCATAACAAGAGCCAAACAAAACGCTATAATTTCATTTTCTATGAACAGATTTTATCAAGGTGACTGGATAGATAGTATGGCATCCAGATTTATTGAAGAGTTACCAGAAAAAAATTTAGAAAAAAATTCATTTTTTGATGATGAAGTTAATAACGAAGAAGATTTTGAATTTAACCAAGATTTTGAGGTAGAAGAAGGAACCAGAAGTCCTGGATGGATTAGATACCAAAAAAGAATAAAGTGATAAATAAAATTAAAATTTTAAGAAATACATTTAGGCAGTACAATATAAATGGATATGTTGTTCCTAAAAATGACGAGTATTTTACTGAATATTCAAAAGTTAACAGATTAAAAGTTATATCAAATTTTAGTGGATCTGCTGGTATTGCAATAATTTTAAAAAATAAAAATTATTTATTTACAGATGGAAGGTATACAATTCAAAGCCAGATTGAGTCCGGTAAGAATTTTAAAATTATTGGAATTGAAAAATTAATTAATTGTAATTTATTCAAAAATCTTACACTTGGTATTGATCCAAATTTATTTACTTATAAACAAATTAAGAAGTTTTTTTTAAAATTTAATAATATAAAATTCATAAATAAAAACCTCATAGATCAAATAGAGAAATTTAAAATAATTGATAAAAATCCATTCTTTCATTTAGATACAAATATTGTTGGAGAGAGTAAAAATTCTAAGTTAAATAAAATTTCAAAACACTTAAAAAAAAATAAGTCTGATTATTTATTTATTAGTGCGCCTGAAAATGTAGCATGGACTTTAAATATCAGAGGTAAAGATGTACCTAATACTCCAATGCCAAACGCAAGATTGATAGTTAGCAAAGCAAAAAAAATTTATTTAGTGGCTAATAAAATAAAATGTAAAAAACTAATTAGTCAAAAAATTCTAAATTCTAATGAAATTATAGATGTAAAAGAAATCTCTAAATTAAAGGGTAATAGTTTTATTATTGATGAAAACACTTGCTCTATTTATTTTGAAAATTTACTTAAATCAAAATTTAAAATAAAAAAAAAAGAAGATCCAATTTATTATTTCAAATCAACTAAAAATAAGACTGAAATTAATCATATGATAAAATCACATGTGTCTGATGGTGCCGCACTAACTAAATTTTTATATTGGATAAAAATTGTTAATAAGAAACCAATCACTGAAGTGCAAGCACAAAATAAATTAGAAAGATTTAGAAAACAAAACAGAAATTATCTTTATCCTAGTTTTGATACTATTGCAGGAACTGGAAAAAATGGGGCAATAGTTCATTACCGAGCTAAACCTGAGAATTGTAAGATTATAAAAAAAAAAGATATATTTTTATGTGACTCTGGTGGACAATATAAATATGGAACAACAGACGTTACAAGAACTCTTTGCTTTTCTAAACAAAGCCAAAATATAAAAAATACTTTTACAAAGGTATTAAAAGGACACATTGCTGTAGCAACTTCGGATCTAAAAAAAGATAATGTTGGAAAAAAAATAGACATTAGAGCTAGAAAATTTCTTAAAAAGAGTAATTTGGATTATGCTCATGGAACTGGCCATGGTGTTGGGTTTTTTCTTAATGTTCATGAAGGTCCACAATCAATATCTAAGAATAATCAGGTAAAATTCAAAGAAGGTATGATTTTAAGTAATGAACCTGGTTTTTATAAAAAAAATAAATTTGGGATTAGAATAGAAAATTTAGTTTATGTTAAGAAACAAAATAAAAAATTATTTTTTGAAAATTTAACAATGGCACCAATTGAAAAAGATTTAATAAATTACAATTTACTAACAAATTTTGAAAAAAATTATTTATTTAAATATCATTTAAATGTGTATTCTAAAATATCAAAGTATTTAAATTCGAATGAAAAAAAGTGGTTAGCTAGTCTTATTTAACATTTTTAAAAATTCATCTTGATCGATAACTTTAATTTTTAGCGCTTTAGCACTCTCTATTTTTTTCTTTGTAGGTTTTTCACCACTAATTAAATAGTTTAACTTTTTTGATACACTGCTCACAGTTGTACCAGAATTTTCTTCGATTAATGACTTGACCTCTGCTCTACTAATATTATTTAATTTTCCTGTAATCATAAAAGATTTATTCTTTAATAGACCTCGTGTATTAACCACTTTTGCATTTTTAATATTTAGTACTTTATCCAGTTCACTTAAAATTTTAAGATTAATTTCTTTTGAAAAAAAGTTTTTAATGGAAACTAGCTGAGTTTCTCCAATTCCATCAATATTTAGTAAGTCATTATAATTATTTTCTTTTGGCAAATTTTTAAATTTTTGAAAAGATCCAAAGTATCTTGATAACAATTTAGCATTTTCTAATCCAATATGCCTTATTCCAAGAGAATAAATAAACCTTTCCAAAGATATTTGTTTTTTTTTATCGACTGAGTATCTCAGGTTGTCTGCTGACAGCCTACCCCAACCGTCTAAATTTTCAATTTTACCATAATCTAATTTAAAAATATCTTGTGGAAGTTTGATAAGATTAAGTTCCCAGAATTTTTCTACAATTTTTTTTCCAAATCCATCGATATTAAAAGCTTCTTTGGAAACGAAATGTTTAAGTTTTTCTTTTGCAATTCGATTACATTCAAAGCTTCTATCTGGGCACCGTCTTACAGCATCATATTTTTTAGTGATTTTATTAAACTCTTTAATTGTTTCATAACCACATGGACACTTTTTTGGAAAGACGAATTTGTTTGATGTTTTTTTTCTTTTAGAAGTATCAACTGAAACGACATGAGGAATAACATCACCAGCTCTTTCTACTGTTACCGTATCACCGATCCTGATATCTTTTCTTATAATTTCGTCTTCGTTGTGCAAAGTTGCATTGGATACTTGAACTCCACCAATATTTATTGGTTTAATTTTTGCAACTGGTGTTAAAGCACCAGTTCTTCCTATTTGAATTTCAATATCCTTAATTTCAGATACAGCTTTATTTGATGAAAATTTGTGAGCGACTGCCCATCGAGGAGCATTAGCTACAGAACCCAATCTTTTTTGAAGATCAAAATCATTAACCTTATATACAATTCCATCTATATCAAAATCTAAATTGGCTCTTGTTTTCTCGATATCATCATAATTTTGAATTAAGTTTTTAACTCCACTGATCAATTTATTCAATGGATTAGTTTTAAATCCCCAAGAACTTAATTTTTTTAAATAATCAAATTGATTATCAACCTCTAAACCTTTCTCAAAACCGAAAGTATAAGCAATAAATTTTAATGGAATTTTTTTTGTATCTTCAGGGTTCTTTTGCCTAAGTGAGCCTGATGCTGCATTTCTTGGATTTGCAAACTTATCTTTTAGATTTTCAAAATCACTATTTTGAATAAAAACCTCTCCTCTAATATCAATTTCTTCTGGAAAATTTTTAGATAATATTTTTTTTGGTATATCCTTAATTGTGAATAAATTTCTAGTTATATCCTCACCTTCTTTACCATCACCTCTAGACAAACCTTTTTCAAAAACTCCATTTATATATGTTAATGAAGCTGAGATACCATCAATTTTTGGTTCGGCGCTATATGAAATTTCAGAGCCTTCTTTTTTTGAGAGAAAATTTATAATTTTTTTTTCAAAATTTTTAAGATCTGCTTCAGAAAAAGCATTAGATAAAGATAACATTGGAACTCTATGTGACGATTTTTTAAAATTTTTAGATGGCTTATGACCTACAGCTTGGGATGGAGAATATTTTGAATTTAAAAAAGTATATTTATTCTCTAATAACAATATTTCTTTTTTTAAATCGTCATATTCTTTATCAGAAACAACAGGTTTACTTCTATCAAAGTAAAATTTATTAAACTTTGTTAATTGATTTATTTTTTTTTGATAGTCAGTTTTAATTTTTTTTTTATTCATCTCAATTAAACAGAGATTTAATTTTTTTTACTATACCTCTCTTATTTTTTTTCACTTTTTTTTTTTTATTCTTTTCATATTTTTTATCAAAAATACTATAGGTTTTTTCATACCACTTTGAGGACTGATAATTATAACCTAATAATTTTGCATATTTTTTTGCTTCTTCTTTGAGGCCTATTCTATAATGCACCTCAACTAATCTATGAAGTGCCTCTTCAGTATAAATTGTATCATCATATTTATCTAGGACTGTTTTAAATCTATTAATCGCAGGTATCCATTTTTTTTTCTCATAGTAATACCTGCCAATATAAATTTCTTTTGATGCAAGAATATCGTCGATTAGTTCTAGCTTAAAACTTGCGTCATTTGAATAATCTGAAGAAGGAAAATTATCTATTAACAATTCAAATGTTTCCTTGGAAATTAAAATTGATTGTGTGTCTTTTTTTTCATCAACTATTTGCTCGTAATAACAAATTCCGAGTAAGTAATAAGCATAATCTAAATCTTGATAATAAGGATAAATTTTTAAAAATCTTTCAAGTTCGGCAATTGCATCTCCATAATAATCCTGAATATAATAAGAGTATGCTGCCATTAAAGCAGATTTGGGAGCCCATTCTGATTGAGGAAAAAGTTTTTCAGCTTCATTAAATTTTTTTGCTGCAAACAAAACATCTCCAGAATCTAATGCCTTTTTTCCTTCTTGATAACTTTCGAAAACTTGCAAATCTAAACTTTTTTCTTTAATAATGGATTTTTTAATTGGCTCTTTTGAACATGCAACACACAAAGAAAGAATTAAAAATATATTTAATAATTTAATTTTTATCACAATAAATTTATACTTTTTTATATGATAATTTTAAAGTTAACTTTTATTAGGCTATAGATTTAAGTAACTTCCTATTTATTAATGTATGTGGTAAATTTTTTTCTTTTATTTCTATAATTGAAAAATTTTTGTTATTTTCAAATATTTTTCTAAGTAATTTATTTGTTAAATAATGCCCACCCTGAGAACATTTAATACTAGCCACTAATCTGTACCCAGTCGTATAAAGATCTCCAATACAATCTAAAATTTTATGATTTACAAATTCTTTATTATTTCTTAGACCCTCTGGATTTAATATTTCTTTATCTTTTACAACTATTGCATTTTCTAAGCTACCACCTTTTGCTAATCCATTTTTTTTTATCATCTCAATATCTTCGAATAAACAATAAGTTCTAGAATTATAAATATCTTTAAGATCATCCTCATAAACTTTAACAATATTTCTTTGGCTTCCAATAACTTCATTTTCATATTTCAACTCAAAATCAATATCTAAGCTTATCGTAGAAGGTTTGATAGATATAAATCTCTCACCATCGGAATAACTTACCTCTTTGTTTATTTTAATTACTTTAATTGGAGATTTACTTATCTCTAGTCCTGAAGCAATTATTTTTTCAATAAAAATTTTTGCTGAACCGTCTAATATTGGCACTTCTTCATTATCGATTTCAATTAAAGCATTATCTATACCCAAACCAAACAAAGCACCCATTAAATGTTCAATGGTTGAAACTTTTGCACCAAACTCATTTTCTACAGTTGTATTTAGAGATGTATTAGTTACATTATTAAAATTTGGATAAATAATATTATTAAGTTTTAAATCAACTCTTTTAAATACAATACCAAAGTCAGGTTCTGCTGGTTTAATGCAAACATTAACATTAAGTCCACTATGAAGTGCTATACCACTAAATATAATATTATTTTTTACTGTTTTTTGAGTTAAATAAGACACAAACAATACTTAATTTGTATCTACTAAAATTTAAAAACAACTAATGTTACGAGATAAGACGATTTTAACTTAATAATTGAAAAAATTTTTCAAAAAATCCTCTTTTTTTTAACCTTTTTGGAACCAATGCAATTTCATTCTGATTATAACCACTTTGTATTTTGAAGGCAATTATTGATAAATCTGAAGATTCTCCTTCAAAAAAATTTTTAATATATTTTCTCTCAAATAAACGAGCTACTTTAATTTGATATTTTTCCAAAACATTGTTGATTTCATTAATCAAAAAATTTGGGGCAGAAATAAATTTTACTTCAACACACATATGATCTCCATTAATTTCATGATCAAATGATGTATAGTCAACTCCATCTATTAAATATCTGTTTAGTACGAAATGAATAATTTTATTATTTTGATAGTTTTCTTTAAATAAGTCCTTTAGCTCAGATAAAGAACTTTCTAAATAATGCTTATTGATTTTTTCACCATAATTTTGTTTTTTTATTCCAATAGAAAAATTAAAAATTTGATTATTTTCAATTATAACATTAATATTTGTTAAAAAATTTCCAATTAACTTTTCTATTTTAAAAATATTTTTATCAAGAAACGTGCTCAATAAATTATAATCAATTAGGTCTGTATAATTTTCTAAATAGAGTTCTTTTTTATAGATATTTTTTAAATGTTGTTTATCTAATAAATAAATTTCAAACTTTTTTTTTGAGATACTTAGATAAACTTGTAAATTTAATTCATCAGTCATTCAAAATAATTTGATTTTCAATTCTTGCATCAACAACTTTAATATTTTTTAAATTATTATCATTTAAAAAGTCAAAAGCATGGTCTAAAGAAAGTTTAGCATGATCCTTTGACAATTTTAAAATTACATTATTCTTAAGTTCTAAGTCCCATCTCTTAGATGGAAAAAAATATAAATTTTTAATTTCACCAAGCGAAAACTTTGATTGATCAATTACATAAGTAAATTTAATAAACTCCTCTATATCTGGTTTGCCAAATATAAATGGTAGCTCTTTATCAGAAAATTTTACATCGGATAACTTACCGTTTGATCCTATAAGAAATATTTTTTCTTTATTGCTAATTTTTGCTAAGAAATTGGTTTTTTTAATTTTAATATCTAATGAATAAGGATATTTTTTAGTTATTTGGTAATTTTCAACTAAGCTATTAGAACTTATTATTTTAGAAATTTCATTTCCATCAAGAAAAAAAATATTTTTTAAATTTAGTTTTTCGATCTTTTCTGAAAGATTAGTATTTTGATTTTCGTCTAATCCTGAAATATTAATGTTTTTAATTTTCTCAAGTTGAATTTTATTTAATGAATTATTGTTAATTGAACCAACTATTAAGAAAAGAAAAAAATAAATTAGGATTTTTTTACCTTTTTGTTGATGCATCTTTTAATATCCACTCTATTAATTCTATGAAGCTCATACCATGGTGAGCAGCTATTTCAGGGACTAAAGAAAGTTTAGTCATTCCAGGCTGAGTATTTATCTCTAACAAATAAAATTTACCGTTAAAATATTTAAAGTCTGATCTTGTAACTCCCCTACATTTAACAATTTTATGTGCTTTATTAGCTATCTCCAATACTTCATTTAATTTTTTTTTAGGTAAATCAATTTTTATAATATGTTGCGTTTTTGCGTTAGTATTATACTTGGCTTGGTAATCATAAAATTTTCTCTTAGGTTTCAATTCTATTGCTCCTAATTTTCTATTTCCTAAGATAGCGACTTGTATTTCTCGACCTCCTATAAACTCTTCAATCATTACCTTTTTATAATTTTTAAGAGAATTTAAAATTTTGAATATATTTTTTCTATTACAGATAAATACATTTACGCTTGAACCTTCATTTAATGGTTTAACTACAACTGGAAATTTTAATTTACTATTTATTATTTTAAATAGTTGTAGATTTTTTTTATCAAATGAGTAAGTAAAGAATTTTGGAGTATTTATTTTATATTTTATAAATAGTTTTTTAGATATTTCTTTATCCATTGCTATTGCAGATGGAATTACACCTGAATGAGTATATGGAATTTTGAACCTTTCAAGTATACTTTGAATGTAACCATCTTCTCCAAACTGTCCGTGCAATGCATTAAAAATTACATTAGGATTAAATTTATTGATGATTTTTTCTAGATTATTGTTTGGTTCAGAAATTTGAACATTATATGAATTTTTTCTTAATTCTTTTGCAACTTGCAAACCAGTATCAAGACTAATTAATCTCTCTTTTGAAATTCCCCCTGATATTATTAATATTTTTTTTTTCAATTTATTCTATTATTTTAATTTCTGTTTCAAGCTTGATTCCAGTTTTTTTGAAAACACAATCAGATACGAATTTAATCAAATCCCTCATGTCTTCAAATTTAGCATTACCTTTGTTTACAAAAAAATTACAGTGCTTCTCTGAAATTGACGCATCTCCAAATGACTTTTCTAGTGGTACGGACTCTCTAATTAACTGCCATACCTTTTTGTCAGTTTGGTTGATAGGGTTTTTAAACGTACTTCCACTGGTTTTTATTCTTGTAGGTTGAGCTTGTTCCTTTTTTTCCACTAATTTTTGAACTTCGGTCTTTATTACAGCTTTATCTTTTTTGTATCCTTTAAAGGATGCGCTCAAAAATATAAGATCATCTGATAATCCACTCTCTCTATACTTAAAATTTATATCTTTAGCTGGAATAGTTAAAACCTTACCTGATTTATCTACCGCCTGAATAGAAATTAGGATATCTTTAAATTCTTTACCAAAACATCCCGCATTCATTTTAATGCCACCACCAACCGTTCCTGGAATACATGATAAAAATTCAAAGCCTCCCAAACTATTATTAATAGCGAATTCTGACAGTGATTTGTCACTAACAGCACTACCTGCAATTATTATTTCTTCAGTTAATAAAGAAATATTATTAAAGTTATTTAATAATTTAATTACAACACCATCATAATCATTGTCTGTAATTAATATGTTTGAGCCCCCTCCTAAAATAAAAATCTTTTCTTTATTATTTATCTTTTTTAAAAACTTGATTAATTCTTTTAAATTTTTAGCTTTATAATAAATCTTAGTTTTGCCACCAATGTTAAACCAATTCTTTTTCTTTAAATTATAATTTAATTTTAAATTTTCACTAAATTCTGACGATAAATCTTTCAAATAACCACTCATAACAAAAATTTAGGCATTTCTCTCATCCATGATGAAATTGAACCTGCCCCCATACCTATTACTATTTTATCCCCATAAATATTATGTTTTATATATTTTGCTAGTTGATATTTGTCATTCACTAGAAATAGTTCAACTTTAGATTTTTTTATTATTTCTTTTGCAAAATTATAATAACTAAAACCTAATTTGATTTTTTCACCTGCAGTATATATTGGAAAAAGAATTACTTTGTCTGCATCTTTAAATGCGGAGGCAAATTCAGACTTTAAATCTTTTAATCTTGATATCCTGTGTGGTTGAAAAATACATATTTTTTCATAATTTGAATAAACTTTTTTTACTCCATTAAGTACTTCTTTAATTTCAGTTGGATGATGAGCATAATCATCAAAAAAATCGACTTTGTTAAAGTTAAAAATTTTATTAAATCTTCTTTGAACGCCTTTAAAGTCTTTAAGTCCTTTTTTTATATTTGAAACACTTAGGCCTACATTTAGTGCTACAGCAGTTGCGGCTACTGAATTTTTAATATTATGTAATCCTAATAATGGAATTTTTATTTTTTTTATTATTATAATTTTCTTATTAGGCAATTTAATTTTTAAATCATACTCCGAGTATTCTTTAAATTGCTTAATATTTTTAACGCTATAATTAGATTTGTCATCTATACCATAAGTATAAAAATTTTTATTTTTTAATTTTCTTAATAAGTTTCTATTATTTTTATTATCTAAACAAATAAATGATTTTCCAAAGGATGGAACTTTGTTAACAAAATTTACAAAATATTTATTTAATTTATCCATAGAACCATAATAATCCATATGTTCTCTATCAATATTTGTTATGATTGCGTACGTTGGAGGGGTATGAACAAAGCTACCGTCTGACTCATCGGCTTCTAATATTGACCATTCACTTTTCCCAAGTTTCGCAGAATTGTTTATAGAGTTGATTACACCTCCATTAATAATAGTTGGATCTATTTTGGTTTCTTGGAAAATAGAGGCAATTAGAGATGTGGTAGTAGTTTTACCATGAGAGCCCACAACAACAATATTTTTTGTTAAAGACACAATATTTGCTAACATTTCGCCTCTTTTATAAATAGGCAATTGTTTCTCCATTGCCTCTAACATTTCTGGATTATTTTTTTTTATAGCTGAAGATATAACTAATATTGTTGCCTTATTTATATTTTGTTTTTTATGTCCTATTAAAATCTTTATTTTTTCTTTTTTGAGCCTTTCAATATTTTTATTAATAGATATATCGCTACCTTGGACCCTAAAACCTTTGCCTTTCATTATTAGAGCTAAACCACTCATGCCAATACCACCAATGCCAATAAAATGTATTAACTCAGTTTTTGCTAATTTAATTTTCATTTAAAATTGATAGTAAATTTTGATTAACATTATTCCATGTATTTTGATAATTTAAATTTTCTAAATTCTTTTTTTTAACCAAATATTCCTCTTTATTTTTAATTATTTCGAGCAAAAGATCTTCAAAATTTTGTTTCTCAAAATTTTTTTGATTAATAATCCAGCAAGAGTTTTGATCCTCATAAAATTTTGCGTTTTCATACTGATGGTTATCCATAGAGGACGGAAGGGGAATAGAGATAAATGGGACTTTTAATAATGACAATTCTGCTAAACTTGAAGCACCACCCCTTGTAATACATAAATCAGATTTAATTAAAAGTTTATTGAGATCTTTTTCAAACACAAAAACATGATTTTCAATTTTATTTTCTTTATAAAAATTTGTAAGAAAATTTTGATTACTATCATTTGTTTGGTGAATAATTTTTATTTTTATACTTTTTGAAACTTTAGCTAAAGTTTGATGTAATAAATTATCAAATATTTTAGC
>CACLFK010000021.1 GCA_902606105.1 uncultured Pelagibacteraceae bacterium | reverse complement strand
AGAAAGTCAAAAAACAAGAAACCGAAAAAAGAGAATATAAAATTAAAGATTATGTTGTTTATCCTAAACATGGTGTTGGACAAATTACAGAGTTTAAAAAAATAAACATAGGTGGAATTGATGTTGAGACTTATGTTATAAAATTTGAAAAAGATAAAGCAAATGGAATGGTGCCAGTTAATAAACAGTCTCATTTAAGACCCTTAGCAACTATTAATCAGGTCAATAAATGTATTTCAATTCTTAAAAGTAAACCAAAAATCAAAAGATCAATGTGGAGTAGACGAGCACAAGAATATGAGGCAAAAATTTCCTCTGGAAAAATTTATGAATTAGCAGAGGTGGTCAGAGATTTGAATAAAGGTGACGATCTAATGGTTGATCAATCTTATAGTGAAAGACAACTATTTGAAAAAGCTTATGAAAGAATTTTATCTGAGTTTCAAATTATTTTGAATTTATCATTGGAGGATACTCAAAAAAAATTAGATAAAGCCTTAAAAAGAAACATGGGCAGTCAAACACAAGTGGTACCTAAACCAGTTAAAGAGGATGCTAATGATCTTCAAGCAGACGAGGCAGTTACTGATAACGACGAGCCTATTGAGGAGTAAAAAAAAACGCCTCTCACACAAATTGTAATGAGAAGCGTTTTTTTGTAAAGAATACTAAGTTACTATTTTCTTCTTCTTTTTTTTGCTTTTTTCTTAGCTTTTTTCTTAGCTTTTTTTCTTAGTTTTCTTTGCCGCTTTTTTTCTTTTCTTAGGCATCTTTAGCTCCCTTTTAGTTAAACGAATCAAAATGATTCGTGTTAACTATATTTTTATTTTTTTCTATAAGTTATGTCAAACCTTTAATTAAAACTTTAAATTTGAAAAATTTTTTTTTATTTTTAATTTTTTTTTAAATTTCAATATACTAATTAAGTTAATGTTTATGCGGTTAATAAACCATTTTAAAAAATAAATTAATAAAGTTTTTCTAAATGTTTTTTATATTTCTGAATAATTTTATATCTTTTTAATTTTAATGTTGGAGTTATCAACCCATTTTCAATTGTAAATTGATCTTTAATAGCAATAAATTTTTTTATTTTTTCTATTTTTGATAAGTTTTTATTTACTATTTCCAATTCTTTTAAAATTATCTCATTAGATATATTTGATTTTTCTTTACTTAAGACTAACAAGGCAACCAAATAAGGTTTGTTGTCTCCATAAACTAAGGTTTGCTCAACAAAATTAATTTTTAATAAATCATTTTCAATTTTAATTGGTGAAATATTATCTCCTCCAGGAGTAATAATAATATCTTTTTTTCTATCCGTAATTTTTAAGTATTTATTCTCAAAATGACCAATATCACCTGTGTATAGCCATCCATCTATTATTACTTTTTTGGTTTCTTCATCATTATTCCAATAACCTAACATTACATTTTCACCTTTAACTAAGATCTCACCATCATCATTAATTTTAACTTCATTAGCTAAGAAAGCAGGTCCAACAGTATCAATTCTTATATCATCTTTTGGGTTACAACTAACCACTGGAGAGGTCTCCGTTAAACCATATCCTTGTAATGTGGGTAATCCTATGGCATTTAAAAATACTCCTACATCTTTATCCAGTGCACCACCTCCAGAAATAAATAACTTTAGAGATCCACCAAATTGTGCTTTTATTTTTTTTCTAACTAGTTTTTCACAAATCAAATTTTGTACTTTTTCTAAAGTAGATAATTTATTTTTAAATAGAACTTTCTCTCCAAGAGAGAGCATCTTCTTAATAAGATATTTTTTAAGGCCTTTGGTTTTATTAAAAGATACATTTATTTTTTGATATAGATTTTGATAAAATCTGGGGACAGCAGTCATGATATCAGGATTGCATTCGCCCATATTTTTTATTAACTTATCTATACTTTCAGCATAGAAGACTCTAGCGCCGAGCGCTATCTGCACAAATTGGACAGTATGCTCGTATGAGTGTGACAATGGTAACCAGGTTAGAAACCTAGCTTTTTTTGAAATAAACTCGTTTAGTAAAAAAAGAGCACTTTCACAATTACTTAATATTCCTCCATGACTTAACATCACACCTTTGGGGTTTCCTTGTGTACCTGAGGTGTAAATTATGCAGGCAAGATCTTTTCTAGAAATATCTAAGTTTAGAAAATTTTTTTCCTGATATTTTTCTTTTTTAAAAATATTTTTAATACAAATAACATCATGTTCATCTTTAATTTCTTCAAAAGATAATATTTTTTTTATGAAAGGTTTAGATTTAACTATATTTTTAATCTTATCATATTGAAGATGATCAGAAACGATTACAATTGATGGATTGCAATCATCAATTAAATATTCGTAATCTCTCTCAACATAGGTCGTATATGCTGGAACAGTTATACCCTTTGCTAACATTATTGCTAAATCAGTAATCATCCATTCTGGTCGATTTTCTGAAATTAATAAACAACGATCTTTGTTCTTTATTAATAGGCTTAATTCTTCAGATAGTTTTAAAATATTTAAATACGTTTCTTTCCAAGTAAATTTATTATCTAAATTTTTTTAATGATTTTAAAAAAATTTGATCAGGTTTTTCTTTTATGTATTGCTGATAAAAAAGCTCTAAAAGATTATTTTGTTTATTTATTTCCATAACATTTGGTGGGCGAAGAGAGAATCGAACTCTCACTTCTTGCGAAACACGATTTTGAGTCGTGCGCGTCTACCAGTTCCGCCATTCGCCCACTAATTTGAATTAAATTATATTTAAATAGTATAAGAACTAAAATTATATTAAAACCAAAAAATGTTTCAAACTCTTTACATGAAATGTTTAGAATTAGCATCACATAAAAGGTCAAACTTTTATTTGGGTTTAGTATCATTTATTGAAAGTTCGTTTTTTCCTATACCTCCAGATGTAATGATTGTGCCCATGGTTATTGCAAAGAAAAAAAATTACATAAAAATATTTTTGATAGCATCTATCTTTTCTGTTTTGGGAGGTGTTTTTGGATACTTTTTAGGATCATTTTTTTATGAATTAGCTTTTGGTATAATAGAGTTTTATGGATATGAAGCTAAAGTTGAAAAATTAAAGTATAATCTATCTATTGGAGAAGGCTTTCTAGCATGGCTCAGTATACTTTTTTTAGCTGGTTTTACTCCTCTGCCTTATAAAGCTTTCACTATTGCAAGTGGGTTAGTTGATTTTAATTTGTTTATATTTATTCTTGTAAGTCTAGTTTCTAGAAGTCTTAGATTTTTTATTATTTCTTATTTAGCTTATAAGTATGGCCATTTTTTTACTGAATTTATGAATAGACATGGATCAAAATGGTTTACCATATTAGGAATATTGTTTGTTATTATATTCCTATTAATATTCTTATTTTATAAATTTAATGTTTAATTTTAGTAAAAAAAATTTATTCATAGCTATATTTTTGATAAGTTTAATTGCCTTAATATCTGCATACTTTATAGAATACATACTTGGCTATCGACCCTGCTCACTTTGTGAATATGAAAGGATCCCATATTTTTTAGCAATCTTAGTTGTTTTAATAAATTATAAATATAACAAATTAGAAAAGCACTTCATTCTTTTGCTGGGTATAATTTTTTTAATAGCAACAATATTATCCATATATCACCTAGGAATTGAACAAGGTTATATACAAGAGTCTTTGTTATGCGATCTTGAAAAAGGAGCAAATATTATTGATAAAGTTGAAATATTAAAGCAATTGCAACAAAAAAGTATAAGTTGCAAAGATGTAACATTTAAAATATTTGGATTATCTCTTACAAGCTACAATATAATAATTTCATTATTATTAACTATTGGTTTAACAAATATTTACTTTAGATATGAAAAAAACAGATAAAAAAAAAATTGAGGAATTTATACGAGTAGATCACGCAGGTGAAAGAGGTGCTGTAAAAATTTATGAAGGTCAATTACTTGCTTTAAATACATTTGTAAAAAATGATAAATTAAAAGAAACTATTGAAGAAATGAAAATTCATGAAAAAGAGCATCGTGATTTTTTTGAAAAGGAAATTAAAAAAAGAAATATAGCTCCTACAAAATTTTTACCCCTTTGGGATTTATTGGGTGTCGGTTTAGGTTTTGGATCAACTTTATTAGGCAAAAAGGCTGCAATGCTTTGTACTGCGTCTGTTGAAGAAGTTATTGATGAACATTATTTAAATCAAATTAGGCAGCTTGATGATAGTGAAAAAACCTTAAAGAAAAAGATTATTAAATTCAGAGAAGATGAGTTAAATCATAAAGATATAGCTTATGAAAAAGGTGCAACCAAAAAAGGACCTTACTCAATTTTAGATAAAATAATAAAAACTGGTTCTAAAATTGCAATTAATATATCTGAAAAAATCTAAGCTTCTAATTCAACGTCCCAGTATAGATAGTCCATCCAACTTTTATGAAGAAAGTTTGGAGGAAAGTTTTTTCCATTTTTATGTAAATCCTCTGTTGAGGGTCTATAAGGATATTGATGTAATTTCATCCCTGAATATTTTAACAATTTTCCACCCTTTTTTACATTACATGCTGAACATGCAGTAACTACATTATCCCAGTTGGTCTCTCCTCCTTTTGATCTTGGGAGTAAGTGATCAAAAGTAAGTTCCTCGTCGCTACCACAATACTGGCAACAAAATTTATCTCTTAAGAATACGTTAAACCTTGTAAAGCTAGGTTTTGATTGTGGAACAATATAATCTTTTAGAGCAATAACACTTGGTAATTGCATATTGAGAGAAGGGCTTCGAATAATTCTATCATAGTTACTTACTATGATCACTCTATCTAAAAAAACTGATTTAACTGTGTCTTGCCAAGACCATAATGACAAAGGATAATAACTTAATGGTCTATAATCTGCATTTAAGACTAATGCTGGACATTTTTCTAATGAAACATTTTGCTCAATAAAATTATTCATTAGATAATTTTAACTTAGTTGATCTACATAATCAACATTAAGAGATATTAAAATTTCTTCAAGATATAATTAAGCGCTGCACTAGAAGCTTGTATCGGAATGTGATGATCACAATTTTTAATCAATAGTGTATCAACTTTTACATTATTTCGAATTAAAAAGTCTTTTGCTTCTAGCAAATTGATTGATGGGACAATTTGATCAGTATCACCATGGACAAGTAATGTTTCAGTTTTATTTTTGATTCTATTTTTTAAACTATTTTGATCAATAATTTTTCCAGAAAAACCTACAATACAAGAAAATCTTTTCTCCGATGTCAGGCCAACATTTAAAGACATCATACAACCTTGGCTGAAACCAGATAAGCATATTTCGTTATTTGATAAATTAAATTCTAATTTAACCTCTTCTATAAATTTTTTAATTATATTTTCCGCCTTAATTGATTGCTCCAATATATAGGTTGGTTCTTCTTTGCTAAGATCAAACCATTGATATCCTGATGGGTTCATTGTGCAAGGCTCATGCCCATTAGGACAAATGAAAATAGTATTTGGCATAAACCTTTTCCAATTTAATGAAAGCATACTAATGTCTTTTCCATCCCCACCATATCCATGAAGCAAAATAATTGCATTTTTTATTTCACTTCCATCTTCAGGTCTAATAATTGTAGAGTTAAGGCAAAATGTCATAGTTAATTATTTAAGTGTTTTATTTTTAAAAAACAATCTACAATACGAATATGTTGACAGAAATAATAGTCAAAGTTTTATCTATTGCTCTATTAATTGCTGTGGGTGTAGTGTTAATTCTAGGTATAGGGACTCTATTCAAGGGTGGTGAAACAAGTAAAAAATATTCAAATAAATTAATGCAAATGAGAGTCATTCTACAATTTATTGCGATAATTGCTTTAGTGGGTTTTGCGTACTTTTTTAAAGATTAAATTAAATTTTTTAGCCAGTTAATAAAATTTTCATCGTCAAAATTTATTGAACCAATAATTCTTGCAAATTCTTCTCTATTGGAATTTAAAAATATAGTGGTTGGAACTCCCCTTAAAGAAAAAGTTTTTGCAAGAGTTGATGGATTATCAAAATAAGGCTTCAAATTATCTATACCTAATTCGATAAAAAAACTGTTAACTTTGTTAAGATTTTCTTTACCAATATTAATCGGATAAATTTTTATGAGATTTTTTACCTTTTTGTTTGCTTGAAGCCTGTTTAGAGATGGCATTTCCTCTTTACATGGCTCACACCAAGTTGCCCAAAAATTCAATATAATCAGCTGACTATCCAAATTTTGAATATTAATTTCTTCATCTGCATCATCTAAAAAAATAATATTATCGTATATTTTTGGGATTTTATGGACTACAAGATTTTTAAAATCTGGCAATTCATTTGCAAGAGTATTTGTAATTAAAAAGGTAAATAATATTAAAATTCTCATATTAAATAGGTATAATTAAATATCATGGCAAAAAATAAAAACAACCAGGCAATATGGAACACACGTATAAAAAAAAAATCATCAAGATTGTTTCAAAAAGTCGGTAATTCTTTGGATGTCGATAAAAGACTCTACAAAGAAGATATCAAGGGATCAATTGCACATGTTGAGATGCTTTTTAAACAAAAAATAATATCATTTAAGATTAAAAATAAAATTGTTTATGGTCTGAACAAAATAGAAAAGGAGATCTCTAGCAAAAAATTTGAGTTTAATAAAAAATATGAAGATATCCACATGAATATTGAAAAAAGACTTTTTCAGATTATTGGTGAAGAGGCTGGATATGTCCACACAGCTAGATCTAGAAATGACCAAGTAATTACTGATTTTAAGTTATGGTTAAAAACTGCAACTATAGACGTAAACAATGAACTTGATAAAGTTATTAAGAGCTCTATAAAATTAGCTGAAAAAAATATCCAGACTATTATGCCTGGTTTTACCCATTTAAAAAACGCTCAAGCAATTTCATTTGCTCATTATATAATGTCTTATGTTGAAATTTTTAATCGAGATAAAAAAAGATTTTATAATAATATAGAGAATTTAAATGAAAATCCTCTTGGTGTTGCTGCTTTATCTGGAACTTCATTCAATATAGATAGAAATTATACAACCAAAAAACTTGGTTTTAAGAAACCTACAAATAATTCTATTGATACAGTTTCAGATAGAGACTTTGTGCTTGACTTTCTTTATAGCGCATCGGTATGCTCTATGCATATTTCAAGAATTGCAGAAGAGTTAATCATTTGGAACTCAGATGGTTTTAATTTAATTAATTTATCCGATAAAGTTGTAACTGGTTCTTCTATTATGCCTCAAAAAAAAAATCCTGATCTTCTAGAATATCTGAGAGGTAAATCTGGAAGTACCTATGGAAATTTGTTTTCAATGCTGACTATTTTAAAAGGATTACCATTATCTTATTTTAAAGATTTGCAGGATGACAAGCAAATAGTATTTAATTCATACGATACACTTTTAAATTGCCTAAAAATGTTTGATGAAGTTTTAAAAAATTTTAGTCCAAATAAAAAAAAAATGCTTGAGCTTGCAAGTAATGGATATATCACTGCAACAGACTTGGCTGACTATCTTGTAAAAACTCATTCAATGTCATTTAGAAAAGCCTACCAAAAAACTTCAGCTATAGTTAATTTAGCAGAAAAAAGAAAAAAAAATTTAAATGAACTATCTTTAGATCAACTTAGAAAAGTTGAACCTAAACTTACCGTTGATGTTTTAAAAGTCTTTAATTTAAACAATTCTGTTAATTCAAAAAAATCATTTGGTGGAACATCTTTTGATAATATTAAAAAAATGATAGCTAAATATAAAAAAAACTAATGCTAAAAAAAGTTGTATTTATAATATTAATCTCTTTATTAATTTTATCTTGTGGAAAAAAAGGTTGTCCAAAGACAAATGAAACAGATAATTGTAGTGAAATATTTAAAAAACGTTAATGAAATATAAAAATAAAAAATTAACAATAGAAAAAATTAATTTTCAAAATTTGGCTATAAGGTTTGGCACACCTGCTTATTGTTATTCTCATTCAAAGTTAGAGGAAAACATCAATAATTTTAAGGAAAATTTTAAATCCTTTTCACCATTAATCTGTTTTTCAGTCAAATCAAATACTAACCTAAATATAATTAGAGAAATTAAAAAATTTGGGTTAGGAGCTGATGTTGTTTCAAAAGGAGAATTAATGATGGCTTTAAAAGCAGGAATCAGTCCAAATAAAATAGTATTTTCTGGTGTAGGCAAAACAAACGATGAAATTAAATTTGCCATAGAAAAAAAAATATTACTTATTAATGCTGAGTCAAAAAGTGAAATTCAAGTAATTAACAAGATTGCAAAACGAAAAAAAAAAATAGTGCAGATTGGTATAAGATTAAACCCAAATACTGATGCAAAAACTCTCAAACAAATTTCCACTGGAAAAAGTGAAAATAAATTTGGTGTAAACAGCAAAACGTTTCATGAGCTTGTAAATTACTGTAAAAACTCAAAAAATATCAAACTACAATGTTTAAGTGTTCATATAGGAAGTCAAATATTAGACCACAAGCCTTATGAAAGAATGCTCAAAGCCATAAGCAATATAATCAGTAAAACCAAATACAAATTTGAATTTGTTGATTTAGGTGGAGGTATGGGGATTTCTTATAGCAATAAAATTAAAAAGCTTAATTATAAAAAATATAACTCAGCAATTAAAAATTTTTTAAAGAAGCATAATACAAAAATTATTTTTGAACCAGGTAGATCTATAATTGGTAATACAGGAACTCTGCTATCTAAAATAATTTATATAAAAGATGGTGGTATAAAAAAATTTATTATTTTAGATGCGGCAATGAATGATCTTATGAGACCAGCTCTATATGGTGCAGTTCATAAAATCTTACCCATTAATAAATCAAACATAATCTCTAGAGATATTTACGAATTTGTAGGTCCTATTTGTGAAAGTACTGACAAATTTGTAACTTTAAAAAAATTTCAAAAACTGAAAGAAAAAGATTTTGTAGCTATATGTGATGTGGGTGCTTATGGAACATCTTTAAGCTCTAATTATAATCTTAGACCAAAACCTATTGAATTGCTGATAAAAGGAAGAAAAATTAAAATAATTAAAAATAGACAAAAGCATAAAGACTTAATTTAGCTTTTAACAAGGATGATCAGAAATTTACTATTTTCAGTATTTTTTTTTGTAGGAATAATCATAATTTCAATAATATTTTTACCTGCATTACTTTTACCAAGAAAAATTACTTTACTCGGAGGAAAATTAATGGGTTATTGGTCTGAGTTTTGTTTAAGAGTTTTTCTATCAGTAAAAATTATAATTAAAGGTAAAAAAAATATAATAATAGACCAAAAATTTTTTATTGCTGCCTCCCATCAGTCTATGTTTGAAACATTCTATCTACAAACTATATTCAATTCGCCTGTATTTATTTTAAAAAAAGAGTTGCTACAAATTCCAATTTTTGGATGGTACCTTAAAAAAATTGGGTCTATATCCATAAATAGAGACAAGATAAGCAAGGACAATTTAGGTTTTTTTGAGGGTATTTTAAGAACAGTAAATGATAGTAATAGACCTTTAATAATTTTTCCGCAAGGAACCAGGGTTTTACCTAATGAACGTCCTCCCTTCAAAAAGGGAGCAACAAGAATTTATCAAGAGTTAAATATTGCCTGCCAACCTGTTGCTATTAATTCTGGTTATGTATGGCCAAAAAAAGGACTTAAAAATTGCCACAAAACAATAACGGTTTCCATCTTGACTCCTATAAGTGCTGGAATAGATAAAGAAAATTTTTTAAAAATTTTAGAGAATAAAATTTATAATGAGCTCAACTATTTAAATTAGCCTTTCATCGGCATAACAACATATATACTATCAAAATCACCTGGATCCTTTATTAAGGCTGGTGAGCCGGTATCGTTAAAAAATATCTCAACTCTTTCTCCATCTAATTGGGAAGCTACATCGATTAAATATCTAGAATTAAAACTAATTTCTAAATCATGATCAAATTTTGCACTTAAGGTCTCCTTGCCATCACCACTATTGGCATTATTTACTGATAAATTTAAAGCATCTTTAGATAAATTAAATTTTACTCCATCTTTTTTATCTAATGACACAGATGCTACTCTATCAACTGAACTAAGAAATAATTTTAAATCAATTTCTAATTTTTTTTGATTATTTTTAGGAATTACCTGAATATAATTTGGGAATTTACCATCTATAAGTTTTGATATTAATATGCTGTCGTTTAATTCAAATTTAATCTTAGATCTAATATTTGAAACCTTTACTTCCCCATCATAGCTATCCAAAAGAGAGCATAATTGAAATATTGTTTTTTTTGGTAATATTATTGGATCAAAATCTATTTTTTTATCTAATCTAATTTTTGAAATAGACATTCGATGACTATCAGTTGCTACAGCTGTAAGATAATTCTTGTCTTCTACTTCTGTTTGATGAAAATAAATTCCACTTAAATAATGTCTGGTTTCATCATTTGAGACAGAAAATTTACACTTATTTAATAATTTCAATAGTTGCTTAGATTTAATTACAAATTCATTCTGATTAAAATTTTCATCAGTGAGTGGAAACTCAGATGGATTAATACAATTTAAATTAAAAATGGATTTCTCTGACTCTAAATGAAGTTTGCTCCCATCATTTAAAGTTAAATTAATTTTTTTTCCGGATGATAATTTTCTTACAATGTCATATATTGTTGAGGAAACTGATGTGGTTTTTCCTTCCTCTAAAACCTCTACATTATTTATTTTATGGATAAAAATTAAATCTAGGTCCGTTGCTGTTATTGTTAAACATGAATTATTTGCATCTATTAAAATATTCGACAATATTGGCAATGTGCTTCTCTTTTCTATAACTCCTTGACAGTAATTAAGTGCTTGCTGGAGATCTTGTTGGTTAACGTTAAATTTCATTATCTTTATTATCGTATAATATTTGATTTTTTAGTTTATTAATATTGGCAATCATCTCTGTGTCTTTTTCTTTAATTTTTTCAATAGTTTTTATAGAATGAATTATTGTTGTATGATCTCTGTTAGAAAATTCTCTACCAATCTCAGGTAAGGATTTAGATGTAAGAATTTTAGTTAAATATATTGCAGTTTGTCTAGGTCTAACTAAATACCTTGACCTTCTTGGTGACAACATCTCATTTTTGCTAATTTTGAAGAACTTACAAACTATGGTTTGAATTAAATCGATAGTTACTTTATTTTCTTCTAAATTTAAGAGATCCTTCAAAACTATCTTGGTTTCTGACAAACTTGGAACTTTATTGTATATCCTAGAGAATGAGACAACTCTATTTATTGCACCAACTAACTCTCTTATACTGACCTTAATTTCTGTGCTAATAAAATCCTGTATTTCCTTTGAAACCTTCAAGTGGTCTGAATATAAAGTGTTCAATTCATCTGTTTTATTTTCAACAATTTTTTTTCTCAGCTGTATATCTGGTTTTTGTATGTCAACTACTAATCCACCAGAAAATCTAGATTTAATTCTTTCTTGAATTCTTAACAATTTGTTAGGAGGTCTGTCTGCAGAGACTATTATTTGTGAACCTTTGTCCAATAAAGCATTAAAGGTATGAAAAAATTCTTCTTGCATGGCCTCTTTACCACTTATGAATTGAATATCATCAATCAACAAAATATCTGAATTTCTAAAGTATTCCTTAAACTTAACCATGTCGTTAGATTTAATTGATTTTACGAATTGATACATAAACCGTTCAGCTGCAATAAACATTACATTATTATTTTTTTTTAATTCTAAACCTATAGAATTTAATAAGTGTGTTTTACCTATTCCGACATCACCATAAATATATAATGGATTATAATGTGAAATATTTTCAGAAACCTTTAATGATGCCTCATAAGCCATTTTATTACTTGATCCTATGATAAAGTTATCAAATCGTTTATTAGGGTCAATACGATTATATTGCAAATATGAGTCTTTAATAAATGAAACATTCTCCTCTAAATTACTTTCTTCTTTTAAATTTTCTTTAATTTGAACAGCACCTTTTTGTTCAACTAGTTTAAATTCAATTCTTGAAATATCTTTCTTATAAATTTTTATAATTTGCAATATTTGATCCAAATATCTTGATGTTATCCAGTCTCTAATAAATCTAGTTGGCACTGATAACAATATATAATTATTAAATTCTTCTACGAATGAAATTTTTTTTAACCAACTTTCATAGACTTCAGATCCTAATTTATCTCTCATTTCATCTTGAACTAATCTCCATTCAAAACTACTCGATTTAAAATTTTCTATATTGTGATTATTCAATTTAATCATAAGTTGGAAGAAACTGAGTTAGAACTGATTTATAATAATTTGCAACAAGTTAATAAAAAATTTTAAAAAAAAATGAAATCTAGGATTGTGGATTTAGATGTCGCATAATCAAAATTGGATTTTGTTTTTTTAAAAGTTTAAAAAAATTAAAATTATAAATTGAATCAAACCATGATTGAATCAAATGTAGATTGAATTTATATGGAGTAAATATTTACTATATCTAAATATAGTAAGACCAAATTACATTTAAATAGATGATGTACTAACTGAAGGTTGTTTGGTTAATTAAAATTTTATTAACGCTTAGATTGTAGAAATTTTCTTTGTAATTCTGGAAACATTTCTAGAAGCGTTTTGTTTCTTAATGATGCCTGTCTTGGCAATCTTCATTAGCTCTGAATTAAACTTAGGTAAAAATTTCAAAGCTTCATCTTTCTTTTTTTCTTCAATTAGAAGGTTCATTTTCTTTAATGCGTTACGAAATCTACTTTTTCTAGCCTTGTTAACCACTGTTTGCTTTGAAATTCTTCGAATTCTCTTAATTGCTGATTTTGTGTTTGCCATCTGCGCAGGGGTATAACTTGAGAACTTATAAGGGTCAACATAATATTTTACTATTTTTGGCAAGAAACACAAAAAAAAGTTGATCTATTTGATGTAATTTTTTTTTTTATAATACCTAAACATCCAATAGTTTT
>CACLFK010000020.1 GCA_902606105.1 uncultured Pelagibacteraceae bacterium | reverse complement strand
TTTATTTTTAGTGAAAAAATTAATTTTGGAATAGGTGCTGCTTTATCATCTTTTATATTTTTTTTTTTAATTGGCTATACTGCTAAATATTTATCTAAATTTACACATAGTAAAAAACTTTGGAAAACAATAAACTTATTAATAATTATTTTTATGAGTGGTTTAATTTTACTAATTATCTCAGATATTTTAATTAGTTAGAAAATCCATATTTTCTAAGTCTTACATCCCCAGTACGTGCATGTGCCTCCATACCCTCATATCTAGAAATTCTTGCAGCTGCTGCACCAACTAATTTTGTGGAGTCTTTTGTCATTCTTTGAAAACTTAGTGTTTTAATAAATTTTCCAACAAATAAGCCCCCCGTATATCTTCCAGCACCTTTTGTTGGAAGTATATGATTTGTGCCTGAACATTTATCTCCATAAGCAACGGTAGTTTCTTCACCAACAAATAGTGATCCATAGTTTGTAAGTCTTTCATGGAACCATTTTAAATTTTCTGTTTGAATTTCTAAATGTTCAGGAGCATATTCGTCACTAACTTTAACCATTTCTTCATCCGTATCACATAGAATTACTTCTCCATAGTCTCTCCAAGCTGCATCTGCACTTTGTCTTGGAACATCAGGAAGTTCTGCAATTAATTCTGGAACCCTTTTCATTACATTTTCTGCTAGCTCTTTACTTGTGGTGTACAACCAACAAGGTGAATTATACCCATGTTCTGCTTGGCCAACTAAATCAAAAGCAACAATTTCTGGATCAGCTTTTGCATCTGCTATAATTCCAATTTCAGTTGGTCCTGCAAATAAATCGATACCTACTTTTCCAAATAAAATTCTTTTGGCCTCTGCAACAAACTGATTTCCTGGTCCAACAATAATATCAGCAGGTGGATTATTGAATAATCCATTAGTCATGGCTGCAATAGCTGGAACTCCACCAAGATTTAAAATTACATCTGCTCCACATAAATCGGCTGTATAAATTATTGTTGGATGAGCACCCACTCCCTCTTTAGGAGGGCTGCATGCAATAATATTTTTGACACCTGCAACTTTTGCTGTTGTAACGCTCATTACGGCAGAAGCTATATGAGCATACCTTCCGCCAGGGATATAGCAACCTGCAGTATTTACAGGAATTAGTTTTTGGCCAGCAAATAAACCATCTGATAATTCAACTTCAAAATCTTGACCATAGTTTTTTAATTGAGCTTCAGCAAATTTTCGCACACGATCAAATGAAAAATGAATATCATCTTTAGTTTTTTGATCTAAGGATTTTTTAATTTCTTCAATTCTTTCTTTAGAAACAACAATTTCACCATCATACTTGTCAAATTTTTTAGTTAAATCAATACAGCCTTTTTCTTTAGTATTATCTAAATCTTTTAAGAGATCCTGAACTATACCTGTAGTTTTGGTATCATCTGTTGATGAAGTTTTTGGTGATTTTTTTAAATATGTAATTGTCATTTATTTTAAGCCCTTTTATATTATCTTTAATCTAAAGCAACTACTGCGGCAGCTATAGAAGCAAGCCTTGCTGGAGCTTCATCAGATCTACTTGTGATCACTACAGGAACTTTTCCACCAATAACTACACCAGCAGCACAAGCACCCATAAAATAGATCATCATTTTGACTAGAGCATTTCCTGCTTCAACAGTAGGAACTAATAACACATCTGCTTCTCCAGCTACTGAATTTTTAATACCTTTAATACTCGCTGATTTTTTTGAGATACTGTTATCAAAAGCTAATGGGCCAAATACGTCAGCATTTAAATTTTCATTTTCTGCCAATTTTGTGAGTTCAGCTGCCTCTAATGAGGTAGGTACACTTTCAATTACTTCCTCAGTTGCTGACAATATAGATACTTTTGGTCTAATAATACCGATTCTATGTGAAAAGTTTACTACGTTCTTGAGAATATGCATTTTTGTTTTGATATTGGGCAATACATTTAAAGCACCATCGGTAATAATCAAAGGTGCATCATCTTTTTCAATAGTCATGTGCCATATATGACTTAGTCGAGTTTTACCCATCAGGTTATATTCACGTTTTAATACTTCTTTCATTAAAATATCAGTATGAATATGACCTTTTACAATTATCTTCACCTTATCTTCGCTTGCTAGTTTAGCTGCTATAGGGGCTGTATTGTTTTCTACAGGTTCATCAATAATTTCATATTGAGAAATATCCCATTTTAAATCTTCAGCACATTTTTGAATTTCTTTTTTATCTCCAATAAAAATTGGCTCTATCAAATTTTCTTTTACTGCATCTTGAACGGAAAGCATTGGCAGGGGCATGCCTGCATTTACAACTGCTGCTTTAACACCTTTTTTTTTATGCGCTACATCAAGTAGATTGTTTGGGCAGACAATTTCTTTATTAGAAAGCATTGGTTATGTTTATTATTAATATTTAATCAAAAGTATATAGGCAATTGTCCCTAATTTTACTAACTAAATTTTTCTATAAACATTCTAATGTATATTTATTTTATTAACCTCTCTCATAGTGCTATGATGTTTGAGCTATGGAAATAGTAACAACAATTGCACCAATTGTTTTAGCCCTAATCATGCTAGGACTGGGTCTTGGTCTTTCAATTAAAGATTTCACAAGAATATTAAAAACCCCTAGGGACTTTATTGTAGGTTTTTTTTCTCAATTAGTTTTGTTGCCAATTGTAGCTTTAATCATTGCACTAAGTCTCGATCTTCCATCTGCTATTGCGGTAGGTCTCATGATAATTTCCGCTGCACCTGGTGGTGTTACTTCAAATGTTTTAACCAAATTTGCTAATGGCGATGTAGCATTATCAATTTCCTTAACTGCAGTAACTAGTTTAATTTGTATTATTACAATTCCAATAATTGTAATCAGTTCCGCTAGTATTTTAGGAGTTAACATTTCAAAAGAAATCTCACTAATTGGAATTGCTTTGAAAATGGCCTTAGTGGTTACAGTCCCTGTAATTATTGGAATGATTATTAGAGGTTTTGCTGAAAATTTTATTTTATCTAAAATTAATTTAATTAATAAATTAACAGGATGGTTATTTGTAATCGTATTTATTGCAATATGGATTGAAGAAAAAGATAATATTTTAACTTATCTTGCTCAGGCAGGTTTGGCAGTATTAATTTTAAATGTTGTTATGATGGTATTAGCTTATTTTATTGCTAAAAAATTTGTATCAGGAGTAGCACAACAAAAATGTATAGCATTAGAGTGCGGTCTGCAGAATGGAACTTTAGCAGTGTTTGTTGCAACATTAATTTTTGATGATGTAGCTTATATAGTGCCAACAGGCGCCTATGCACTACTGATGTATATAACTGGATTTATATTTATTTATATCTTAAGAAAAAATAATTAATTATCTCAAATAACTAGGAATAAAGTTTTCATCTTTATCTCTACTAGAATCTATAATTTTAATTTGATTAAATACTTTATAAATAAAATTACTCAAGGTTTTAATATTTGCATCTTGTAATTCACTACTTCTTTTTAAATTTGTACCTTGAATATTTATATAAAGAAGTTTTTTTTCATTAATAGTTATATAATTATTTTTAATTAAAAATTTTAATTTTCTAACAACGGTTGGCCTTGGAATTCCTGTGATATCAGATAAAGACATTGCATTTACACCTCTATGATCTGAACCCATAACTTTTTTTTGATATGTTTTTAAATTTAAGTCCTTTACTCTGAAGCTCTTATTTTCTGATGCATTAAGCATTACTAAAATTCCAATACACATAGTTTCTAAATCTTTTACTTCTTTTCTCCACCTGTTGGTATAAACAAATATAAATTTATAAAACTGATACCAGCAAAAAGAAAAATTTTCTTTCATTGAGGATGAAATCTCATCAATAGTAAAAGCCTTTTCATTTTTTAATAATTTATTAAATTCAAATAACAAAGAACTCATATCTTTTAGAGTGTCTATTGCTTGGGTAGCAACAAGTGTACTCCTATTAACAAACATTTTTTTTCCAGTTTTTTTAATTACACGTTCTTTTTCTAATTCTAAGATTTTCCTTCTCACACTTTCTTTTGGTATTTCTAGGTCTTTTGAAATGTCGCTTAAATTTATCTTCTCAATTTCTATTGATCTATCTTTGTAAAAGGTATCGTAATCAACAATCAACCCGTTTCTTCTAAAAACAATCAAATCTTTATTAATTAGGTAAATAATTATTATATATTTATCTATATCTTTATGAACATTATATGCTCGTATTAACCAATTGCTGATCAAGAAATAATAAGCTGGAGCCAATTTGCTAAAATTATTACTAATAACCTTGAAAATTTCTTTCTCGTCAATTTGAGCCGTAACGCTAGGTACTATAGTCATTGTTATCTCCAAACCTATTATGAACTAATATAAAAGTTATACAACCCATTTTGGACAATAGTACTATTTCATAGTATTTAGCTTCATGATTTAATATATTAAATGAATAACGAAAGCTTAAATAGAACATCGCACGTCGTTGAAGACCCCACTCGAGATTTAAAATCTCCTCCTAGAGTGAGCGTGGATGTTCTTAAGCAAAGATTAATTGTGCAAAAAAGAAAAGACAGAGTTAAGAGAACAATTATTTTATCTACAGTAGTAGTATCTCTAGGCGCTTTGACAGTGTTAACTTATTAAAGTTTCCAAGTCCTTTTTAATAATATCTGGAATAAAAATTTCTTTTTTTTTATTTTTTTTATATCTATAAAACTTATTTTGTCCTGGATACATTATTTCTCTTACACCTTTAATTTTTGGAAGTTTCTTAATTGTTTGAATGTTGTCTTTAATTCTTTCGTAGTAGTTTTTTTGAAATAAATTAGCTTTAAATGTTATAAATAAATGCCCAATATTTTGTGGACCAGAAAAATCATCAAATGGATCTTTAACTCTCCCCGCATGATTGCCACCTGTAAGTACACCACTTAAAATATCTACCATCCATGCAAGACCTGATCCTCTAAATCCCCCAATTGGAAGCTGAACACCTTCTAATGCTTTCTTGGCGTCATTGGTTGGTTTACCAAACTTATCCAGTGCAACACCTTCAGGAATTTTTTGATTATTTCTTGCAGCAACTCTTATTTTTCCTCTATTAATCATAGAAATTGAAGTATCTAATATAAAAGGAATTTTGGTGCCCGTCGGAGTTCCAAAACATATAGGGTTTGTTCCAAATAAACTTTTTAATGCACCATGTGGTGCAACTGCAGGTGGGGCATTAGTATAAATCATAGTGATCAAATTTTTTTTAACTGCTTGCTCAGCGTAATAGCTTGATAATCCATAGTGCCCACTTCCTTTGATTGCAACCATTCCAATACCAGTTTTTTGTGCATGCTTGATAGCAGTCTTTATTCCAAGATCAGCAGCCACAAAACCTATACTGTTGTTTGCATTGATATGAGAAACAGATTGTGAAATTTTTTTTACTTTAATTTTTGGTTTAGGATTAATTACCTTCTTTGAAATCCTATCACAATACATCTTAAGTCTTGATAATCCATGACCATATGCACCAACTAGTTCAGCATTAATTAATGCATTTGCTGAGATTGTTGCATGATCTTTACTTAAACCGAATTTTTGAAATATTTTTATAACTTGTTTTTTTAAGATTAAGGTTTTCACTTTAACCTTTTCCACGCCATGGAATAGTTTTATCGATAACTTTTCTTAAAGTGATATCAAATAATAATCCAAGCATTCCCATGATAAAAATAGTGATCCAAATTACTTCGTATTGGAAGTATTTTTTAGCAACATTTTCCACAAATCCAATACCAGTAGTACCAGCTAAAAACTCAGCAGCGACCAATGTTCCCCAACACATTCCAACAGCAACTCTAATTCCAGTTAAAATTTCTGGAAGTGAATTTGGAAAAATTACATATCTTAGAATTTGTTTTTTAGATGCTCCTAAAGAATGAGCTGCATGAATTTTTGAGAGTTGAGTTCCTGAAGCGCCAGCTCTTGCAGAAATGATCATAATAGATAAAGAAACCATAAATAATAAGAATACTTTACCTGTGTTATCAATTCCTAAAACAGAGATAATAAGAGGTGCCCATGCAAGAGGTGGAACTGGTCGATATAATTCTATCAATGGATCAAAAAATCCTTTTGCAAATCTATTCAGCCCCATAAATAAACCTAAAGGCACACCAATTAAAATTCCAAATACTAAGCCTAAAAATACTCTTAAAAAAGAGTCCCATATATGTCCATAAGGAACAGGGATTTTGAACAATTTAAAGTCACCTGTAACAACCTTTAAAACGTTACCCTTAAAGTTTTCTTTAACAATTCCGTCTTTAGTGTGAACAGGGTAATCACCTGGCAAAATATCAGCAATCCAATCAGGTAAAATGAAACCAACAATTGATGAAACATCAATCATTTCTATCCATAGCAGTGGAATATTTTTGTAACCTACACTTGGTTTAGACATTAGAATAAATTTATTTAAGGTATCTGAAGGTTTTGGCAGCCATCTTCCTGAACCTTGCTCTGAACAACTTGGTCCACTAGCAACTATTGTACCTGCTGGAAATAAAAGAATATCAATTAATCTCAGACCACCTTGTTCAGATTTTTGTAAATTATCAAACTCAATGATTGCTTTCTGCATCTCATTAAGAGCATTAGGAGGGTAGATACTTGCAAACTCGATACGTCTTGCAATTTTAACAATATTTTTTGCATAGTCTGATGCTATTTCTTCGTTATCATTTAAACTTTTCCTATAGGTTTTAATTTCATCTTTTAATTGTTTGATTGAGGTTCTAAACTGAGGATTGTGATTTCTCAGTTTAAAGAATTTATCACTTATGATTTTAAGCTCTTCAGCTGCAGCATGGAATTTAAGACCTTTACTTGTTTCAGGAACCACAGGAACCTCTATAGTATTTTCTATTGATCCTGTTCCTGATTGAACCTTTGTAATTCCCCATCCACCCTGTTCTGATACAGCATTTTGTCTTTCATTTTTTTGTTCTTGAGTTTCAAAAGGGTAATCTTTTTGTTTAAAGTTTGAGCTTAAAAGTTTTATCTCTTCAGTCATTTCATTAATTTTTGTTTTAGTGTCAATCTCAATTAAATCTTCATTGGTTAATAAAGGTATTAATTGAATAGTTTTATTTATATAACTAACTAAAATAGTTTTTTGCTGGCTATTTAAGTATGAAGAATTTTGAATTTCTTTAGTAATTTTTTTAAGATTTTTATTTTCAATTTTTATTATTGAGGTGCTTTTAAATTCTCTTTCTTCAATAGGAAATTGATATTTCAATCCCAGTAAAGAGTCATTTACTTTTGCAACCTGGCATAATTCATTTGCTGATTTTGGATAAAAACCTTTTGCTATATCCCAAGAGTAATAAAGCCAAACTAAAAGTATTGCAGCACTTCCAACAATAACCCAGTGCGTACCACCTTTCGCTCTTTCAGGATTTCCAAATACGGCGTCTACTTTTTCTGTTCTAATTAATCTTCGACCATAAAGAATACTTCCTATGATCGCGACAAATATTAATAAAGTTACTATTTGAATTAACATTAATTTTCTTTACCCATTATTTCTTCTTCCATATTCCAGATCATGGATAAAATTTCTTCTCTCTTTAATGAAAATTCTTTATTCTTTTTAATTTCTCTTAAATCCTCTTTAAGACCCATTTCTGCAAAAGGAAGATTATATTCTTTATGTATTCTTCCAGGTCGTGGTGCCATCACATACAATCTTTCTCCAAGTAACAATGCTTCTTCAACTGAGTGGGTAATTAAAATGATAGTTTTTCCAGTTTCTTTCCAAATTTTTAATACTAAAGACTGCATTTTTTCTCTAGTTAATGCATCTAATGCACCTAACGGCTCATCCATTAAAATTAAATCAGGATCATTAATAAGACATCTTGCAAGTGCTACTCTCTGCTGCATACCTCCAGATAATTGGTAGGTAGGAGTATTACCAAAACCTTTGAGACCAACAATATCTAACCATTCTTCCACTTTTTCTTCAGTTAACTTTGCATTTTCTTTTTTCATCCGTAATCCAAAGTTTACGTTTTCAGCAACTGTTAACCATTCAAACAAAGCACCTTGTTGAAATACCATTCCTCTTTCAACACCTGGACCATCAATTTCTTTATCATTTAAAGTTATTGTCCCAGAGGTAGGTCTTAAAAATCCAGCAGTAATATTTAATAAAGTTGTTTTTCCACAACCAGAAGGCCCAAGAACAGTGAGTAGTTCTCCTTTTTTTAGAGTAAAACTTACATCTTTTAATGCGTGAACAGTTTCTCCTTTTGGAGTTTTAAAAATCATATTTAGATTTTGGGAAATAAGATCACTCATTAACTACCTTATATTAGAAATTTAGTAAAAAAAATAGGCACCAATCATTATAATTGGCGCCTATTTAAATTTTAAACCTTTAAAAATTATAAAGGTAGGAAACTTGTATCTACAGCTCCATCTGGTGTTCCCATTCCTTTTAGGAAACCATCAAGATTACCGCTTTCCATAGATTGCTTAGTTTCTGATGGAGTTAAGAATTTAAATCCATCTAAAGTTTCTTTCATATCTGCAACTTTCATTTCAGAAGCTTTTGACATAGAGTTCATATCACTTTTACCGGCTCTATATCTGTCGTTTGCTTCATGAGTTACTTCTATAAAAGTTCTCAACATTCCTGGATTTTCCTTCATAAATTTATCTGTTACAGAAGTAATATCTATTCCTAAGATACCTGCATCTCTAGCTTCTTGAACTGTTAGTAATCTTGATCCAACAGCAACTGCAGCCTTGATAGAGTTACCACCAAATAAACATGCCATTACAACATCACCACTAACTAATGCGGCAGCACCTTCTTCAGGATCCATTTGGATTATATCCATTTTACTTCTATCCGCTCCAACAACTTTCATACTTTCATCGAAAACATATTCAGCCATTGTTCCAAGAGGTACAGCAACTTTTTTACCTTCTAATTCTGAACCATTTGCTTTTGTAATACCAGAAGCATTAGATGTAACACAAGTTGTTCCCCCCATACCGTATTCCATAGCAATATCGACTAACTTAAGAGGTGCTTTAGATTTTACAGCATTGATAAAAGGTACTAAACCTTGTGAGTAAGAAATATCAATATCTCCTGCTAACATTGCATCAGTCATAGCTCCACCATTTGTGAAGTTTGTCCATTTAACTGGTACACCAAGAGCTTTTGCAAAATTTTTCTTTTGCATGTCCTCTAGGTTAGGACTTGGCCATTCTAGAAAATATGCAACTCTAACTTCTTTTGCAGCTGAATTTGCAACTGAAATAGATAGGTTAAGCGCAAGTATAGATCCTAGAATAAAAGTTAATAATTTTTTCATTTATTCCCCTATGTTTAATTAATTAAATTAGACATATTTAAATTCAATTTTATAGAGAAGTAAAACAATTTATAACGAAGGTCTGAATTGCAAATAAATCAATTGTTCAATCAAAAGTTGTATGTTAGGTTTGTCCAATGTAGGTCAAAATATATCTAGTAAACAAAACATTTTAGTCTACATATTTAATAACAATAAAATTTAAATATTATGAGCTCGGAAAATAGAACTTCAGTACCAAATTCTTTAAATGAACATTGGATGCCATTTACATCTAATAAAGATTTTAAAGCTAATCCAAGATTAATTACTGAGGCAAAAGGGGTTTATTTAAAAACTCACCATGGAAAAACCCAAATCGATGCAAGTTCAGGATTATTTTGTAATCCTTTAGGTCATGGTAGAAGAGAAATTACTGAAGCTGTAACTAAACAATTAGACACTTTAGATTATGCTCAACCATTCCAACAAGGCTTTGGTGGATCATTTGAATTAGCTACGCGAATTTCAAAACACACTCCAGCAGATTTAAATAAAATGTTTTACACTATTTGTGGATCAACTGCAGTTGAGACAGCAATTAAAATTGCAGTCGCTTATCATAGAGCAAAAGGTAATGCTCATAGATTTAGATTTGTAGGTCGTGAGCGAGGATACCACGGAATGAATATTGGCTGCGTTTCGGTTGGAGGAATGATCAACAATGTAAAAACTTTTGCAAGTATTTTAATGCCAGGTGTTCAACATATGAGACACACACATTTACCAGAACATAAATTTGTAAGTGGCCAACCAGAGACAGGCGCAGACTTAGCAGATGATTTAGAAAGAATAGCAACCAACTTTGGTCCTGAAAATATTGCAGCATGTATCGTTGAACCGATTGCTGGATCAACTGGAACTTTAGTGCCACCAAAAGGTTATTTACAAAAATTAAGAGACACATGTGATAAACATGGAATACTTTTAATTTTTGATGAAGTGATTACAGGATGGGGCAGAACAGGATCTGTATTTGCTAGTCAGGAGTTTGGGGTAACACCAGATATCATGACAATGGCTAAAGCAACAACCAATGGTGTAGTGCCCATGGGCGTTGTTGCATGTAAAGATGAAATTTATGATGCAGTGATGGATGCTTCTCCAATGGGTTCGGTAGAATTATTTCATGGTTATACTTACTCAGGAATACCAGTTGCTGTAGCTGCAGCTTTAGCAGTTCAAGATATTTTTGAAAAAGAAGATATATTTGAAAGAGCAAAAAACTTAGCCCCTTATTTCCAAAAAGGTTTGTTTTCACTTCAAGACTTAGAAGCTGTAGATAATATTAGAGGATATGGAATGATGGGTGGAATTGATATGAAATTGAACACTAAGCCAGGTAAAGCAGGTTATGAAACTTTCAAGGCTTGTTATGAAGCGGGAGTTAATTTTAAAGCTACTGGAGATTGTTTAATTATAGCTCCACAATTTATATGTGAAGAAAAACATATAGATGAAATTATCGACAAACTAAGAACTGGTATAACTAATTATCAAAAAAACCAAAAAAATTAGTTAATTTTAACTTAAAAAAAGAAAGCTTATGAAGATAGGCGTGCCTAAAGAGATAAAACCTCAAGAGAACAGAATTGGTCTAACTCCTGAAAGCGTAAAAACTTTAGTTTCTGAAGGTCACGAAGTTATTGTTGAAAATAATGGGGGTTTTGAAGCTGGTTTTGAAAATGAACAATACATAAAAGCTGGTGCAAAAATTGCTAACACTGCTGAAGATATTTTTAATGATGCTCAAATAATTGTTAAAGTTAAAGAGCCTCAAAAACCAGAGGTAGAAATGATTAGAGAAAATCAAATTATTTATACATATTTACATCTAGCGGCAGCTAAAGAACTAACTGAAGGTTTGATTAAATCAAAAAGTATAAATATTGCTTATGAAACTGTAACCGATAATAACGGAAGATTACCTTTACTTGCTCCTATGAGTGCGGTTGCGGGCCGTATGTCCGTGCAAGCTGGAGCACATTGCCTGGAAAAAAATCAAAACGGAAGAGGACTTTTACTAGGAGGAGCACCTGGTGTAACTGGTGCAACTGTTGTTATTTTAGGTGGAGGTGTAGTTGGAGAAAATGCAGCAGTTATTGCAACTGGAATGCAGGCAAAAGTACATATTGTTGATAAATCAGAAGAGAGATTAAAACAACTAACAGAAATGTTTGGTGATAAAATTATTCCAGAGCAAAGTGATAAAATTGATTTAACTAAATTATTATCTGAGGCTGATCTTTTAGTTGGAGGTGTTTTAATTCCAGGAGCTGAGGCACCTAAATTGGTGACAAAAGAAATGTTAAAATTTATGAAACGTGGATCTGTAATTGTTGATGTTGCTATAGATCAAGGTGGATGTGTTGAAACAAGTAAACCAACTACCCACGGGGATCCAACTTATATAGTTGATGATGTTGTACATTATTGTGTTGCAAATATGCCAGGAGGTGTACCAAGAACATCAACATTAGCCTTAAACAATGCTACACTTCCATTTTTAGTAAAACTTGCAAATAAAGGTTATCAAAAAGCTTTAGGTGAAGACAAACATTTTTTAGCAGGACTAAATGTCCACAAAGGTCATGTAACCTATAAAGCTGTTGCTGATGTATTTGGACATAGTTTTGTAGAACCTGGAGAAGCTATCAAAAATTAGTGATGGATAAAAAGTATCCTTCAAGCACAAAAGTTATTGTAATAGGGGGCGGCGTTATTGGATGTTCTGTTGCTTATCACTTAACAAAGTTTGGTTGGAAAGATGTTGTTTTATTAGAAAGAGACCAACTAACATCAGGAACAACATGGCATGCAGCAGGATTAGTAAGTCAGTTAGGTCCATCAGCCTCTGTAACTAAAATTAGAAAATACACATTAGATTTATATAAAAACTTAGAAAAAGAAGTTGATCACTCAGCAGGACTAAGACTTAACGGTGCACTTTCAATTGCACAAACTGATAGTCGTTGGCAGGAACTTAAAAGACAAGCAACAACCGCACAGCTCTATGATGTTGATTTAAGGATACTTAATAAGGAAGAGATTGAAAAAAAATACCCAATGATGAACACAGAGGACTTAAAAGGTGGTATTTTAATGCCAGGAGATGGATCTGCGGACCCAAGTGGGGTTACTCATATGCTTGCTAAAGGAGCAAGAAAAGGAGGAGCAAAAATATATGAACAATCCCCTGTTGAATCTATATTGACTAAAAACGGAAGAATTCATGGTGTTAGAGTTAATGGTCAAGATATAGAGTGCGAGTATGTTGTTCTAGCAACTGGAATGTGGTCAAGACAAATTGGTGAAAAGATTGGAGTTAGTATCCCTCTTTATCCTGCAGAACATTTTTATGTAATTACTGAGCCAATAGAAAAGCTTTCACCAATTTTACCTGTAATAAGAGATTTTGATAGCAGTGTCTATTTTAAAGAGGATGCTGGAAAATTATTAATTGGAATATTTGAAGGGAAATCTATTCCTGCATTTGATAAAACTAATAGAGTTCCAGAAGATTTTTCTTTTGGAGAATTTCCTGAAAACTTTGAACACTTTGAACCCTATTTAGAAAAATCAATGAAACGATTTCCTGTATTAGAAAAGATAGGTATTAGAAAATTTTTTTCAGGTCCAGAGTCATTTACCCCTGATACTAATTCTTTATTAGGTGAAGTACCCGAAGTAAAAAATTTGTTTGTCAGCTGTGGTTTAAATAGCATTGGAATTGGAAGTGGAGGTGGTGTA
>CACLFK010000019.1 GCA_902606105.1 uncultured Pelagibacteraceae bacterium | reverse complement strand
TTTCAGATTATTTTATTCCTAAATACGCTGCAGATAAATATGGAATTAAATCTTGGAAAGATTTAAATAAACATAAAGACAAGTTTGCAACTATTGAAACTGGAAGCAAAGGAAGACTAATTGCTTGTCCTGTAGCAGGTTGGAATTGTCATGACCAAAAAAGACTTGATCTTTTAGGAATTGATTTCCAAGCAGACGAACTAGGAACTGAAGCTGCTGCACTTGCGGAAGCAACTGCTGCATATGAAAGAAAAGAACCTTTCTTATTATATCTATGGGAACCACATTGGTTTTTTGGTGCTTACGACATGGTTGGTGTAGGTCTTCCTGATCACAAAAATTGTGATAGTTTTACTGAAGCTAACAACTGGAAAGATTGTGGAACTGCTGCATGGCCAGCAACAGGTTGGGCAAAAGACTACACGTTCAATTATGGTAACCCAGAAACTTTCGCTAAACCAGAAAATGCTAAAGCTGCAGAATTCTTCACAAAGATGAAGTTTGATAACGCAGACCAAGCAGTAATGTTAGTTGAAGTTAAGCAAAAAAATAGAGATCTTAAAGAAGTAGTTAAAGAGTGGAAAGATGCTAATCCTGATAAATGGAAAAGCTGGATACCTAATTAATTATTTCGAATATATTTAAAATTAAGGCCCTGTTAATCGGGGCCTTTTTTTTATCTTTTTAAAACTTATAATTATGGTGTTTTTTTAAAATTAAAATATTAAGATAAAAAATGACCAATCAATCCTTAAAAAATAAAAAAATACTTATATCAGCTGGCGCTTCTGGTATTGGTTGGGCAACAACAAAAATATGTTTATCCAGAGGAGCAACAGTATTTATTTGTGACATTAATAAAAGATATTTAACTAAAACTAAAAAACATCCTCTCTATAATAAAAAACTTTTTATTCAAGAGTGTGATGCATCAAATGAAGATCAAGTAATAAAATTTTTTAAAATTATTAGTAAGAAAACTAAAAAAATTGATGCTCTTATTAATAATGTTGGTGTAGCAGGACCTACTGGATCTTTTGAAAAATTAAAATCTAAAGACTGGGAAAATACTTTACATGTGGATGTTAATAGTCATTTTTATTTTACAAAACAGGCTATACCTTTAATGAAAAAGTCTAAAAATGGTTCGATCGTAAATATTTCCTCGACAGCTGGTATACTTGGTTTTCCGCTACGGTCTCCTTACGCAGCAAGTAAATGGGCAATCATTGGTGTTACAAAAACTTTAGCAATGGAGCTTGGGAAGTTCAATATTAGAGTTAATGCCGTTTGTCCTGGCACCATTAAAGGTGATCGGATGAGGAGAGTTATAAAAGATAAGGCAAAATTTACCAAAGTTTCTTCTAAAGTGATTGAAAAAGATTTTATTTCTATGAGTTCAATGAAGCAATGGATCTTGGAGGAAGATATAGGAAAAATGTGTTCTTTTTTAATTTCAGATGATTCATTGAGAGTTTCGGGACAAGTGATCTCTGTAGATGGTCACACAGAAAGAAATGATTAAATTATCTTAGTTTTTTTTCGTATTTTTTTCTAAGTTTTTGAAGTTCAACCAAATATTCATCTCTTATATTTGAAATTTTTTCAACTGTTTTGCCCTTAGACTGTTTTTTTGTTCCTGCAACTAATCTATTAATCAATCTTTTTGAAAGTCTAGGCGCTTTCAACTTTGTCCATGGAAGTTTTAATGCTGGACCAAATTGCTCTAACATATGTTTCATTCCTGATTTACCTCCTGCTAAATGAAAAGTTAGAAAAGTTCCCATTAAAGACCATCTTAAACCTGGTCCATCCTCTATTGCTCTATCAAGATCCTTAGTTGTTGCAAAGCCTTCATTAATTATATGAAGCCCTTCTCTCCATAGAGCTTCTTGTAATCTATCAGAAAGATATCCTGGTAGTTCATTTTTAACCATTATTGGATTCATTGAAATAGATTGGTAAAATTTTTTTGCTTTATTTACAAATTTCATAGAAGTTTTTTTACCCGGTACAATTTCAACTGCTGGAAGCAAATATACTGGATTAAATGGATGACCTATTAATCCTCTTTTAGGGTTTTTGCATTTTGAGTAAATTCTGGTTGGTAATAAACCAGAAGAACTTGAAGCAATAATAGAATTTTTTTTAGAATATTTTCCAATTGAACTTATTAAATTAGTTTTTAATGAATAGTTTTCTGTGGCACATTCTTGAATAAAATCTGCATCTTTTAATGTATCTTCTATGGACGTAAAATATTTTAGATTTTTAAGATTAAGATTTTTTTTATTAAAAAGTTTTTTTACATACGGCCAAGTTCTTTTAATCTCAGTTACTAAACTTGTTTTTAATTTAAGATCTTTATCAAATGCATTTACAATTTTGTTATGCGCTAAACATCGAATGATCCACCCTGTTCCAATTACTCCAGTTCCAATGACTGCAACTTTTTTTATGTTAGACATTACTTGTGTTTAACAAGCTTTAATTTATCTCTTGTTTCTGCAGGTGTCATTGGTGAAAAGCCAATTTCATCTGCAATTCTAATTGCTTTTTCAACAAGCTGGGTATTTGTTGCTAATTTTCCTTTTGATAAATATAAGTTATCTTCAAGTCCAACCCTTGGATTTCCACCCATTAAAATAGTTTGGGCAACAAACGGCATTTCGTTTTTTGAAATTGCAAAGCCAGACCAAATACCTTCTTTCGGCATAATATCTTTCATTGCTTGCATTGCTAAAGTTGTTGCCGGTGCTCCCCAGGGAATTCCTAGGCACATTTGAAACATTGGTGGGTCACTTAATAATCCTTCTCTATAAAGTTGTGCTCCAAACCACATATTTCCTAAATCAAATGCCTCTATTTCGGGCTTAACATTTATATCTTTTAGTTTTTTTGCAGCTTTTCTTAAATCATTTGGGGTATTAACTGTAATCACTGAGCTGTCTCCGAAATTTAGTGTTCCTGCATCTAAAGTACATATTTCAGGTAAAAATTGTTCTGCATTGGCAATTCTCTCCATAACATTTGCCATATCTGTCATGGGACCAAAATCTAAGGGATTATCACCTTGTCCAATATCCAGATCTCCACCCATACCAGTTGTTAAATTTAAAATTACATCAGTATCACTAGATCTTACTCTATCTACAACTTCTTTATAAAGTTCTAACCTCCTACTTGGAGTACCATCTTCTTCTCTAACATGAATATGAGCAATTGCTGCGCCAGCTTTTGCTGCTTCAATTGAAGCTTTAGCAATTTGTTCAGGTGTTTTAGGTAAATCAGGATGTTTACTTGCTGTATCACCAGATCCTGTGATAGCACATGATATGAAAACCTTATTGCTCATTTAAGTATCAGTATATAATATAATAAAATCTCAAGGGAAATAAAAAAATGTCATTTCATATAACTAACAAAATTATTAAAAAAGAATGGACCGATTACAATAATCATATGAATGTGGCTTACTATGTGCTGGTATTTGATGAAGCTTGGGAAGTAATGTTACAAAAATTTAAAATGGGAGAAAATTCAGCAAAAACCACTGAAATGAGTACGATGGTTGTTGAAACTTACATAACTTATAACAATGAAGTCAAAGAGGGTGAGGAAGTTGATATATTTTTAACTTATTTTGATCACGATAAAAAAAGACTACATTATAGATTGGAAATGATCGAAAAATCATCCAAAAAATTATCAGCAACAATAGAATTGTTGTCTTTATATGTTAATCTTAAAGAAAGAAAAGTTTCAGAGTTTGAAAATGAAAAAATAAATTTAATGAAAAAATTTATTAATGAAAATGAAAATAATTTTAATAAAGAGAATTTAAAATTTTTATCAAAATTAAAAAAATAATTTATTGATTACTATTCATGGTATTTACAATAAAAACACCAATTATAATTAAAGCCAAACCAATTATTGTGGGAATATTTGGAATTTGTTTATATTTGAAAATACCTAACAGTGATAGAGCTACAATACCTACACCTGACCAAGTTGCATAAGTAATTCCAATTGGTAAGATTTTCATCACATGAGACATTGTATACATGCAAATTATTATTGCTACTACGCATACTAACGAGGGAACAAATTTTGTGAAGCCTTCTGTTGCTTTAAGTGTGCCTGTCGAAATAATTTCACCAGCTATAGCAATAGCTAATAATACATATGCTTGAGCTAAAGTCATTGTTGCTTATACATTTTGACAAAATAAAGATCTAGTATTAAGTTGGTTCTAATGGATATTAAAATGCTATCAGGCGCTCTTGGAGCTGAGGTTTCAGGTATTAATTTAAAAGATTCTTCCTTTGAAAATTGGAATAAAATTAATGATCTTTTGTTAGAGCATAAAGCATTATTTTTTAGAGATCAAAAAATTACTTCTGAAGAGCAAATAAATCTTGCTAAAAGATTTGGTCCATTAGAAAGACATATATATGTTAAAGGAAGAGAAAATTATCCTGAGATTTTAAGAATAATAAAAGAACCAGATGAGAAGCGTCAATGGGGTGAAACTTGGCACACGGATGTTAGTTATAACTCTAAACCAACAAAAGTTATTATTTTAAGATCATTAAAAATTCCTCCGGTAGGTGGTGATACAATGTTTTCAAACATGGAAATAGCATACGAAACATTAAATGAAAAAATTAAAAATAAAATAAAAAATAAAAAAGCCGTACATAGTTCTCTCGGTGCAGCAGCATTTACAGAAGCTTATAAAGCTATGGAAGGAAATGGAAATTTAGATGAATATTCAAATGCACATCCTATGGTAAGAACACATCCAGAAACTGGTAAAAAAATTTTATATGTAAATTCAATGTATACAAAAAAAATTCTAGATACTGATGAGAAAGAAAGTGATGAGATATTAAATGAAATATTTATACACCAAGAGAGATTAGATTTTACGTGCAGATTTAAATGGTCTGAAAACGCAGTTGCGATATGGGATAATAGAAGTACCTTGCATCAAGGTCTTACAGATTTCTTTCCAGGAAGAGGTTTGGGACATGAAAGAGTAATGGATCGTATTGCCATTGAAGGCGATCACCCCCTTTAGGTAAATAGCTTTGAATTTTGATTATTTGATTATTGGCGCAGGCACTGCGGGTTGCGTGCTTGCTAATAGACTTTCAGAGAAACCACAGAATAGTGTTGCAATTTTCGAGGCTGGTGAAAATAGTGATATTTGGAAAGTCAACATGCCTCTAGCATTGCTTTACACAATGCATGATCCAAAATATAATTTTAAGTATTATTCTGAACCCGAACCACATCTGAACAATCGAAGATTATTTTGCCCTCGAGGAAAAATGATTGGAGGATGTTCGGCTCATAATGGAATGGTTTATGTCCGAGGAAATAAAGAAGATTATAGAAGATGGGCCTCATTTGGTTTGAAAGATTGGGATTATGAAAAAGTGCTTCCTTATTTTAAAAAAATTGAAACATGGTCAGGTGGAGAAAATGAGTTTAGAGGCGGAGATGGTATTCTCCCAATAAATCAATCTCAAAATAACAATCCGTTATTTAAAGCATTTTTAGCTTCAGCTGAAGAGGCTGGTCATAAAATAAATAAGGATATGAACGGGGAAGATCAAGAAGGATTTGGTATGTATGATGTTACAATCCATAAAGGCGAAAGAGCGAGTGCTTCAAAATATTATTTAAATCCTGTAAGAAATAAATCAAATTTAAAAGTATTCACTAAGTCGTTCGTAGAAAAAATAATATTCGATGGAACAAAAGCTGTAGGTATTGAGGTTAATATAAATGGTATAATTAATAAAATTTATGCGAATAAAGAAATTATATTGAGCAGTGGATCAATAAATTCACCACAATTACTTATGGTTTCTGGAGTTGGACCAGCTAATCATATTAAAGAAAAAGGTATAGAAATTATTAAAGATATTCCAGGTGTAGGTAGAAATCTACAAGATCATCTTGAAACTTATATTCAACAAGAATGTAAAACCCCAGACACTTTATTTAAATATATAAATAAATTTAATATGATTAAAGCAGGTATTCAGTGGTTCTTAAATAAAAGTGGTCCATGCTCAACATCTTTTTTAGAAGCAGGAGGGTTTTGTAAGTCATCACCTGATAAAGAATATCCAAATATTCAATTTCATTTTTTTCCATCATTTGTTATCGATCATGGCAAAGTCGATCCTGATAGGCATGGATATCAATTACATGCAAGTTTAAACCAACCAAAAAGTCGAGGAAGTATAAAGTTAAATAGTTCAAATCCATATGATTATCCTAAAATTCAATTTAATTATTTAGAAGATGAATATGATCTTAATGAAACAGTTAAATGTATTCATGTTGCAAGAGAGATATTAAAACAGCAATCTATGAAACCGTATGCTAGTAAAGAAATAGGCCCTGGTGATCACGCTAAAAGCGAAGAGGAAATTAAAGAATATATTAGGTCAAAAGCAGAAACAGCTTATCATCCCTCTTGTACTTTAAAAATGGGTGTAGATAATATGGCTGTTGTGGATGAAAAATTAAAAGTTTATGGTTTACAAAATTTAAGAGTCGCAGATGCTTCCGTGATGCCAGAGATTACGAGTGGAAATCTAAACGCACCAACATTAATGATAGCTGAGCGCGCAGCAGATTTTATACTCAATTAATGTATAAAGCTCAAAATAATCCAAAAGGTATACTTTTTATACTTATAGGAATGGGTTTTTTTTCAGTTCAAGATGCCTTAATTAAGTTTGTTTACAATGATGCGGCCTTATATGAGTTATATTTTGGTAGAACTGTAGCTGCATTATTTTTATTAATAAGTTTTTTAAAATTCTCAAATAAGAAGATTGAATTAAAAACATACTATCCAGTTTTAACTTCTATCAGAGTTATATGTTTTTTTTTTGGATTTAGTTTCTTTTATATTTCATTAACCTACATGTCTTTAGCAATGGCAAATGCCTTATTTTTTTGTTGTCCTTTTTTTGTATCAATCTTAGCAGTAATATTTCTTAAAGAAAAAGTCGGCATCAGAAGATGGTTGGCTATTGCCACAGGATTTATTGGGGTATTTATTGTGTTAGATCCAAATTTTAATAGTTTTGATTATATGAAACTTGCTCCAATTGCTTGTGCACTTTGTTATGCAATATCAATGACAATTACTAAAATAACTTCTGATAAAGATAATGTTTATACCCAAATGCTGCATCTATACTTTGGCGCAATAGTAATAAGTATTTTATTTTTTATTTTTACAGGAAAGGGTCAATTTAATACTTTTAGTGATCCAACATTTCAATTTATTTTTAGAGAATGGTTTTCTAATCCAGGTTATTCATGGCCCTTTATTGTGGCCATGGGATTCATCAGTGTTTTGGCATTTTATTTTATTTTAAATGCTTACAGTATCGCTTCTCCTTCGGTAGTTTCTTTGTACGAATATTCTTTAATACTTTGGGCAATACTTACCGGTTATATGTTGTTTGATAATATTCCTACTTTAAAAACTTTGATTGGTGTATCAATTATAATAAGTGCTGGCATATATATTTATTTAAGAGAAAAAATTAAAGATCAACTAATTGTAAGTGATAACCCAATAAGATAAATAATCTTAATTATCTTATTGTCCAGGTTCTACTTCATTTTCTTGATTTTCAGCTTCCGAGACTTCATCTAATGAAACTTCACCTTCTTCATTTATTGTTTCATCATTAACTGTTTCATCAATGTCCGGTTTAGCTGTTTCAGACAATTCTGCTAAATCATCTTTTGTTACCTGAATCTTTTCTGGAGTTTTTCTAGCTCTTTTTGATGGTAAAATTGGTGTACCACTTTTTGAAATCTCACCTTTATATAAGTTTTCAAAATCATCACCAATGTCTTCATCATCTTCGGCAGTATCATCTACTTGCTCAACATGTTTTCTAAGTTTATAGACTGCACTATCTGTTAAGTCAGAAACTTTAATTTTATCATCTGCAATTTCTCTTAATGAAATAACAGTATTTTTATCGTTATCTCTATCAATTGTAGGCTCGATACCAGCATTTAATTGCGTTGCTCTCTCTTTTGCAACAAGAACTAACTCATAAGGGCTATCTACTTTGTCTATACAATCTTCTACAGTTACTCTTGCCATGCGAAGTATCTATACAGTGAGTCTAAAAAAATCAAGAGGAAATTATAAATATTCAGGTTTGAGCTTATTCTTAACTAAATAAAGAAGAATTATTGAGGTTAAAATATATGCTCCAGAAACAACAGCTATTTGCTCTATACTAAAACCAAAATCAATCAAAATCCCAAATAAAGCAGTACCAAAAGCAGTAGCAAAAACCATTAGGGCTGTGGTTAAAGCTTTGATGGATCCTATAAATCTCACTCCATAGATTTCAGCCCATGTAGAAGAACCTAGTACATTAGCAAGTCCATTGGTAATTCCTAATAATCCAAAGAAAAAAAATGATGAGATTTGAGCATTAAAATAAAAGAGTACAACAGTAGAAAATAATAGTGGAATATTCATATAAATTAATAATTTTCTACTTGAGAATTTATCGATTAAAAAACCTGAAATAAATAATGTGATTACAGAAAGTATTGAATAAGCCATGAATGATTGTGCAATTATATATGGTCCCCATCCTTTTGAAGTAGTTATAAATGATTGATAAACAAATGAACCTGTTGCAATCCATGGCATAGCTAACATGGTCATAGATATTATGTAAAATCTATAATCTTTTAAAACCTCAATTCTTTTCCATTGTCTTATTTTTTTAGTAATTTCACTATCACTAGATTTTTCTCTAGTTTCTAATTTTACATCTTTTACAAGAATATACGAAATAATAGGTAAAATAATTATTACTAAAATTGATATGAATAACCAAATATCTCTCCATTCAATAGAAGTTAATAAAAAAACAATTAAAACTGGAAGAGTAAATTCAGCCAAAGATAATCCAAGCCAACCAGTACTTAGCGCTCTACCTCTATTTTTTTCAAAAAAACGTGAAATTGTTGTTGTAGCCGTATGACTAGATAATCCTTGACCTGCTAAACGCATTAAAAAAATTCCAATAAATAAAAATATGATTGACGAAATTTTAGAAAAAATAAAACACGAGGCAGATAAAAATATTATTACATATGATGCAAATTTTAAAATATTTACGTCATCTATTTTTTTACCTATCCAAACTAAAACAATGCTGCTTAATAAGGTTGCAGATGCATAGATTGAGCCAAATTGTCCATGGGAAATTGATAAAGCCTCTCTAATGCTAGAGTTAAAAAGTCCAAGAAAAAAACTCTGTCCAAAGCTTGAAAAAAATGTAAAAATAAAACCAAATATAATTACTTTTAAACTTAAACTTTTAAACATAGATAAAAATTATGACTTGTAATGTTGCTTTCATAGGTCTTGGGGTCATGGGCTACCCAATGGCTGGTTATATATCAAAAGCTGGTCACAATGTAACTGTTTTTAATAGAACTAAATCCAAAGCTGAAAAATGGATAAATGAATACAAGGGTAAAATGGCAGATACACCAGCTGAAGCCGCCAAAGATGCTGAATATATTTTTACATGTGTTGGAAATGATAATGATTTAAGAGAAGTAACATTTGGAGAAAATGGTGCCTTTAAGATGATAAAAAAAGGATCTGTTTATATTGATAACACCACTGCTTCAGCAACAATTGCAAAAGAAATTCATGAGTATGCAAAAAAAAATGGTTTTGGTTCTTTAGATGCACCAGTATCTGGTGGCCAAGCAGGTGCGGAAAATGGTGCTCTCACAGTTATGATTGGTGGAGATCAAACTGACTTTGATAAAGCTAAAGATAAAATTGATTGTTATAGTAAGAAAATGAAATTACTTGGTGGTCCTGGCAACGGTCAGCTTGCTAAGATGGTCAATCAGATATGTATTGCTGGCTTAGTTCAAGGTTTATCTGAAGCTATCAATTTTGGAATGAAAGCTGGATTGAATATGGAGGATGTGATTGAAGTTATTTCGAAAGGAGCAGCTCAATCCTGGCAAATGGAAAATAGATATAAAACGATGATTGATGATAAATTTGAATTTGGATTTGCAGTAGATTGGATGAGAAAAGATCTTAAAATTGCAATGGAAGAAGCTAAAAATAATGGATCTCTTTTACCTGTAACTGAGTTAGTTGATAAATATTACGGTGAGGTACAAGGAATGGGTGGAAACAGATGGGATACCTCAAGCTTAATTCGAAGATTAAGAAAGTAATAAGTATGCTCCCTGCATACTACGAAGATTTTAGTGAAATAAAAAAAAAAATTTGGTTAATGTTAGAGGATGCAGTTTCAAACCGTAACTCTCAGTTTAGAATACCAACTTTTATATGTGGTTTTAATTCAGACATAAATGGAAGAATTATTGTTTTAAGGAAGGCAGATAAGCAGAACAATATGGTTCAATTTCATAGCGATATTAGATCAGATAAAATCGAAATACTAAAAAAAAATTCAAACGCAGCACTGTTATTTTATGACAAAGAAGAAAAGATCCAAGTAAGATTAAAAATTGAATGCTTAATTAATCATAAAAATGAAATTACAAAAGTATCTTGGGAAAAAACTCAACATATAAGTAGGAAGTGTTATTTGGTGGATAATGGACCAGGAACAGTATCTGATATTCCAACATCTGGTTTAAAGCCTGAATTAGATAATTTTGATTACACTAAAGAGCAAAGTGAAGAGGGATATAAAAACTTCACAGTTATTCAATGTAAAATTAAATCTATTGAGTGGCTTTATCTTGCAGCAAAAGGTCATCGAAGAGCAAGGTTTGATTTAGAAAATAATAAGGATAGCTGGTTAATTCCTTAATTGAATGTAGCTTTCACATCTCCAAAAATTGAGGAAGTTACTTCAATTAATTTGTTTTCTTTTATTGGCACTGGAAACCCATAAGCTCCTGTTAAAATTAAATTTCCTTTTCTTAAAAAATTATTTTTTTTATCTTGTTCTTTAATCAACCACTCAACTTCAGATAACATGTCAAAAGGCCAAATTTTACCAGTCCATGCATCTATTGTCTTTTTGTCATAAATTAGCTTAAGATCAGTTTCTATTTTGTTTTTAGGAACTTTATTCTCTGCACCTAAGACAACACCTGCATGAATTGCATTATTAGCCAGCAACTCAGGACCAAATGGTTCTTCTCCATAAAAAACGAGGTTATGAATTTCTATAAGCGGATAAATACCTTCAATAGAATCTAAAATGTAACCAAATGAGGAAAGTTTGGGATTTATATCTCGGTTTAATATTACTCCAAATTCAGCTTCCATTGCTGGGTTGGTAAAATCTTTTTTATTAAAGGTCGCCCCACTCCTCTGTAATTCAGTATTCCAAAGATAACCACTGGCAGGCTGACTAAAACCCATTTTCTTTTGTGTGTCTTTTGAAATACATCCAATTTTATAGCCTATAATTTCTTCTCCTCTTTTCTGTCTTAACTTCGCAACATTTGACTGAATAAGAAGAGCGTTTTCATTAGTTATTCTTTTTTTTTCCTTAAAAATTAAGCCTGGAACTTTATTGTCGTAATCTTCTAGTATCTTATTTGAAAATTTCTCTATTTCCTTTGTTGATAAATCAATCATAATTAAATTAAATTTTATTTATTCTATTTACTCTCTAATTTTGAGAGTTTTCTTTTTAATTTTTCAGGTAATCTGAAAAACCATTCTTTTTCTTTACCAGAATCAGGTAATACTACTCCATATTCAATCATTTGTGCTGGGGGTAGGTCAAGAATGTAAACCCAAACTTGAGTTTCATCTAATTTAGAATTTTTAATTACAATATCTCTTAAATCAGAAATTAATTTATCTTTTATTTTTTTTGGTCTGCCAGCTCTAATTTGGCCTAGTAAAAATATTGAAGGCTCTTTAACTTTTTTTCCTCCCATAAAATGATTATTTTTTTTAGTTTTATTAAATACTACTTGAGCAAAATAAGTATTTGCTCCTGTTACAACATTGTGAACTTTTGTAATTCCCTCTGCTAAATTTTTTTGCTGCTTTGAAGTAAAATTAAAATTTGAGTTTGTGACTGTGTAGGTTGGCATACAATTAAAATATAGATTTTGAGTATTTTTTCCAGTTATCTTGGTAATGCTTTGTGTTTTCAATTATAGCTTCTTTTTCTTCTTCAGTTACTTCTCTTATGACTTTGCCAGGTGAACCAACTACTAATGAGTTGTCAGGTATTTCTTTGTTTTCTGTAATTAGAGCCTTGGCTCCAATAATACAGTTTTTTCCAATTTTAGCATTGTTGAGAATAACAGCACCTATACCTATTAAGCTATTATCTCCAATTGTACATCCATGTAACATAACCATATGACCTATTGTTACATTCATTCCAACTTTTAAAGGATATCCTGGATCTGTATGTAAGACACTACCATCCTGAACATTGGATCCTTCGCCGATATAAATATTTTCTACATCACCTCTTAAAACCGCATTAAACCATATACTTGTATTTTTCTCTAAAGTAACATCTCCTATTACAGTTGCATTTGGGGCTACCCAATTTTCGCCAGAGTTTTTTGGTTTTTTATCTTTTAAATCGTAAAACATAATTTATACATTATTACATTATGCCAATACAAACTCCAATATGTGATTTTGGTAAAAAAGCCATTCCATTTGAACTAAAATCAACCAACGAAAAAATTATGAAACTTGAAGACATCCAGGGTCAAAATGGAACTCTGATAATGTTTATTTGTAATCATTGTCCGTATGTTAAAGCAGTTACAAAAGATATAGTTGAAGATTGTGATAAACTAAAAAAGTTTGGGATAAGCTTTATTGCAATCTGTTCAAACGATGCAGCTAATTATCCAGATGATTCATTTGAAAACATGATTAAATTTGCAAATGAAAATAATTTTAACTTTCCATATTTAATTGATGAAACGCAAGAAGTTGCTAAAGCTTATGATGCAGTTTGTACGCCTGATTTCTTTGGATATAATAAAAATTTAGAACTTCAATACAGGGGTCGAATGAGAGAATTAAAAAAACTTATTCCTGTAAAAACTGGGGAAAGTGATCTATTTCAAGCAATGAAACAGATTGCAGAAACAGGCAAAGGTCCAAAGGAACAAATTCCAAGTGCCGGTTGTGGCATTAAGTGGAAATTTGATTAATGTATTTAATTGTTACTAGAACTTTTCCACCTGAACTTGGCGGTATGCAAAGTTTGATGTGGGGTTTATCAAGAGAATTATCAAAAAACTTTATGATTAAAGTTTTTGCAGATTATGTTGAGGGTCATACAGACTTTGATAACCAAGCGTCTTTTTCAATTGAAAGAGTGGGAGGAATAAAGCTGTTAAGAAAATATAGAAAAGCACAATTAATCAATGAATTTATAAAGGATAAAAAGATAGAAGGCATTATAGCAGATCATTGGAAGAGTTTAGAGCTAATCAAATCATCAAAAAAAAAATATTGTCTAATTCATAGTAAAGAAATTAACCATCAAAAAGGTTCAAGTTTAAACAAAAGAGTCTTAAATGTTTTAAATAATGTTGAAAAAGTAATTGCTAATTCAAAATTTACAAAAAATTTAGCAATCCAGTGCGGTGTTAATGAAAATAATATTATTGTAATCAATCCTGGTATAGATCCAGCTAAAGAATTAGATAAAAGAACTATGAATAAAGTTGAGAGTTTACTAAAAGTAAAAACACCTCGTTTAATTACAGTCTCAAGATTCGATAAAAGAAAAAATCATGAAAAAATAATCATGGCTCTGAGAAACTTAAAACAAGTTTATCCTGATATTGTTTACATTTGCGTCGGGTACGGTGAAGAAGAAGAAAATATTAAAAATCTTGTAAAAGAATTAGATTTAGAAGGTCAGGTTATGTTTTTTAAAGATATAAGTAATGATTTAAAAAATGCTTTAATTGCAAAATCTAATATATTTGTGATGCCTTCAATAATTCACAAAAAATCTATTGAAGGATTTGGTATTGCATATGCAGAAGCAGCACAATATGGAATTCCTTCAATTGGTGGAAAAGACGGTGGTGCACCAGATGTAATTGAGCATGAAAAAACTGGTCTAATATGTGATGGAAATAATTTGGATGATATTTACTCATCTATAAATGTAACTTTAGAAAATAAAAAATATTTAGAATTTGGAAAAAATGCAAAAGAATTTGTTACTAAATTCCAATGGTCTAAAATTATTGAAGAATATAAAAAAATTTTAAACTAATTCTTCTTCTTAAAACTTTTATATATATGCCAAATTACAATAAAGGCTGTTGTAAGCAAAATACATAGAGTCAACGTTCTGTCCCATAAAAATTCCCATGAACCATTACTTAATAATAAAGACCTTCTTAAATTTTCTTCCATTAATCCTCCAAGCACAAAAGCTAAAATAAGAGGTGGCATAGGAAAATCATACAATCGCAAAAATGTTGCAACAACAGCAATTCCAATCATTAAATAAATATCAAAATTATTAAATGACATCACGTAAATACCAGTAATTGAGAAAAATAAAATTAATGGAATTAAATAATTTTTTGGTACAGCAAGAATTCTAGCAATATAGGGAATTAACGGTAAATTTAAAATTAATAAAATAACCATCCCAATATACATTGACATAATAATTGACCAAAAAATTTCAGGGTTCGTCATATAAAGTCTTGGTCCTGGTTGAACACCAAATCCTAAGAGAGCACCTAACATTACTGCTGTTGTTCCACTTCCTGGAATTCCTAATGTTAGCATGGGCACAAATGAACCAGAGCACGCAGCATTATTTGCTGTTTCTGGTGCAGATAATCCATTTACACTCCCCTTACCAAACTTCTGTTTTTCATCGTCATTAACTAAATTTCTTTCCATTCCATAAGCTAAAAATGATGCAATTGTTGCTCCAGCGCCAGGCAAAACACCAATTAAAAAACCAATTACTGAAGACCGAGGAATTGTTTTATACATTTTTTTTCTATCCTCTTTATTAATTTTTATTGAACCTAGTTCAGTTAAAGAAACTTGTTTAGCAGCAGCTGTTGGATCATTTCTTTTTAAAATAATTGTTAGAGCTTCGCTCATTGCAAATGTCGCCATCACAACTAATACAAAACTGATACCATCTGTTAAATTCATATTATCAAAAGTAAATCTAGTAATATCAGATAGGCTATCTTGGCCAACAGAAGCTAACATCAAACCAAGTACTACCATCATCATTGCTTTCAAAAACTGCCCTTTAGATGAAAATGCAGCAATTGCAGTGAGACCTAAAATCATTAAAGCAAAATAATCAGGAGATCTAAAAGATAAACTTACTTTAGATAAACTTGGGGCTAAAAATAATAAATAAATTGCTGAAAACGTTCCACCTGCAAATGAACTCCAAGCAGCAATTGCAAGTGCTTTACCTGCCTTACCTTGTTGTGCCATTGGATAACCATCAAATGATGTAGCAACAGTACCTGGAACACCAGGTGCATTTAATAATATAGATGAGGTTGATCCACCAAATACTGCTCCATAATAAACACCTGCCATTAAAATTAATCCTGTTGCAGGATCAAAACCATAAGTAATGGGTATCATGAGAGCAATTGCAGTCATTGGACCTAAACCAGGTAGCATTCCTATAATTGTTCCAAAAAAACAACCAATCATAACCATGAATATATTTTGAAGTGTTAGTGCTGTTGATAAACCGATTAATATTCCCTCAATCATCCCATCACACCGATCAATTGTAAAAATGGATCTCTTAAATAAATCTCAAGGACACCATGTAACAAATACATAAACGCTGCTACAAAAGGGAAAGATAGTAAAAACATCAAAATCCAACGTCTTTCGCCTAAAAAATAATAAGAACCAAATAAAAAAAATGAAGTAGTTAAAAAATATCCAACTTTTAAAATTGTTGCTCCATAAATAATTGCAATAATAATTAATATTGCTGTTTTTTTATATTCTAAATTTCTATGTTCAACTTTAATAGTTTCCGGATCTGGCAAAATTAATTTTAACCCTGAAAAAAATAATCCTACATAACCTAAATAAATTGGAAATGTTTTTGCATTAAATGGTGCGTTTTCATCAAATGCAAATACTTGAATTTGGTAAGCTGTATATAAATAAAATGCCGAAAAAATAAAAAAGAGCAGTGATATAATTTTAGTAGTATTTATATTCACTGCTCTAATTTTAACTTACTAATCTAAAAGACTAGATAACTCCTAATTTTTTCATAAGAGCTGTCATTTCCTCAGTTTGTTTTTCTAAGAATGAAACAAATTTACCCTCAGGATTATAAATATTTACCCAAGCGTTTCTTGCTCTAACAGCTTCCCATTCAGAAGTTTTTTGAACATCACCAAGCATTTTAGCAATTTTAGATTTATCAGAATTACTCATACCTGGAGGACCAAAAAATCCTCTCCAGTTTACGAATTGTACATCATAACCTTGTTCCTTAAGAGTTGGCGCATCTGGAGCATCTGAAACTCTTGATGGAGCAGTTATACCAATAATTCTTACTTGGTCTCTTGCACCCATAAGTTCACCTAAGCCTGTTGAGATAATTTGTGTCTCTCCAGATAAAAGTCCAGCTAATGCTTTTCCACCAGCATCATAAGGAATGTATGCTACAGCATTTGGATCTGCACCTGCGGATTGAAAAGCTAATGCACCAATTAAATGGTCCATACTTCCTCTTACTGATCCACCTGCCATTTTAATAGAGTTTGGATCTTTTTTATATGCATCGACAACATCTTTAAAGTTTTTGTATGGTGAGTTCTTAGAAACTGCTATTGCACCATAATCACCAATTACACCAGCAATTGGGACAACATCTTTGTAGGATAAAGTTCCGTTACCTTTTACGTAACCTTTATGTCTTGTAATTGATCTTAATACTAAAGGTGTAGATTGCACTAATACTGTATTCGCAGGTTTAGTATTAATCATATAAGCTAACGCTTTACCACCACCACCACCTGACATATTTTCAAATGATGCACTTTTTAACATACCAGCTTTTGTTAAAGCTTCTCCAGTTCCTCTAGCAGTTCCATCCCAACCACCACCAGCACCACCACCTATCACGAAGTGAATTTTATCAATCGCAATTGAACTAGTTGTAGATGCTGAGAATAATAGTATTGCCGAGAATAATACTGAAGCAATTTTTTTTATATTTCTCATCGTATTCCTCTTTCTCTTATTTAAAGGTTAAATTAAATTACATTACCTTAGTTTATGCAACCTATAATTTGTTAATGCAACTTTTGATTGTAATCTTATTTTAAAAAAATATTGTGAGTAACAAATAGAAAAGTTTTTTTTTAATTAACAAGTTTTAGATTTTTAATCTAATTAAAATTATTAATGTTCAATTTTATCAGCTACACAACTATTACAAATTATTTTGCTTCGATCATTAAAAGTTATAAAGCAATAGTTATAGGTCTGATAGGTGGTTATTTAGGAACAGTAATTGGTCTACCTCTCCCATGGTTGTTAGGTTCATTAGGTTTAAATCTATTTTTTGCTTTTACAAACTATAAAATAGAGTTTCCCACTAAATTATTAAATCCTGTTTTTTTGATAGTAGGTATCATTTTGGGTGGAACATTAGATGTGTCACTACTTTATAAAATTCATTTGTGGATTTTTTCATCTATCGCTATGATTTTTTGTACAGTTATAAGTACAATTTTGGCAGGATATTATTTTTTTAAAATTTGTAAATTTAGTAAATTTATTTCTGTGTTGGCTGCACTACCAGGGGCATTTGTTCCAATTTCTGCGGCATTATTAGAATTTGGTAAAAGTAAAAATGATAAAAAAGTTCTAATCCCTCAAGCAACTAGAGTAATTTTTATTGTAAGTTTTTTTCCAATATTTTTTATTAATAATTTAGGCTTTTCAGAAATAGCTGGATATAATTTTTCAAATATTTACGATTACAAATATTTCTTAGAAATTTTATTTCTTTTAATAGTTTGTTTTTTGTTTGCAAGTTTACTTAAAAAATTAAATATTCCATCTCCTGCATTAATTGGTGCTATGGCGTTGTCAGGTTTATTTTATACTTTCGAAATAATTGACTCTAGATTTCCAAATACATTTATAAATATTGCATTTGTATTTTTAGGAACCGCTTTAGGTACTAGATTAAATGGGCTTAAATT
>CACLFK010000018.1 GCA_902606105.1 uncultured Pelagibacteraceae bacterium | reverse complement strand
AATTAGATGCAGAAGTTGGAAGTTTATTTAAAATATTACTTTCACCCATTATTTTAACGCCATTTTTATCTACAACTTCATCTACTTTAGTATTTGCTGTATTTCCACCTTGTATTGCAGCAAGATCATAGATTATTGAACCAGCTCTCATATTGTTAATCATATTCTCTTTAATAATTAATGGTGCTTTTTTTCCAGGAATCAATGCTGTACAAACCACAATATCAATTTTCTTTAAAGTTTCAGATAACAATTCTTCTTGTTTCTTTTTGAAATCATCTGATGCCTCTTTAGCGTAACCCCCATCAGTCTCAAGGTTTTCTGAACCTTCAACTGTTAAAAATTTTCCTCCCAAACTTTCAACCTGTTCTTTAGAGGCAATTCTAACATCTGTGGCAAATACAATTGCCCCCATTCGTTTTGCAGTTGCAATAGCCTGTAATCCAGCAACTCCTGCTCCAACGACTAATACTTTTGCTGCAGGTATCGTGCCTGCTGCAGTCATCATCATTGGTATTGCTTTTTCAAAGTTAGCAAAAGACTCCACTACCGCTTTATAACCAGCAAGGTTTGCTTGAGAAGATAATATATCCATAGATTGAGCTCTTGTTATCCTTGGAAGTAATTCAAGTGAAAAGGTATTAATATTTTTTTTAGCTAAATTGTCTATTTTGTCTTTGTTTTCATATGGATTTAAGACCCCAATAAATGTTTGATTTTGTTTTAACAAAGAATTTTTATCATCACTCAATAAACCTAATTGAACAATAATATCTGCATTTGTTATAATTTCTTTTTCATCGTTTGAAATTGATACTCCTATCTCTTGATACTCTTCATCTTTAATTCCAAGATGACTTCCGTAATTTTCAGATAATGAAACTTCAAAACCAAGGGATATATATTTTTTAGCGATCTCAGGCGTAATTGCTATTCTTTTTTCAATATTTTGATTTTCTAAAATAGATCCAATTTTCATTATCGGAACCTACAGTAAGAATATCGCCATTAATATTAAAATTACTATGATAGCGACAGAACCCCACAGAACAAACTTTGTAAAAGTATTCCAGGTATTTTTATGGTTTTCGCTGTCCATAAAAGTTACTTTTGTCTTGCTTTAAACTTAGGATTAGTTTTGTTTATTACGTAAACTCTTCCTCTTCTTCTAACCAATTTAGAATTAAGGTCTCTTTTTTTAATAGATTTCAGTGAACTTTTTATTTTCATAAATTTAATAGCCTGGCAATGTCCTACTCTTCCGTGCCTTAAGACAAAGTACCATTGGCGCTGAAAGCCTTGACTGCCGAGTTCGGAATGGGATCGGGTATAACACTTTCGCAATAATTACCAGGCTCGGATCTTATAATATAATTTAAGATGAATACAAGTGGTAATTTACAATGCTATTCTTATAAAAATTATAAATTATAAGGTTAAATATTTTAAATATTTTTAGTTTGTTGAAGAAAACAACTAATGACTTGCTTTTTTCTTCATACTCCAAATTAAAAATGGTAAATTTAATATCATTATAATATTTAGCCAATTGTTAAATATATTACCAGTTGGGATAAATGGCCAAAGATAGATTGCAATCCCAGATAAAACGCAAATTTCAAAATCTGTAAAATAATACTTACTTTTAAATCTTAAAATTATGTGTTTAGATATATTTATACAAAAATAAATAAGTAAACTTATTAAAAAGAAAAAACCAATTATTCCGGTTTCACTTAATATTTGTACATAAGTATTATGGGGATGAGAGGAACAAGATAAATGACTTACCTCATATTTCTTAACTTTGCAAAATTTCCTGAAATTTTTAACACCAACTCCTAATATCTTGTTATCTAAAAACATTCTATAGGCTGTTATATAATGATGTGTATGGTTTATTGAAAATATATATACTCCCTCTTCTTTCTGCTTCTTTTCATCAACTAAATTCATTTGATTTAATGTCATATCAACTACTCTTTCTTTTGCAGTAGGATTAATAAAACTTATAATTATAATTAATAAAATACTAGATGATAAGGTAAGTAACCTTAATTTAAGTAATTTTTGAGAAAGCAAAATTACAAAAATTGCTGAAAGATTAATATTAAAAAAAGCTGCTCTATCTCCACTTAAAAAAATCAGTGCTTCAGATAGAATAAAAATAAGAATAAATAAGTAAAATAATTTATTCTTTTGTTTAAAAATATATATGGATATTCCAAAAAATATTGGCCACAACCTACTCAAATAACTTCCTAGAATTTCTTCTTCTCCGAAAAAACTTGATGTTCTTTCAGACTTTTTCCAGCCTAAAATATTTTCACCTACAAAATATTGGTAAAATCCATCTAAAATTAACACCACAAAACAGATAAAAATACAATAGAAGAAGTATTTTATGATTTTATCATCAAAATTTAATAAAGCTATAATCGCAGTTACAAAAACGCCATATCTAAAATAGAAAAGAGATATTTTTAGACTATCTATGTTAAAATTATTAATTAAAGTATTTAAAATTAAATATCCCCAAAAAGTTAAGAACATAAAAAATAATTTATTTTTAAAATAAGAATAATCTTTATTTTTTATACAATAGGTTATGAATAAGATGGATATTAGAGAAATTGATAAATCGCTTAAGAAAGGACCTGTAATTAAAAAAAAGGGAATTAAAGAAAATAAAAAAAAAGGTAGATTATAAAATAATAATTTTTCTTTATTAGATTTAAAAATCATTGCCAAAATTTATTATAATTTAAAAGATAAAATTTATAGATTTTAACGACTGGTTCATTTATAGTTTGTTCTTAACATTTTTTATTAAACTAGGTCATACTAGAATTGGCATCTATGAACAACACAATAATAATATATTTTTTATTAAGTTTTTTAATTTTGTTTTTTTTTACAAAAGTTTCTTATTCATTGAATTTAGTTGATATTCCTAATAAAAGAAAAATACATTCGAAAGCCACTGCTTATACTGGGGGTATTTCGATAAGCATTATATTATTAATTGCACTTCAAACACTAAATATTTTTGATAAAACTTTAGGATTAATATTGTCAATAGGCTTTTTAATTTCTGTAGTAGGTTTAATTGATGACAAATATCATTTAAATACAGGTGGTAAACTTAGCCTACAAATCTTACCAATTTTTTATTTAATTGTTTTTGAAAATTTAGCTTTATTTCACATTGGAGAATATAATTATTTTAAGTTAGATTTAGGAAGTTTTTCAGTACCATTTACATTATTAAGTGTATTATTTTTAACTAATGCTTTTAATTACTTTGATGGATTAGACGGCACATTAGGTTTTACTACAATTTCTGTATTGGGTATATTGTATTTTTTGACTCCAGATAGGAATTTTCAAATATTCTTGATAATGATAATTATTCCACTAATTATCTTTTTATTATTTAATTTCTCTTTTTTTAAACTTCCAAAGCTTTTTTTAGGAGACAGTGGCAGTTTATTGCTAGGATTTATAGTATCATTTATATTAATTTATTTAAGCAGTAAAAACTACGTACATCCTATCATACTCGCATGGTCAGTCGTGATTTTTGTCTATGAGTTTTTATCTGTTAATCTAATTAGATTAAAAAATAAACATTACCTATTTAAAGCTAGTCAAGATCATTTACACCATATTTTAATTCAAAAAACTGATTCTGTGTTTTTAACAAATATGACTATGACTTTAACAAATATTATTTTATTTCTGATCGGTTTTTTTAGTTTTATATTTATTAATAAGATTGTCTCATTAATTTTATTTATCGTGCTATTTTTAATTTATTTATTTATAAGAAATTTTTACTTATCAATAAAAATGAAACGTTAAATAGTCTAATTTTTATTAGAGAACTTTATTATTTTGTTTTTTATTTAGTACTTTTTCAATGTAAATATGATCAACTATTTCTGTGTTAGATTTATATAATTTTACTGTTTTTTTTAATAAATTTTTAACCTCAGCTGATTTATAATTATCTAACAAATTTTCTAATTTTAATAATTTTTCTTTAAGTAATTCAAATGAAATAAAAGCATCATTGGCCTTGAATATTTTTGAGTGATTAGTTTTTTGAGGTTTCTCACCAATTAGTAATTCTTCATAAAGTTTTTCTCCGGGTCTTAACCCTGTAATTTTAATTTCAATATCACCGTTTAAATTTAAATTATTTTTGAGAGTTAAACCTGATAAAGTAATCATTTTATTGATTAAATCTCTTATCTTTATACTTTTACCCATATCAAGTACAAAAATTTCTGAATTTTTGCCCATAGCTCCTGCTTGAATGACTAATTGTGCTGCTTCAGGAATTGTCATAAAATAACGTGTAACATCTAAATGAGTTAGTGTAACTGGCCCACCTTCCTGAATTTGTTTCTTAAATTTTGGAATAACAGAACCCGAAGACTCTAAAACATTTCCAAAGCGTACAATTACAAAATTAGTACTTTTACCTTTAAGTTGCTGATTAATCCCCTGAATGTATAGCTCAGCAATTCTCTTTGATGCTCCCATTATGTTGGTTGGTCTTACTGCTTTATCACTTGATATTAGAACAAAATTTGAAACTTTTTTAACTACGCAAGCATTTGCAACAGCTAATGTTCCGAATACATTATTTTTAACCCCTGAACAAATGTTTTCTTCAACTAGAGGTACATGTTTATAAGCTGCAGTATGGTATATCGTATCCACCCTATATGTTTCAAAAATTATTTCTAAGTTCGCTTGATCTTTAGAGTCTACGAGTAATGGTATAATTTTTTGATTTTTGTTATTATTTGATAACTCTTCATAAATTTTATAAAGACTAAATTCATTTAATTCCAATAATAACAATTTTCTTGGCTTTAATTTTATAATCTGACGGCATAGTTCAGAACCGATAGATCCTCCAGCACCCGTTACCAATACTATTTTTTTATTAATATTTTTATTTAATAGCTTAATATTAGGTTTGACTTGTTCCCTATTTAATAAATCATCTATATTTAAATCTTTTATATCAGAAATGGTTACTCTTCCATTAACAATTTCTGATATACTTGGTAGAGTCTTAACAATTAACTTATACTTATTTAATCTTTTAATAATTTTATTTCTTTTAATTCTTCCAATCGATGGTATTGCAAGAAAAACTAAACTAATGTTTTTACTAATTATTAATTTTTCTAAATTTGAATAAGAGTAAATTTTTTGTTTCGAAATAACTTTTTTATGTAAATCTTTATTGTCATCTAAAAAACCTACAACTTTAAATTCCGGATTATTTTTTAAAGATAACACTAACTGTATTCCAGCGTCACCAGCTCCATATACCAAAACATTTTTTTTACTAGAAAATTTAGTTCTCATGTTAGTCAATATTCGAATTTATAAATTTTAATAACTTTTTACTTAATAGACTCTGCTCAAAATCTTTTAATACTCTTTTTTTTGCTGATATACCGTATTTTTTAACCAGCTTTTTGTTGTTAATTATGTATAACATTTTTTTTTTTATATCATTTATACTTTTAACTTTGTGAAAAAAACCAGTTCTATGTTCAATTATTGTGTCATGTAAGCCGTATATATTTGAGCAAAGAGCAGGAATGCCACAAGAAGCTGCTTCTATAACCACCGCTGGAAATCCTTCACGATGACTTGGAATACATAAAATATCTGCCATTGAAAACCAATCCTGGGGCTTTGTAGTAAAATTGAAATATAAAACTTTTTTATTATTTTTTAAGAATTGAAATAAATTTTTATCTTCAATTGGACCTACAACAATTAATAGCACATTATTATTTTTAGCAATTTTCTTAAAAGCCTCTATCAGTTCATTTATACCTTTTTCTTTATTAATTCTTCCTAAACATAAAAATACAAAAGTGTTCTTAGAAATAGAAAGTTTTTTTCTTAATCTGGTTCTTATTTTTTTATTAAATTTAAATTTAATTGTATTAACTCCACCCACTGACCCTTTGTGTAATACGAATGCTTTATTGATTGTGACAATCTTGTTTTTAATTAAAAAATTTCTTTGTGAAACACCATCAACAAGCACATTGTTAGAAAGAGAAAAAATTAATTTATCAATTAATTTATAAAATATTTTAATTAATCCTTTTTTATTTACCCAAATTTGTCCTGTAAACCAATGTAAACGATTTGGTGTATTTGTTAAAAATGAAGCTATTGCAACCATAAAACCAACTTTGGGGGTAAAAGATATAGATAAATCTGGTCTTTCTTTAAAAAAAAAGAACAACGTAGTTAAAAATGAATTAAAATCATCAAATAACTTAACACCTCTCTTAAAATTCACTCTTACTAAAGAAACATTGGTTGGTATTAATTTTTTTAATTTATTAACATCATTACAACATATGAAAACATTATATTTTTGACTTAATTTACTAACATGATCGAGCATGAATGAATTAAAAAAATTAGCAGTATTAGCAATTAAAACTATTTTAGATTTTTTAGACATTTATAAATTTTATTTTTTTAACTAAAAAAAATTTTGATTTGGAATTTAATTTTTTTTTAATTTTCTTTTGACTATAATAAGTGCTTATAATGCTATTATCTAATAATTCTAAATAATCTAAGATAACAATTTTCATTATTTTTCTTTTAAAATTAACAAAATTTATAATCTTAAATTAAATTCATCTTTAGAAAATAGATGTTTCAGATCATAAATTATATGATTTTCTTTACATAAATTTATTATTTCTACTGTTCCCATATTTTTAAATTTTTTGTGTGCTACTGCAATTATAATTGCATCGTAGGTATTATGGTTTAATTTTTGATTTAGAGTGATGCCATATAAATTTTTTACTGCCTTACTATCTGCCCATGGATCATAGAGATCTAGATTACAATTATTTTTCTTTAATGTTTCGATAATATTGCTTACTCCTGAATTTCTAATATCTGCACAATTTTCTTTAAATGTCATTCCCATAATTAAAATTTTAGCTTTATGAACTTCTATATCTTTTTTTTTCATTTCTTTAATCAACATTGAGGCTACATAGTTTCCCATATTATCGTTGATCTCTCTACCTGCCAGGATAATATTTGGTTTATATCCAATACTCTCTGCTTTGTAAGTAAGGTAATATGGGTCTACACCAATGCAGTGTCCCCCAACTAAACCTGGTTTGAAATTTAAAAAATTCCATTTACTTCCTGCTGCTTCTAAAACTGATTGTGTATCAATATTCATCTTATTAAAAATTATAGATAGCTCGTTAACAAGAGCAATATTTAAATCACGTTGAGTATTTTCAATCACCTTTGCGGCCTCTGCAACTTTTATACTTGGCGCTTTATGAGTTCCTACGGTAATAATTTCATTGTATAAATCGTCTACCAAAACAGCGATTTCTTTAGTTGATCCTGAAGTAATTTTTTTAATATTTGATATAGTGTGATCTCTATCTCCAGGATTTATCCTTTCAGGGCTATATCCACAAAAGAAATCTTTATTGAAATGTAATTTTGAAAATTTTTCTAAAATCGGTACACACTCCTCTTCTATACATCCTGGGTAAACTGTGGATTCATAAATAACTAAATCATCCTTTTTAATTAACTCACCAATCATTTTAGACGCTGCTAAAAGAGGTTTTAAGTCTGGCTTTTTTAATTTATCTATTGGTGTTGGAACAGTAATTATGAAGCAATTTGCAGATTTAAGATCTTTTTTTTTATAAGTAAAGTTTATTTGCTTAGAATTTTTAAAATCCTTCTTATCAAACTCTAAATTACTATCTATGTCAGAATTTAATTCATTAATTCTTTTTTCATTTATATCAAATCCGATAATTGTTTTTTTTTTTGCAAATTCTAAGGCAAGTGGTAAACCTACATAACCAAGTCCAATAATTGCTAATTTAATTTCTCCAATTTTATTGATCATTTTTGGTAATAATTTTTATACCATTTAACAAAATTTGATACTCCATCAATAACTGTTGTTGAGGGTTTATAATTAAAATTTTTAGTTAAGCTACTTATATTAGCAAAAGTATCTGGAACATCGCCTAGCTGCATTGGTAAAAAATTTATTTTTGCTTTTTTTCCTAATGCTTTTTCCAAAGCATCAATATAATCCATAAGTTTTACTGGCTTATTATTTCCTATATTATATACACGCCATGGTGCCTTACTGCTTGCAGGGTCAGGCTTATCACTATTCCATTTAACATTTGTTGTAGCAACATCATCTAAAGTTTTTATAACTCCTTCAACAATATCATCTATATAAGTAAAATCTCTGGTATGATTTCCATGATTAAATACATTTATTGGTTTTTCTTCTAAAATAGCTTTAGTAAATTTAAATAAAGCCATATCTGGTCTACCCCAAGGTCCATAAACTGTAAAAAATCTAAGACCTGTTGTTGGCAGCTTATAAAGATAACTGTACGTATGTGCCATCAACTCATTTGATTTTTTTGAAGCTGCATAAACGGATAGTGGATGATTAGCATTATCATGTTCTGAAAATGGCATACTAGTATTAGCGCCATATACACTAGAAGTGCTGGCATAAACTAAATGTTCTACCTTATGATTTCGACAGTTCTCTAAAATATACGCAAACCCAACAATATTACTATTAATATAAATAAGAGGATTCTCTATTGAATAGCGGACTCCTGCCTGAGCTGCGAGATTAACTACTTTGTGGGGTTTATGATTTTTAAATATCATATAAATACTCTTTTGATCACTAAGGTCTGCACGGTAATGCTTATAATTTGAATATTTCATTAGTCTATCAATTCTTGCGTCTTTGATTTTTGGATCATAATAATCGTTGTGATTATCAATACCTATTATGTTATCGCCCCGATCTAAAAGTTTTATACACAATGAATAACCTATAAAGCCTGCGGAACCAGTAACAATAATTTTATTTTTATTCATATAATTTAGAATATTTTCTTTAAACCTTTAATTTTTTTTATCATTTTTTTTTGTAAACATTAATCCATACTTTATTATAAGATTTGATCATTTTACTTAAACTAAAATTTTGTTTGATTCTTATTCTTGCTGAATTACACTTTTTATTCCAGTTTTTAGTTCCAACCTCATTAAACGCTATCTCGATCACTTTTGCTAACTTTGCTGAGTTATTGGCCGGTACAACCCAGCCAGTCTGTCCAACAATATATGAGGAGTCACCAACATTAGTCACAACACAGGGAGTCTTGTGCGCCATCGCCTCTGCAACGACATTAGGAAATCCCTCAGAGGTACTACTTTGAACATGAATATCTAATAAATTCATTATATTCGATACGTTATTAACTGGTCCCAATAAACTAATATAATTTTCTAATTTTAATTTTTTTATTTCATTAATTAATATCTTATTTTTATTAATATTAGATCCAACCAATATACAAAAAAAATCTTTGTCTTTTAATCGAATTAAAGAAAGTGCATTAAGTAAACTTAGATGATCTTTAATTGGATCATAACGAGCAACATAACCGATTATAGGTGTTCGTTTTTTAATTTTTATTCTTTTTTGAAAATAAATTTTTCGACTTTTGCTTACTTTTAAAGTGGATAAATCATATCCATTAGGAATAAATTTAAATTTTTTTTTATCATAACCTTTGCTCTCATAAATTTTTTTGGCTTTTTTTGAAACAATTATAATTTTTTCAGGCAATATATAGGATAATTTTGCAAGTATTTTTATGATTAAAATAGTTGTTAATTTAGATTTATCAATTTCAATATTTGAATACCGGACATTCCAAAGAATTTTTTTTATACCTGCTAATCTGGCTGCAATACTTCCTATAAAATCAGCATGTACAAGCCACGTTTGGACAATGTCAGGCTTTAAAGATTGAAGTAGTTTAATGAGAAAGAAAAATTTATGAATTGAAAAAAAATTTGCATTTAAACAATAAACTTCTATTCCTAATTTATTGAGAAGAGAAAAGTATTTTCCATATTTTTTGAAAGAAATAACAATATGCTTGTTTTTTATATCATATTTACAAATTTTAAATAATGTGTGTTCTGCACCACCATCTCCTAGCCCAGTAACTATATGAACAATCTTCATTTCATTCTATAATATATTATAATTTATCTATAATATTTTCTTAAATTTTTTTATTTTAGGAAAAGTAAATCTAGGTATTAATGGAGCAGCTAGTAAAATAAATTCGATAGCAAATTTTGATCTATGTCTTATGCCTGAACCAAAATTTCCAACCCCTACACCAAATATAACTATGTATGCTAATAATATTAGTAAAATAATTCTCAATGTTGGATCTTTCCAAATAACTTTTAAATTACGAAATATTAAATAAACTAAAATCATATAAAGGAAACTATCTAAAACTCCAATTAAATGACTTGGTTTACTAACATCCCATGGGAATGGACTAAAAATAAAATATAAAGATCTAATTGGAATTTTATAAAATAATTCATCATTAGAGTATATTTTTGTCCACTCTGGGTAAGCAGCATCTCCTTTTACTTTTAAATTTATTATTGTTTCTGTTAAAAATGTTGGATTAATGCTTTTATCAAAAGTTTGTAAATATGGGATACTGATTTTATTGGTCATATAAAGTCCTAAAATAATTGATGAAAAAATAATAATTTTTAAAATTTTAGGATTAATCCGATAGTTCAGAAGTGATTTAAATGTACTTACAATACTGTCTAACGTTATTATTAATAAAAAGATGAAAAGACCTATAATTGAAGCGCCATGAAAAAAAGTTGCTGCAATAAAGCCAAAAAAAATAAAAAAAATTGATTTGTAATTTCTAGATCTATACCAGTTAACTATACCATAAATCGCTAATAATAAAAAAAATGTTATATAAACTTCTCGCATTGTTAAGACTGAGTATGATATTATTGAGGGAAATAATGCTATTGACCAAGCAACTTTTATAGCAATGGAGTTATCCCATAATTTTTTTGTAACCAGCCAACCTAAAAAAACAGAACCAACACCAAATAATATAGATAGTGATTGTGCTAATAAAATACTTCTACCGAAAAAATAATAGGGAACAGAAAGCATACTACTATAAAAATATGCATCTGGTTTAAGAAACTTATTAAAGTTTTTTAAAAAATTATTTTGAGAACGTTCCCACGCAAATTGTTCAAAGTTTATTGCATCCATATCACCATCTGGCAGATAAAATATATGATTATTAACAATCAAAAATAAAAAACGTACGGCCAATGCTATTAAAAGAACCTTCAAGATAGCCGGCCACCTTAAACCTATAATCAAAGTTATTAAAATTACTGCTAAAATTGAGATAAAACCAACTAAATTATACATTCTGACTTTAAAATTTAATTCATTGTTAATTATTAAATTTGAATTTCTTTATTTAATAGTGTGCTTATAAACAATTTTATTCAATATTCTAAGTTATAAATTAATAAATATAACCAAATATCTTTATAAAATTAACTTTTCATAAAGTTTAAATTAAGAATTAAATTTTTGTAACTATTTTCTTTTAAAAATATTAGCATATCATTAAGTAAATCATGAATATTAAAAATTATACTACCGAAATTTTGATTTCAATAATGTTATTGTTATTAATTTTTTATTCAACCGATCCAATTTTCTATGATGATAGCACTCGCTATTTAGAAGGAAGTTTAAAAGACCCACCACTTTATTTTATCGTAATTTCAATAATGCAATCAATGTTTGGAACTTTTAACAGCGTAATAGTATTGCAAACTTTATTAATAGGTTTTGGGATTATTTCATTTACAAAAACTATTACAAAATATTTTAATTTAAATATAATTATAAAAACAATTGTGGCAATATTTCTTTTTTTGCCAGTCATAGAATTTTATAACCACATATTGACTGAGCCCCTTAGTTATGCTTTTTCACTTTTTTTAGTGAGTTTCGTAATAAGACTAATATATGATTTTAATATTCTAAATCTTATATGGAATTCTTTTTTTATCGTTGTTTTGCTTTTGATGAGAAATCAATTTATCATTTTGTATCCAGTTATTTTGTGTCTTTATTTAGGAATTTTCTATATTAATAAATCAAAAAATAAATTAATTTTATTTACAATAAGTTTTATATTTATAATCTTTATTCATAATTCATTAGTATTTTTAAATGAATATTCAAAAAGAAATTCATTAGAAAATAAAACCTTAAAATTTTATGGCTCTGGAGCATTTAATTTTATTTATGTCGATGCAATTTATATTTCAACAATCAAAGATTTGAAAATATTTAAAGGCAATATGCTAGAGGAAACTCTCACTAAAATACTTCAAAATACAGATGAGCAAAAACTATCTCTAGAGCACTATGATGGGAGAGGTCATTTTGGATCTAGTTTTCAAGTAATTATAAATTTATCGGATCTCTTGCTTTATGATCTTGCTGTTAAAAAAAATACTACTGTGATTAATCTAAAAAAAGAAATTTCAATTAAATTAATAAAAAAAAATTATAAAAAATATATAAAGTTTTTATTTAAGAAATTTTATGACTCTACTTGGTTATTTGTATTTTTGCCTTTCTTTATAATGCTTGCTGCATTTCCTAACTTTTTGAAAGAAAAATCAAATTTTTCGTTATTTCTAATATTCTTATCTACATTCACATTAGCAAACCACTCTGTAATTTACTTATTTGGACGTGTTCAACCTAGATATTTCATATACACAGATTTCATTTTATTGATATTTGTTTTTGTTTTCTTTTGTATATTTTTACAAAAAAAAATTGAATAATTTATACTTTCATTTTAAGTGATAAACTTAAACTATATTATCTTTTCGAGTTTTTTGATAATATTTCTATTTTTGCAATTAAGTATTTAAGTGGTTTTATAGTTTCTTAAATAATATAAATTCCTATTTTTCCTCTTAAATGTGGTGTAATAAACGTTAATATTTTAATTCTGAATTATGAAAAAACTAGTTGTTATTATACCTGCATATAATGAAGAAAAAACGATTAGTGACACTATTTCTGGAATATTTTCAATTAAACCAGAGCTAATTACATTAGGGTATGAATTAAAAATACATCTGATTAATGATGGTTCTACTGATAGAACTGGTAATTTGGCAAGTAAACACGAAGAAGTATTAGTCATAACTAATAAAAAAAATAAAGGACTTGGAGCTGCTGTGCGAACTGGATTATTGAGTGCCGGTTATATTAATGCAGATATTGTTGTAAAATATGATGCTGATTTACAACACGAGCCTTTTGATATCTTGAGCTTAATTAAACCAATTGATAATGATGAGTCAGACATAGTCTATGGTAATAGATTTGAAAAAATGAATTATAAAATGCCCTTTATAAGAAAAATGGGCAATAAAGTTTTTACAAATCTTATGAAATGGCTAACGGGTTGGCCTTTGATGGATAGTCAACCTGGTATTTTTGCAGTTAACAGTGTTTTCCTCTCAAACTTTTACTTACCTGGCGATTATAATTATACCCAACAGATATTACTAGATGCATATCATAGAAATTTACGTTTTAGTCATGTTTTGGTAACCTTTAACAAACGAGACAAAGGTAAATCTTTTGTTAGTCTCAGTTATCCATTTAAAGTTATCCCACAAATTATACAAGTGATCATTGGGATTAAACCACTTAAAGTATTTGGTCCAATAGGTTGGTTTTTTTTGAGTTTAGGTATTTTTGTTTTTTTATTTCAATTTATTTCATATCTTTTAGACCATAATCAGAAGCCTGTTGAAAATGTTAATTTGGTTTTGGGTTCATTTTTATTTGGTTTACAAATTCTTTGCTTTGGTTTTCTTGCTGACTTAATTGTTAAATTAAACCGAAATATAATTGAGGTAATAGATAGAACAAAAAATAAGAATGATTGAAAAATTGGTGCTAAAATTAATCTTTTAAAATAAATCAAAAAATTTGTAAATGTTAAATAAACGTGAATTAGACGATAAAAAGTTATTCGATGATATAGCAATTAATTATGTTAAAAAAGATCTTACAACATATTGTCGTGTTGCACGTAAACTACGATTAGTTCAATCACTTAAAGGGATAAAACAACCTATAAAAAAGATACTTGAAGTAGGATGTGGCGCAGGTTTTTCTGTAGATTATTTAAAAGGAAAATTTATTAACTATACGGGTGTAGATTATTCTGAAAAGCTAATTAAATACGCTAAAAAACATAATAGTTATACAGGGGTAAAATTTGAATGTTTAAATGTTAACGATTTCAACCCAGAAATTAAATTTGATATAGTGCTTATGATAGGTGTATTGCATCATATGCCAGAGCCTGAGAAAGTAATAAAGTCACTTTCAAAAATACTAACTCAAGATGGTATTATTATTGTGAATGAGCCACAAGCTGGAAACCCTCTTATTGGGTTACTTAGAAAAATACGAAAGAAAATTGACAATAATTACTCTACAGATCAAGTTGAGTTTACTGAAGATGAGATTCATTCTATGTTTAAAAAATGTGGTCATGAAACTAAAACGTTTGCGCAGGGGGTTATATCTACTCCATTAGCAGAGTCCAGGATTTTGCCAGCATTTATTGGAATACCGTTAGCTTGGATTGCTGTAGTCGTTGACCCTATTTTAGAAAAACTTTTATCAATATTATCATTTAAAAAATTAACCTGGAACATTGTTGTTCATGCAAGACCAAAACAATAAGTTTTAAAAGCAAACATGCTTATAAAATATATTATCTATTAAATATTTTTTTAATATTAAAATAAATTAATGATTTAATACTTTGCTTTCTTGTTTTAAAATCTTTAATACGGAAATATATTTAAAATGGTAAAATCAAAATTAATTAAAATTTTCAAACTTACAATTGTTGTTTTATCATTTTGGTTTATAGGGGAAAAATTTTGGGAGCATCAAAATTGGCTTCGAACTTCAGCACTCAATTATAAACTTCTAATAACTATATTTATATGTTCAATTATATATGGTTTAAGTGAGTTTCTTTTATCATTTGCTTGGAGAAGGTTGTTAAAAATGTGTGGACATAAAGAAATATCGGCAAACGTATGTAATAAAATATATGGGAGATCTCAAATTGCTAAATATATTCCAGGTAATGTTTTTCATGTGGTGGGTAGGCATATTTTAGGAAGTCAGGCTGGTATAAAAAATATAATATTAGCAGGAGCTACTATTTATGAAGTTTTGGGTCTAATTTCTGTATCTGTAGTTATAGGTTTTAGTGGCATGATTATGTTTGGATTGGGTAATATTTATTTTTCAATTTATCAAGTAATGATAATTTTATTTTCTACTATAGTAATAACTAGTTTGATTACAGCCTTAGCACCATATTTAATGAGTTTGCGAGGTATTACACTTCCTTATAGAGGAATGTGGGATACAGTCATCGACATCAGCAAAGTCTATGTATTATATTTTATGTTTTTTCTAATAGCAGGCTTGTTACTTGTAATTATTGTAAACTTATTTTTAGATATAAATATAAATATAACAGCTAAATTAGTAGTTATATTTTCAATTGCTTGGTTGGCAGGATTTATTATTCCAGGTGCGCCAGGAGGAATTGGAGTAAGAGAAGCAGTAATAATATTTTTTATTACACCTATTATAGGTGAAGCACAAAGTGTAGCTATTGCTATTGCCTTAAGGTTTGTTACGCTACTTGGTGATGTATGGTTTTTAATGATTAGTAATAAAAAATTTATAATACAAAAAAATAGTATATAAGAATGGGATACAATTAAAGTTTTAATTAAACTTAATATTCATAAATTAGTATTTACATTTAAAAATGAAAGACAAAAAAAAAATTATTATAATTGGTGCAAAAGGGTTTATAGGTCAAAATTTTTGTAAGAAATATAAAAATAAATTTAAAATTTTAAAAATAGGTCGTCAGTATGGGAATTTAGCTATAGAGAAGAATTGGCAAAATCTACCTAAAGCTGAGGTAATGATACAGCTTGCAAATTTAAATTCGATAGAGAAAAGTTTTACTTACCCCAATCTATTCATGAAAAATAATATTCGTTTACTATTAAACGCATTAGCTTATTGCAGAAAATATAATTGTAAAATGATTTATTTAAGCTCATATGTTTATGGAAAAAATCCGATAATACCTACACCAGAATTTCAAACAACTAATGGTAATAATCCATATTCTTTATCAAAAATAATATCTGAACAATTAATTCGTTTTTATTGGGACCACTTTAATGTCAATAGTGTAATATTGAGACCTTTCAATGTTTATGGTTATGGACAAAGTAAGAGATTTTTAATTTCTAGTATAATAAATTGTATTCTAAAGAATATAGAAATTCAGATAAATGACATTAATATTTCCAGAGATTACATTTATATTGATGATATATTAACAGCTATTTATAAGTCAATTTATGTAAAAAGAAAAAAACTAATTTTAAATATTGGCTCAGGTAAATCATTTAAAATAGTTGAAATAGTTAACATTATAGAAAGGTTGGTTAAAAAAAAATTAATTATTAAAAAAATAAAGAGAATTAGAAATCCAATTCAAAAAACAAAAGCAAGAATTTCTTTAGCTAAAAAATATCTCAATTGGGAGCCAAAATTTTCATTAGAAAATGGAATAAAAAGAATTATAAAATATGAAAAAAAAAATTGCGGTATTCGTTAATAGTCTTGAAATAGGTGGTACGGAAAGTGTTACTCTAGTTTTTGTCAACGAACTTATCAAATATAATTTTACAGTAGACTTAATTTTATTAAAAAAAAAAGGATATTATCTAAAATTTTTAGACAAGAGAGTTAATGTAGTAAATTTAAATAAAAAAAGATTACTTTTTTCATTCATTAATTTCTTTAAATACTTAAAAAAAAATAAACCAGATATTATTTTATCTCATTTGACACACATTAATGTTTTTGTTTTATTTTTTAAAATTTTTCTAAAAATGAAATTTAAAATTTTTATAAATGAAACAACTACTGTATCGCTTAAAAAGAAACATTCAAATAAATTTAAACAATCTATCTTAAATTTAATTATACCTTTTTTTTATCCTAAAGCAGCAAAAGTAATTGTTCCCTCTTTGGGAGTAAAGCAAGATCTCATAAATACATATAAAGTAAAAAGTAAAAAAATTGAGATAATTTCTAATCCTATTGACATAAATTTTATAAAATCTCAGTCAAAAAAAAAAACTAATTTAAGTTTTAAAAAAAAAATACCTTTATTGGTTTCTATGGGAAGGCTAATACCTGATAAAGATTTTTTAACTATGATTAAAGCTGTGCAAGCTACGCTTGAAGTAAAAAAAATACAACTTTTAATTATGGGTAAAGGTACACAAAAAAAAATTCTGAACCTTGAAATAAAAAAAAATAAATTAGATAATAATATTAAATTATTAGGAGAAATAAAAAATCCATTTCCAATTTTATTACAAGCAAAAATTTTCATTTTAACTTCAAGGAGAGAGGGCATGCCTACAGCCTTGCTGCAAGCAATAGCTTTAAAAAAAATGGTAATTTCTACTAATTGTCCAAGTGGTCCAAAAGAGATAATGTCTAATTTAAATTGTGGCTATTTAGCTGAAGTAGGAAATATTTTAGATTTAAAAAAAGGTATTTTAAATGGATTAAATAATAAGATTAAAAAAGCAGATCCGAATAAATTTTTAAAAAGTTATCACATTAGTTTCATTATTAAAGATTATATAAACATATTTAAAAAAAACTAACTAATAGAAAAAATACTAATTCAAATAATAACTTACACTTAAGATAAAAAATAAATAATATTTTTTGAATATTTATTTTAATTTAATCATAGATTGACAACCTAAAAGATTAAATGATTTGTATTCAAACTCATTTTCATCAAAAACTTCTTTTAGTGCTTTATACTCTCCACTTTCCCAACCATCATAATTATATAATTCATCAAAAAGTATAACTGCATTTTTTACTAAGTAAGGTTTTAATCTCTCTAAAGTAAATTTTGTTGCATTATAAATATCCATATCCAAGTGAACAAAATTTATCTGTGGATTATGTTTTTGTAAGAAAAAATCTAAAGTATCTTCAACCCAACCCACAATAGGTTCAACATTTGAATTTAATTTTGGAACTTTTTTATTTAAATTAAAAGCACTCTTTGGATCCGACGTACCTATCCAGTCTTCCTTCAATCCTTCAAAACTATCAAAACAGTATAACTTTTTAACAGATTTAGAAAAATAATTAGCAGTCATCCCTTCAAAAACTCCAAACTCTAAATAATAATATTTTCTACTTTTATCATTTAACAAGGAAGTTTTAATTGCATGCTCTCTTATTTTCCACTTATCATCAAAAAGTAAACTTTTTTTAAAATATTTATTAAAGTGAATTGTTGTTTCGTTTACTAAATTTTCTTCTAGCTTTAATTGTAATTTTGATTTTAATTTTGATTGTAGT
>CACLFK010000017.1 GCA_902606105.1 uncultured Pelagibacteraceae bacterium | reverse complement strand
ACATGTATTACGCTGCTGATGGAAGCATCACACAAGTAGATGAAGATAGAAGAATTCATAGAATTCTCTGGTTAAGAACTTTAGAAATAGCATTGTTTGTAACTATTTTTTGTTTCTTAATGGGTTATCCAATAGCTCATTTATTAGCTACATTGCCTATGAAATATAGCAATCTATTAATGATATGTGTCCTGTTACCTTTTTGGACTTCTTTACTAGTAAGAACTGCAAGTTGGATGATTTTGTTACAGCAACAAGGAGTCGTAAATGATTTTTTTGTTATGATTGGCCTTGTTGCAGATAATAATAGACCAGAGATGATGTATAATAAAGTTGGTACTTACGTGGCAATGACTCAAATATTATTGCCATTTATGGTTCTACCACTTTACAGTGTAATGAAAACAATTTCTCCAAGCCTAATGAGGGCAGGCAAGTCTTTAGGAGGAACACCTTTTGTAGCTTTTTGGAAAGTTTATTTTCCATTAACAATTCCAGGAATCGGCGCTGGTTGTTTGTTAGTATTTATATTAGCGATAGGATATTATATTACCCCAGCACTAGTAGGTGGAGCATCAGGAACTTTAATTAGCAACCACATTGCTTATCACATGAAAGAAACATTAGACTGGAGTTTTGCATCTGCAATGGGTTTAATGCTGTTAACAGGAGTTTTAGTTATTTATTGGATTTATAACAAATTAGTCGGAGTAGATAATATTAAATTAGGTTAAATATGGCATTACCAACTTATACAGAGACAAGATATAGAATTTGGCATTATTTTTATATTGCTTTTTGTACTTTTGTATTTATTTTCTTAATTGCTCCTTTATTCGTAATCTTCCCTTTATCATTTAATGCAGAAGAATTTTTAGTTTTTTCTGAAGGTATGAAAAATCTTGATCCTGACGCTTTTTCGCTAAGATGGTATCATGAGATGGTTTATGGAACCAAAAATCCATGGGGATTAGCAGCAAAAAATAGTTTTATAATTGCAATATTTGCAACTATAGGATCAATTATTTTAGGAACATTGGCGGCTTTAGGACTTAGTAGCAGACATATGCCATACAAAGGTTTAATTATGGCAGTTTTAATTTCACCTATGATTGTTCCGTTAATTATATCTGGTGTTGCAATTTTCTTTTTTATGGCAAAAGTTGGTTTAGCAGCAACACATACAGGAATAATTTTAGCTCACATTATACTAGGGACTCCATTTGTTGTTATAACAGTAACAGCTACACTTTCAGGCTTCGATCACAGTGTAACTAGGGCTGCTTCAAGCTTGGGAAGTAATCCTGTAAATACATTTATGAAAATCACTTTACCTTTAATATTACCAGGAGTGATTTCAGGTGGTTTGTTTGCTTTTGTAACTTCTTTCGATGAGGTGGTAGTAGTATTATTCTTGGCAGGATTAGATAATACAACAATCCCAGTTCAAATGTGGACCGGGTTAAGAGAGCAATTGAGTCCAACAATTTTAGCAGTTGCAACATGTTTGATTATTTTATCAACTTTGATCTTAGTTACTGCTGAATTGTTAAGAAGAAGATCTGAAAGGTTGAGGGGTATAAATAGGTAATTTTTAGTTTTTTCCAACCAGCTTTTCATAAGTTGATGATAAATCTAAAATCATATCACATACTTTAAAATTATTATCTAAAATGGCTGCAACCGCTGTAATTTCTGCTGCAGTACCTGTTATAAAACATCCTTTAAAATTTGGTAATTCATTTGGAGATATTTTTCTTTCATTCACTATTATATTTTTTGATTTAGCCAGCTCTATTACTGTTTTTCTAGTTATACCATCTAAGAATGAGTCTGGAATTGGAGTATGTAATTCGTTATTTTTATCCTTAAAAAATATATTAGCACTTGTTGCTTCTGCAATATTGCCTTCATGGTCAAGCATGAGAGAGTCTGTAAAACCATTTTTCTCTGCCTCGTGTTTAGAGAGAGTACAAATCATATATAAACCAGCAGCTTTACTATCCCAAGGAGATGAATTTTGAGGAGGTCTTTGCCATTTTGAAATATTGAGTTTGATTCCCTGTACTTTCAATTGCGGGTCAAAGTAAGCTGGCCAATCCCATATGGCTATTGCTACATTAATTTTTGTTTTCTGAGCAGAAACTCCCATCATTTCGCTTCCGCGCCAAACAAAAGGTCTGATATATCCATTTTCGATATTTTGATCTTCAACAAGTTTAGTTGTTGCAGTATTTATTTCATTTTCAGAATATGGAATTTTCATATCCATAATTTTTGCAGAGTGAAACAATCTTTTTGTATGTTCCTCTAATTTAAAAATTTTCTTATTATAGACCCTCAAACCCTCAAAGACTAAGCTTGCATAGTGCATTCCATGACTAATCACGTGAACTTTTGTATCTTGCCATTCTACTAATTCGTTATTAAACCATATTTTTCCGGATCTTTTATCAAAGGGTATTTGTTCCATTTTTAATTATTAAACAGACTCTATTATAGTAGCAATACCCATTCCTAAACCAATACACTGAGTCGCAAGAGCATATTTTTTATTTTCTCTTTTTAATAATTGTGCTGCCTTCCCAGTGATTCTTGCTCCTGTAGCACCAAGAGGGTGGCCTAAAGCTAATGCGCCTCCATCGATGTTTACTTTATCATGGTCTATATTTAAATCTCTAATGCAAGCTAAAGACTGAGAGGCAAAAGCTTCATTCAATTCAATAATATCTATATCTTCAATTTTTAAATTTGCTCTCTCTAAAGCTTTTTGAGAAGCTCCAATTGGACCCAATCCCATTGTGTCTGGTTTGCATCCTTGAACAGAGGTTGAAACAATTTTTGCTAAAATTTCTAGATTATTATCCTTTGCATATTGTTCTTCACAAACTAAAATGGCAGCAGCTCCATCAGTTAAAGGAGAAGATGTTGCAGCAGTAACAGTTCCATTTTGATCAAATGCTAATTTTAATCCATCTAACTTTTCTTGATTACTATTAGGTCTTATGTTGCTATCTTTAGAACAATTTCCAATTGAAACAATTTCATCATTAAAATTTCCTTTAGATTGTGCTTCGAAAGCTTTTTGGTGACTGGAAATTGCAAAGTCTTGTTGTTCAGTTCTTGATATAGAATATTGCTTTGCAACATTTTCTGCAGTTGTTCCCATAGTAAAATATACATTAGGATTTTCTTTTCCAGAATAAGGATATGGCATAGAATCAAAACCAGTATTTACTCTTGTCATACTTTCTACACCACCACACACAAAGACTTTCCCAGATCCCATTGCAATCTTTCCTGCAGCAACATGTATTCCTTCCATAGACGATCCACACCATCTATCCACAGTCATGCCAGATGTTTTTATGTCCATATCAGTTAAAAATGTTACTAATTTTCCAATGTTAAAAGATTGTTCACCCGTCTGAAAAGCACAACCTACAACTATATCCTCAATGTCTTCACGTATAACTTTAGATTTTGTAACAAGATTATTAATTACATCAGCCAGTAAATTGACTGGTTTAACATCTATTAATTCACCTTTTTTTGCCATTGTAAAAGGAGATCTAGAATAACCTGCTATAACTGCTTTAAACATTTTATATTAAAATTCTTATATATATTTATTTTGGAAATGGCAAAGTGGTAATAGTTCCTCTTCTTTTTTCACCATCTAACATTTGAACAAAAATACTTTCTCCAATACCCCAGTAGTCCTTAAGAATCATGGACAAACCAATATTTTTTTTTATTCTTGGCGAATAAATGCCTGAGGTTATTTGGCCAATTTGTTTATTATCTTTTGATAATACAGGCAAGGGCTGGCCTATTCCTGAACAAGGATTTCCCTCAAAAATTATTCCTCTTATCTTTTGTTTAATTCCATTATTTTGAATTAATTTTAGGGCTTCTTTTCCAATATATTCATGATTAACTTCAGGTTTACAGTATTGTTCAAGATTGCACTCAAGTGGATTATTTTCATTTGTAAAATCATTTCCATAAGACATAAGTCCACCTTCAATTCTATCAATTAAATTAGGACAACCTGGTGAAATATTAAATTCTTGACCAGCATCCCAAATAGTTTTCCAGAGTTTTTCACCCATTTCTGTGGTATCAAAATGATTATCATAAGCCTTAAAATATATTTCAAATCCATCCTGTTTGCTGTAACCAGATCTTGCAACAACCTGTTTAGTGCCTTCAAAATCCATTATTCTAAAATTAAAGAATTTAATTTTTTTAATATCTTCACCAAAAACTTTAATCATCAGGTTCTCTGACTTTGGCCCTTGAATTGCAAGAGGATATACGTCTGGCTCCTCTATATTTACATTTAAATTTAAACCTAATGCATAAGCTTTTGCCCATAATAAAATGTCCGAGTCTGCAATAGATATCCAAAACATGTCATCATCTAACTTGAGAAGAACTGGATCATTAATCATTCCAGCATTTTCATTAAGTATAGGTATATAAAAACACTTTCCTGTTTCCATTTTAGTTATAGATCTAGGAGTTAATCTTTGCACAAGTTTTGATGCATCGGGCCCACTAATTTGAACCTGTCTTTGACAAGAAACATCCCAAATTTGAACCTCCTTACTTAAATGCCAGTAATCAGTTTCTACAGAATTTTTAAAACCTTTAGGAAGAAGCATATGATTTACAACTGTAAAATCCGATACACCATGTTTTTCTACCATACCTGTATAAGGTGTTCTTCTAATTCTTCTAGACATGTTTAATTTAATATTTTTTAACATAGATAAGTTTTATTAATTATTATTTAGACCACCAAATTGAATATCCATTTGGTGAAATAATAATTGGTAAATGATATTTTTTTTTAGGATCTTCCATTTTAAATTTGATCGTTACTTCTTTAACAACAGTTTTTACTGAAAAGTATTCAGCAATTTTACAAATCATTTCATAATCACATGCACAATCATCGTCAGAAAGTTCAAAGTTTTCTGAAATTCTTCCACCTTCATCTGACTCTGTTTTAAAAAATATTTTTTTAGCTCCAGATGAATTAATTTGATTAATTATTACTTTTACTCCACTAGCATGTGTGCCATTGATAGAGTTTAATAGATGAGAAGATAATGTTGCCATGTTTTATTCTATTGAAGCCTTATCTCTTTTATCACTAACTGCAGCAACAATAGGACTTATCACACCTTTGGCTTTAACATTGATACAAGCGGTTTTTCCACTTTCTATTGCTCTTTTTAAAGCAGGTGCTAGTTGTTTTCTTTTTGTCACAAGTTCACCATGTCCACCAAATCCCTCAAAAATTTTATGAAAAGGTATATCTCTAAAATCAGTAGCAAAGTGTTTTCCATTTTCAAACAACCTTTCTTGTTGCTGAGATATGCAATCTAATCCACCGTTATTATCTATTACCACAACAATCGGTTTATTTTCTTGGAAAGCAGCTTCTATTGATAAACCACCTGACAGAAACGCTCCATCACCACTTATCAATATTACATTTGAATTAGGGTGGGTATTTTTTGCGGAAAGAGCAAAAGGTACACCAACTCCCAACATACTAAAAGTACCTGGATGGAGAATCCCTCCAATTTTTTTTCCTTTAGATCCTGCAATATTTATTGCAATCTCAGACCAAAAATGTGTGTTACCACCATCTATTACTAACCAATCTTTTTCTCCAATAACATCTTGAACATCTAAGGCTAATTGAAGAGGATGCATTTTTCCTCCATTTATTTCCGCTTCTTTTGTTTCTTTGCTTAAATCGTTTAAAGTTTTATCAACCCACTCCATTTTTTTTGATTTGTTAAGATCAAACCACTTTTTATCTAAATTCCATTTATTACTAAGCTTAAGTTTGCTTAAAGTATCAAAAAATACACCTGGATCACATAAGAGGTTAATATCTGCTGCCCTATTAAGCTCTATTTCTTCATGAGATCCATTGATACAAATAAGTCTAGTTGTTTTAGGAAAAAGTGGAGGGTTTCCAAAATTCATCTGATTATCTAATCTTGCTCCAACCATTAAAACTAAGTCAGATTCGTTTAATGCAAACTTAGATGGAGGATATTGATGTATGTCAGCCAAACCCATATAAGCATTAGCTTCTTCACCCAGTAACTTTTGGTGATAAGGAATATTAAATATAGGAATATTTAAATTATTTCCTACTTCCTCTAATTTTTTTTCAGACTCAGACCACCAAACTCCGTGACCACCGATTAAAACTGGTTTTTTTGAATTACAAGTAAGTTCTAATATTTCAGACATTTGTACTGGATCAGGCCATGCTTTGACTATAGGTTTTTTTTGATGTGAAAATGGTCTCTCTTCAAGGCCTGCATCTTCAGAAAATGATGAAAACATAATATCAACAGGCATACTTAAATGTACTGCTCCTGGATATCCATTGGTTGCTATTCTGTATGCTTTATCTACAAATTCCCTTATTCTAGTGCCATCTGTTATACTCGCACTATACTTAGTTAGTGGTGCAGCAATAGCGACATCATCAATTTCCTTAAATCCACCTGAACCCTGTCTTTTTAAACTGCTTGAACCAGTTATAAATATTACAGGTGATCTTTCACCCCAAGCTTCCATCATTGAAGGGACTGCATTTGCAAATCCTTCTGGACCTACAAGACAAACTGTAGGTTTTCTGGTAATTCTAGTATGTCCGTCGGCAATATGTCCTGCTATTTGTTCATGGGGACAGTTTATTACTTCCATCTGACATTCCATAAATCCTTCAAGTGCTGGATTACAGAAACCTCCAGACAAAGTAAACACATGTTTAATACCCTTGTCTTTTAAGGCTCTAGCGATTAATGAACCACCTCTGATTTTTTTTTCTGACATCTAATATTTAAAGTCTCTTATAAACCTTTCTGAAATTATATCTGAAGAAATGTCTTTTATATCAGTTAAACCAACTAATCCCAAGGCAGTACTTATTTCATCTTTTATTATATCTACAACACGTTTTAGTCCCTTGGCACCATCTGCACCAATTCCATACATTAAAGGTCTTCCAATCATTGTAAAATCAGCACCCATTGCTAAAGCCCTAACCACATCACTTCCACCTCTAATTCCACTATCAAAAATAATTGGAAAATCCTTTCCTAATGCATTTCTTATTAAAGGTAATGCTTCAATTGATGATAAAGCACTATCTAATTGTCTTCCTCCATGATTTGAAACCTGTATTGCATCAGCACCATCAGATTTGATTTTGATTGCATCTTTAGATGACATCACTCCTTTAATTATTAACTTACCCTTCCATTTTTCTCTAATTCTTTTTAGTGTATCCCAATCTGTAGCGCCTCTGCTCTCACTTCTTACAAATTTATTACCCTTCTTAGATGTTTCGTAATTCATTGGTTTTGGTATACCACTAAGCAAAGTGCTAATTGACCAATTTGGATGAGTTGCAAAGTCAACAAATTGTTTTAATCCAAGATTAAATGGTACATTAAAACCGTTTCTATTATCTTTAGCTCTACGAAATTGTATTGGTACGTCCACAGTTAAAATTGCAACCTTGTAACCAGTTCTCTCAGCTCTATCTAGTAACTCCATAACAAATTCTTCATCTTGAAAATTATAAAGTTGTAGCCAAACATTTCCTTTAGAAAATTCATACATCTTTTCTAGAGAGGTTGAGGAAGCCATTGACACACACATAGGCACATTACTTGAAAGACTCTCCTCAGCTAACATTTTATCTGCTCCTGGCCAAGTTAAATTACACATACCCATCGGCGCAAAACCAAATGGTTGGTTATATTCAAGTCCTAGAATATCTTTTTTTATAATTCTTTTTTCTACATTTCGTAAAACTTTTGGCTGCAATCTTATTTGATCTAATGATTTACTATTGTTCTCACATAATCGTTCATCACCTGAGGCACCATCAACGAAATCAAACATTAATTTTGGAACACGTTTTTTTGCAACAATTCTTGCTTCCTCAACGCTATGAATTTTTTTACTTGGAACTACGTTATTCATAATTTATTTTATATACTCTTTTAGACTAATTTTATTATTTTTATCAACAAAATATGCATCACAATTTTCCCTAGTGGAACAAACTTCTTTAGCAACTCCATTAACAAAAAGTACAGCAACACCATCATCTATAGCAACTCCTGGAGGTAACTTGTTTTTTTTGATTTCTGATTGATATTTAGACATTCTATTATTTTCTAATGAGTGTGGTGTACAACTCCCTGATATCAAGTTAATACCTTTTAAAGCTTTATATCCCGAACCTAAAGAATCTGTCAAAATCCAATCAAACCAACACACACCACCAGCACTAACACCTGATAATATTATCCCTTTTTCATACGCTTTTTTAAAAATATTAATTAAATTATAATTTTTCCAAAGTTCTAACATATACGCAGTATTTCCCCCTCCTATATAAATTAATTGTTTATCAAAAATCCATTTAGAAAAACCAACGACATTAGATGTAAGATTAAAATGAGATAATTCTAAATTTTTATTTTCAAATCTTTTATAAAATAAATCAATTTTTGTTTGATCATCCTTACTAGCTGTTGCTAAAAAACCAATTTTTTTATTTTTATTTGCAGATTGGTTAATAACAAAATCATCTAACCTATAATCAGATTGATGAGTAAATCCACCACCACCAATTGCAATTATTTTTTTTTCTAATTTAAACATTAAATTAATTAAAGTTATAAAATTAATATATAATATTACTCAAAAATAATTCTAATGATTGATGATATAATTAAAAAAATTGCACCAACAGGTGTATTACGTATAGGTGTAAATATGAACAATTTTTTACTTGTAAATAGCAAGGACAAGTCTGGAGTTATAGATGGTGTATCACCAGGTATAGGGAAAAAATTGGCAAAAGAGCTAAATATAAGTTTTGAACTAGTTCAATTTGCAAATCCTGGTTTATTGGCTGATGCTGTAAATAATAATGAATGGGACATTGGCAACATTGCTTCAGAGAAAGAGAGGGGCAAAACTATAGATTTTAGCAATCCTTATGTGAATATAGATGCCAACTTTCTTTTTAGAGAAGAAGATAACTTTAAAAATAATAATGATATAGATCAGTCAGGTATTCAAATAGCTGTCTTTGAAAGAAGTGCCTATGATCTTTGGCTAACTGAAAACCTTAAAAAAGCAGAATTAATTCGTGTAAATTCTATTGAGGAGTCACATAAATTATTTAGAGAAAATAAAGTTAATATTTTAGCAGGTCTTAAACCTAAGCTAATTGAAGAAATGAAAAAAATAATAATTATAAAATGATACAAAGTCCTTTTACCTATATTAAACAATCAATAGGTATCAAAAAAGGCAACCCTGTAGTTCTAGATTTTATAAATAAATTTATCTCAAATAACATTAAACAGGGATACGTCAAAAGTTTACTCCAGCAACATAATGTAGAGGATAAATTAAGTATTCCTAAAATTAATTAATTTCTAATTCCTGCCCATGGTTCAGGTTTTTGAGGTATATCTTTTTTGATACCTCTCACTATTTCACCTTTGGCATCATACATTGGTAATTTACAAAGTTCTGCTTTATGAATTTTATTATCTATACACTCTACATCTATCACTGTTCCAGGACCAACTTCTGAATTGTCCAGTAGTGCTATCCCAACACCACAAACTTGATAAGGAGACCATGTACTTGAAGTCACTTTACCAATAATTTTCCCATTTAATTTTAAAGACCTTCCTTTTTTTGCAATACCATCTACAACTCTAATACCCCAACTTCGGCATTCTTTATTTGCATTAAGTAATGCTTTTTTTCCAATAAAATCATCTTTTTCTAAGTCAACAAAATGTCCTAAACCTACAGAAAAAGGATTCGTTTCGATTGAAAAATCTTGACCAGCAGAAAGTAGTCCTGCCTCTATTCTCCTACCTCTAAATGCAGGAGTCCCTGTAATAATCATTCCCATTTTCGAACCTTCACCCAGAATTAAATCTCCTAATTTTTCTGAATTGTTTTCGGGTCTAAAATATATTTCCCATCCGAGCTCATTTGTAAATCCAGTACGACTTACTATAACTTTCTCATTAGCCATAGTCACTTCAACCCAATCAAAATAATTCCAAGATTTTGCTATTGGTTCATCAATCAAGTTATCAAGAAGCTCCATTGATTTTGGACCTTGTACTTGACTAACAAAAACATTTGGCTCTAGAATTTCTACATCTAATCCTTCAGAATGGGCATTGTACCACGAAAACATTTCTCCATCAGCTTGAGCAAACCAATATCGGTCATCATCAATTCTTAAAAGTAATCCATCAGTAATTATTCCACCATTATGATAGCAAGCAAACTGATAAGAACATCTTCCTTTTTTAACTTTTGAAATATCTCTTGGAAAAATTTTTTGTAGCAACTTAAGTGCATCTGGTCCTTTAATTTCGTAAGGATGTTCTCCGGTATGCCTAAAAATAACCTCCTGTTTTGTTTTCCAATATTGTTCATCTGCAGTAGCATTTGATAATTTTTCAGTTGTTAGTCTTCCAGCATATTGAGAATATTCAGGATCATATGGAAGCTCTTGATATGTTAATGGATGAACGCTTAATGTTCGAGCCATCTCTAACGGTCTTTCAGTTTCCTGTAATTGAGGCTTGATGGAAAACCTCAAATTTCTTAAAGATTTATGCATATTTTTTAATAAATTAAATCAGTATTTTTATCCACTAAATATCTTAAATCACCACACCCACGTTATGTTACAACTCAAAATTGTATTGTTGATTATCATTGTTCTAAAATTTGTAAGATGTTAGCTTTTAAATAAATAATTAAAAAGAGGAAGAATTATGAAAAACATTTTTAAATTGATATCAGTTGCATTGATATCATCTTTATTTTCTGTTTCATCTGCCAATGCCTCAAGTGGAGTATTTAAAATTTCACATGACCTTGGATTTGGAAAAGATACAAATCTAGATGCAATTACTAAAGGAAGATTATTTCAGGTAGTAATTATGACTCAAAATCGTCTGGTAAGAAAAGATCTTAAAGGAGTTACATCAGCCGAACTAGCTACTGATTGGTCAGCTAATGCTGATGCTACAGAATGGACATTTAAACTTAGAAAAGGTGTGAAATTTCACGATGGATCTGACTTTGATGCAGAGGATGTAAAATATTCTTTGATGCGTGTTCAAGATCCAGAAATAGGTTCTCCTGCAAAAAAAAGTATGAGTACAGTAACAGCTATCGAAGTTGTGGACTCTCATACTATTAAAATGAAATTAAATACATCTTTTGCAGATTTTCCATTATTACTTACTGATTACAGATTAAGAATGATTCCATCAGACTCAGGTGATACTATTGGGCAAACTGGAATTGGTACTGGTCCTTTTATAGTAGATAAATTTGACCCAGAAGGAACAACAGTTCTTAAAGCAAATGCCGATTATTGGGAAGGTGCACCTGGTTTAGCAGAAGTACATGTTATTGCTATTCCTGATGGTGAAGCTAGAGTTCAAGCACTTTTAACCGGTCAGATACATATGAATAGATATGTTCCGTTCAGTCAAAAAAAAATCTTTGATGGAAACTCTAAGTTTAATGTTTCAGTTGTGCCTACAGGAAACTGGAGAGGAATGGTTATGAGAACTGACACAGCACCATTTGACAATGCAAAAGTTAGAAAAGCTGTAAGATTAGCTGTAGACAGACAAGAACTTGTAGATTTGGTTATGGGAGGAGCTGCGACCGTATCTTGTGATACACCTGTTGCACCATCAGACCAATATCGTCTAAAAATGAAGTGTCCACAGAATATCAAAAAAGCTAAAAAGCTTTTAGCGGAAGCAGGTTATCCAAATGGGATTGATATGGTAATTCATGTTTCTACTAAAGAACCTACATGGCCAACAATAGGAGAAGTTTTGCAGCAGCAATTTGCTGAAGCTGGTATTAAAGCTGAGGTCAAAATGACTCCTTCAAAAAGTTATTGGAACGAAACTTGGATGAAAAAACCAGTTGCAATGACTCGTTGGAATGAAAGACCTGCTGATAGTGCATTACATGAGATTTATCATAGTGGAGCAAAATGGAATGAGTCTTATTTCAAAAATCCAGATTTTGATAAAAACTTAGCTGATGCAAGAGGTGAGCTTAAATTTGGCAAAAGAAAAAAAGCTTATCAGAATGCCCAAAAAACATTGTGGGAAGAATCTGGAACTTTGATTCCTTACCATGTATCTAAATTGATTGTAACTTCTTCTGCAGTCAAAAATTTAGATGAAGTAGAGGTATTTTCTGTTCGTTGGCACAAAATCAAAATAAAGTAAATTAATCTAGTATTTACAGGCCTTATTTTAAGGCCTGTAAATTTTTCATCTTTAAAATTATTTTTAAATTCTATAAATATTTAATATGTTTTTTTTAGTAATAAAAAGAATTCTATTAGGTTTAATCACTTTATTTATAGTATCACTAATCACATTTGCTGGAGTTGAGGTGTTACCTGGTGATGCATGTACAACTTATCTTGAAAGACAGGCTTTCGGGGAAGCTTTAGAAGCTTGTTATCAGAGACTCGGGCTTAATGTTCCAGCATATGAAAGATATATATCTTGGGCATGGGGAGTTTTACAGGGAGATTTTGGATATTCTTTGAGTGGAGAAATGAAGATTAATGAAGTTTTAGGACCAAAAGTTAAAAATTCTTTAGTTCTTGCCTCTGCATCTATCTTGATTGGGATACCTATTGCTTTATTATTAGGAATTATAACTGCTCTTTGGAGAGACAGACTTCCAGATATTATTATTTCAACTGTAACAATATTTTCTATGACAATTCCTGAATTTATAAGTGCAACTTTATTAATTCTCATTGTTGCTATTTGGCTAGAATGGTTACCTGGTATAGTAATTGTTCCAACAGATGCATCAATATATGAATTACTTCCTAATATAATTCTACCAGTTATTGCAATTTCTATGATCATGACTGCTCATATGGCAAGAATGGTTAGATCAAGTGTTATTCAAGTTATGGCAAGTGATTATGTTCAAATGGCAATTTTAAAAGGAGTACCTTATTGGAAGATGGTATTTAGACATGTATTACCAAATGCTTTGCTTCCAGCGATAAATGTCGTTGCTTTAACAATTGCGTGGTTATTGGGAGGTGTTGTAGTTACCGAGGTAGTATTTAATTATCCTGGCTTAGGGAGATTGGTAATTGAGTCTATCTCAAATAGAGATCTGCCAGTAGTTCAAGCTTTAGCAATTATTCTTGCATCAATATATGTAGGTATCAATTTGATTGCTGATCTAACAACTTTAATGTTGAACCCTAGATTAAAATCTCTTCAAATAAAAAAGTAAAATGATCAAAAAAAAAGAAAAACAAAAAAATACTTTTGAAAAAATATATGAAGTTATTAAAACTATGGCTTCTAAGCCATCGGGTTTAATAGGATTAATAATACTTATTTTCCATGTCATTTTGGCGATTACAAGTCCATTGTATGTACCATATGATTATAAAGCTATTGATCCAACATTGATGTTGACCCCACCATCGTCTGAATTTTGGTTTGGTACTGACAGTTTAGGAAGAGATGTTTTCACTAGAACAATTTTAGGGGGGAGAACTGCTCTAACTGTAACTTTTTTTGGATCATTGATTGCATTGTTGTGGGGAGGCTCACTTGGAATATTTTGTGGTCTTGTAGGGGGGAAAATAGACGATATTGTTATGAGAATAATTGATGCTTTTTTATCTATCCCTTGGATTTTAGCCATGCTTTTAATTGTATCTTTGCTTGGCACAACAACATTGGTACTAATTCCAGCACTTGGGTTTTTTTATGGAAAAGGGATTGTCCGTGTTGCAAGAGCAGCAACACATGATGTTATAGCTAAAGATTTTATTGTTTCTGCAAGAGCCAGAGGACATAGCAACATGTCTATTATATGGAATGAAATTTTACCTAACGTGAGAGATGCCATAATGGTTGAAGGTGCTATGAGATGGTCTTGGATGTTACTTGGTTTTAGCTCTTTATCATTTTTGGGTTTTGGAGTTAGCCCGCCAACTCCTGATTGGGGTTTAATGATATCAAATGCCAGAGGATTAATGTCATTTGCTTATTGGGCAGTCTTAGCTCCAATTTTTGGCCTAAGTTCACTAATAATTGGAATTAATTTAACCGCTGACGCGTTTGCAAAAGCTTTAGGAATTGACAGATCAACAAAGGCACCAGTTTAAAAATGAAAACCATAGTTCAAAAAATTAATAATTTAACAATTGGCTTTCAAAGTCAAAAAGGAGAGCAGATATCTATATTAAAAAATATAAGCACATCAATTAATCAAGGAGAAACAGTCGGAATTGTAGGTGAGTCTGGATCTGGAAAAAGCACACTTGCGCTTGCTATGATGGGTTATGTTAAACATGGACTTTTTACCATTTCAGGAGAATGCATGTTTCATTCGAATAATTTGCTAGAAATGAAAAATAAAGAATTAGAAAATATAAGAGGTAGAAAAATTGCTATGATACCTCAAAATGCCGGTCAATCACTTACACCAAATTTAAAAATAGGATATCAGATTGATGAGGCATTAAGATTACATACTGATTTGAATCAAGCTGAAAGAGATGGAAAAATTTCTGAATTATTAAATAAAGTAAGACTTCCATCCCCTGAGACTATGGCTCAAAGGTATCCACATGAATTGTCTGGTGGTCAACAACAAAGAGTTGCTGTTGCTATGGCTTTAGCAGGTAGTCCAGAATTATTATTGTTAGACGAACCCACAACAGGATTAGATGTTACAACTCAAGCTCATGTTTTAGAATTATTAAATCTTATCGCAAAAGATACTGGCACTTCGATGGTATATGTGAGTCATGATCTTGGAGCAATTGCTCAAGTAAGTGATAGAGTTATAGTAATGTATTCAGGTGAAATAGTGTTAGATGGTCCTGTAAGAAGCATACTCAAAAATCCTATACACCCTTATACATATGGTTTATTAAAATCTATTCCTAAACTTTCTTTACCAGGTCTCCCAAACTCTATGTCTGGAAGTCAGCCTCAGCCCGGATCAATAAAAAAAGGCTGTAGTTTTTATGAAAGATGTGAGTTCGCTGATGACGATTGTAAAGTAAATTCTCCATCACTTGATTTTATAGAAGATCTAAATACAAGCGTTAGATGTTTTAAACATAATGAACTGTTAAATTTAAATAAATTAGACTCACACAATGTTAAATCTATTGAAAATAGAATATTAAAGAATGAAATTTTAGATTTATCCAATGTTTCAATAAGTTATGCTAAACAAAAATTTCTAGATCAATTATTAAATAAGATTAATGATACTAATCCAACAGTAAAAGATATTAATATTAACATTAATAAAGGGGAGACTCTCGCACTAGTCGGAGAGTCTGGAAGTGGAAAGTCTACAATTTTAAAATCTATAGCTGGATTGTTAAAAACTAAAGATGGAAATATTAAATTTGAAAAAAATAAGACTTTATCTAATGATTTAAAACAAAGAGATCCTAGTTTTTTAAGAGCTATACAATTAATCTTTCAAAATCCAGATGAGTCTCTAAATCCTAATCACACCGTTGAGGAAATAGTTTCTCAACCACTTAGGTTGTATTTCGGTCTAAAAGGAAAGGAATTAAAGGATAAAATAATTGAGGTTTTGGATAAAGTTAGATTAGGAGAATTTTATCTTACAAGATATCCAAGACAACTTTCAGGAGGAGAAAAACAAAGAGTTGCAGTTGCAAGAGCTTTTGCTGCAAAACCCGATATCATTTTATGTGATGAAGTAACCTCTGCATTAGATGTTTCTGTTCAAGCTGCTGTATTGAATTTGCTTCAAGAATTAAAAGAAGATTTTGGCACAACCTACATTTTTGTATCTCATGATTTAGCAGTAGTGAGAGCAATCAGTGACAGAGTTGCGGTTCTTTATCAAGGGCGTTTGTGTGAAATTGGACCGTCTAATTATGTTTATAAATTTCCTTCACACCCTTATACAGAAGTTCTTTTGGGAGCTGTTTTAGAGCCAAATCCAGATATTAAACCTAAGCTAGTTGCTGAAGACATTGTAGAGGAAAAACCACCAGAAAATGGCTGTTCCTTCCAAGGAAGATGTCCAAGAATATTAGGAGATATTTGTAAAAATGAAGTTCCACCATGGCAAACAGTTGAAAATGGAAACTCAATTAGATGTCATATCAAAATAGAGGATTTAAAAAATCAACAAATTACTAATTAGGTCAATTTTTTTGTTACATCAGATAGTAAATTTAACTATAAAAGTTTTTTATGAAAATAAATAATGTTGTTGTTATTGGCTCTGGGACTATGGGTAGTGGGATTGCAGCGCAACTATGTAATGCAAATATACCTGTAACTTTATTAGATTTAAAAACAGAGATTAGCCAAAAAGCAAAAGAGAAAATTGAAAAATCGAGACCACCGTTATTAATTGATAAATCCAAAATAGATGGAATTCAAGTTGGAAATATTTCAGATGACTTTAAAGTTGTCTCTGAAGCTGATTGGATTGTTGAAGCTGTTGTAGAGCGAATAGATATTAAGCATGAAATTTATGACAAAATTTTTAAACAAAGAAAAAAGGACTCAATTGTTTCATCAAATACATCCTCGATTCCTATTAGCGTTCTCTCTGAAAAAATGACAGAGGAGGATAAAAAAGATTTTTGTATTACCCATTTTTTTAATCCAGTAAGATATATGGACTTACTAGAAATCGTTAAAAATGAAAAAACTGATTTAGAGAAAATAAATCAACTACAAAATTTTTGTGAGGTTGATTTAGGCAAAGGTGCTATTGTTTGCAATGACACACCTGGATTTTTAGGTAACAGAATTGGTGTATATGCAATGCAAGTTGCCATGACTGAGGCATTTAAAATGAAATTATCGATTGAGGAAGCCGATGCTATTTTTGGAAGACCCATGGGAATTCCTAAGACTGGAGTTTTTGGATTATATGACTTAATTGGAATTGATCTTATGGCAGATGTGTTAAAAAGTTTCATTAGAGAACTTCCTAAAAACGACGAATTTCAAATAGTTGCCAAAGAAATACCTCTAATAAAAAAACTTATTGAAACTGGTTATACTGGAAGAAAAGGCAAGGGTGGATTTTATAGAATGAACAAAGATGGAAATAAAAAAACCCTTGAAGCTATAAATTTAGAGACAGGAGAATATTTTCCTACAAAGAAAATAGATATTAAATCTGAAAAAGTTGATTTATTAAACTTAATTAATAGAGGAGATAAATATGGGGATTATGCCTGGTCTGTAATTTCAAAAATAATTAAATATGCCTCCTCACTTGTGCCAGGAATAACAGATAAATTTAATGATATAGACGAAGCCATGCGTCTTGGTTTTAATTGGTCACGAGGACCATTTGAAATGTTAAAGGAAATTGGTGTGAATAACTTTTTTGAAAAAATAGATAATTTTGAAAATAATAATTTCTTAGAGAATTTATCTAAATCTAATGATGAAAATTTTTATGGAGAGAGACAAAAATATACCGAAATTGAGACACTTGGTAAAATTAAGCCAAAGGCTTTAAAATTAGACAAAAATAATTCTGCTGAAATTTATAGATTTAATGATTTTAATATAGTTGAATTTACTACAAAAGCTAACGCTTTAGACTACGATTCTATGGATGCATTAAAGAATGCAACCGATAAACCACTTATAATTATAAATGAAAGTATGCAGTTTTCAGCCGGTGTAAATCTTACTTACACAATGAATTTTGCAGATAAGGGAGATTATAAATCTATTGAAAAATTTGTGAAATATTTCCAAGAAACTTGTAAAGAATTAAAATATTCAAAATACCCTGTAGTTTCCGCTCCATCAGGTTTAACTTTGGGTGGAGGTTTTGAAGTGCTTGTTCAAAGTAATTTTGTTGCCTCACATACAAACATAGTTGTTGGTCTTGTAGAAACAATGGTCGGATTGGTTCCAGCAGGTGGTGGTTGTAAAGAAATGTTATGGAGATGGTCACAAACTGATGAAGCAAAAAAGGATCCAGATTTTGCACCACTTAAAGTTTTTGACATAATTGGGTATGGAAAAACTGCAACATCACCAGTTGAGGCAGAACCATTAAAATATTTAATGCCAGAAGATAAAAAAATTATGAGCAGAAATAGCTTGCTAAAAGTTTCAAGGACAATACTAGATGAAAACAAAGATTTTTCTTCTCCAGTAGAAGTAAGTTTCAAACTTGCTGGAAAACCATTGAAAGACAAAATGATTAAACTACTTGAAAAATTATATAACGATAAAGTTATTTTAGATCATGGAATGAGAGTTGGTTCTGAGCTTGCGAATGTTCTGAGTGGAGGAGATACGACAATAGAAAAAGTATTGTCTGAAGATGATTTATATAAATTAGAACTAGATTCTTTTATGAGATTAATTCAGACTAAAGAAACACAACAGCGAATTAAACATACTCTTTCAACTGGAAAACCTTTAGTTAATTAGTTTTCTAATAACTGGAATTCTTTAATATAATCAGGTCGCAATACATAATCAGTTTTATTTCCAACCTTAATTTTTTTTAAAGCATCTAAGCCAAAGATAACTTTGCCGACCGGGGTATACTCTCCCTGGTACAATGGAATGTCTTTTAAGATAATAAAGAATTCACTATCCTCAGTATCAAATTCACCTCTAGCCATTGCAACAGTACCTGTTTTAAATTCATAATCATTACTTAATTCTGAATTTAATTTACCAAGCTTAGACTTACCACTTCCAATTTTAAAATAATTTATATTATTATGATAACCAAACTCAAGATCACCTGCTTGAACCAAAGTGTTTTCTATAACTCGATAAAATGTTGAATTATTGTAA
>CACLFK010000016.1 GCA_902606105.1 uncultured Pelagibacteraceae bacterium | reverse complement strand
ATGCATATTTTTTGCTGTATGCATCATTTTATTAGTTGTTGAGTTCATGATAAATTTTAAAAACCATGGAATCATTTTGGGAACATAGTTCCATTTTAATGCTAATGGACCAGAGGTGCTAATGAGCATTGCAGGTACGTCTGTTAATACGTCAGGTCTATTAATAGGAACTGAAGCATACGGGGAAAAATGTCCTGCATTTCCATAAGATGCTGCTTGAGCACCTGGGTTGTCTCTGTCAAAAATAGTTACATTAAAGCCTTTTTTTTGTAAAAATAAAGCATTAGATATACCCTGTATCCCAGCACCAACTATTCCAATTTTAATATTTTTTCTCACGATATCTTATACAATTATAAAAACAGAAATTAAGAGTGACAAATTATGCTATCTTATAATATAATTTATTAAGCAATTGTTTGTCTATGATTAATTTTTGCACTCAAAACAATGCCAAAGCCTATCATGGTTGCCAACATTGAAGAGCCCCCATATGACATTATCGGTAAAGGAGAACCAACGATTGGGAGTAAGCCCAAGACCATTGATAAATTTACTACGATATAAATAAAAATTGAAAAAGCAAAACCAAAACAAAACAGTTTAGAAAAATTACTTCTTGATATTGCTCCAATACGAATAATTCTAAAAATTATTATTGTGTAAAGAATTAAAAGGCCAACAGATCCTATAAAACCAAATTCCTCAGAAAACAAAGTAAAAATAAAGTCAGTGTGTTTTTCTGGTAAAAAGTCTAGATAACTTTGTGTTCCTTTTAAAAATCCCTTACCATCTAGGCCGCCTGATCCAATTGCGATTTTAGATTGAATAATTTGATAACCTGCGCCCAGAGGATCTCTATCTGGATCTAAAAATGTTAGTATTCTCAATTTTTGATATGGTTTCAAAAAAGATATAATAAAAGGAAGGGAAATTAAGAAAGTAATAAATGAATATACAAAATATTTAACTTTTACTCCCCCTAACCACAAAATTATTAAGCCACTTAATGCAATTAATACAGATGTTCCAAGATCAGGTTGAGAAATTACAAATATAATTGGTATTATTATAATCGTTAAAACTAACATGATACTTGTCAGAGTATTGACATTTTCAGTTTTTATTCGATGATAGTATTTTGCAAGACATAAAATAACAGCAATTTTCATTAGCTCAGAAGGCTGAAGAACAAACAAATATAAATCCATCCATCTTTGAGAGCCTGATGCTTTTAGGCCAAAAAATGAAACATATAATAATAAAAGAATAACTAAGAAGTAAAATAAGTATGCAAAAGTATGCCAATATCTAATGTTGAAAAATGCAATGAATAACATCAATGGAAAGAAAACCACTAGTTTACTAAAATGACTTTTGGTATGGTAAAGTATCTCTCCACCATCTGTTGAGTACATAACTAATAAACTTATTATTGATAATAAAATTATGCAAATTAACAACGTATAATCTATTTCTTTAATTTTTTGTAAAAATGAAAGTTCAGAATTTAAACTATCTCTTTGAAACATTAGATATTTATATTTTCGAAGTTAGATTGCTTATCCCTAAGCTCGTCTCTATCGATTATTAATTTAAATAATTCTTTTGCCATTGGAGCGGCAGCTTTACTACCTGAGCCACCATGTTCAACAATTATACTTAATGCATATCTCGGATTTTTATAAGGACCATAAGCAACGTAAAGCGCATGATCTCTATCTTTATAAGGTATTTGTTCTAATTTTAAATCAAGTTCTCTCTCTCTTTTACTTATTCTTTTTACTTGAGCGGTCCCTGTTTTGCCTGCAAATTGATATTTTGGGTCGTCAATTCTAGATTTATAAGAAGTACCAAATTGTTCATTTGTAGAACTAAACATTGCTTCTTGAACTATTTTAATATTTTTTGGATCGTTAAATAATCTTATATTAGGCGTTTGTAAAGACTGGAGTGTCATTGAAATTTTTGCATCTTCTAAACTTAACGGGTCATCATTAACTATAATTTTTGGTTTAATTTTATATCCTCCATTTGCAATTTGAGCAGTCATTAAACATAACTGTAGAGGTGTAGTTTGAGTGTATCCTTGACCAATTCCGGTAATTAGTGTCTCCCCTAATACCCATCCTCTTCCAAGATTATTTTTTTTCCAATTAGTATTTGGAAATAAACCTTTTTTTTCGCTATCAAAATATTCTCCTAGTACTTTTTCACCTAAGCCAAATTTTTTAGCTGTAACATTTAATCGATCAACACCTAATAGCCTTGCAACTTCATAAAAATAAGTGTCACAAGATTGTTTCATTGCATTTTTTAAACTGACAAATCCATGTCCTTTTTCCTTCCAGCAGTGAAATGTTTGGCCATATAGTTCTGTTTTACCGGTACACTTGACCTTGAAATTTGTATTAATAATATTATTTTCCAAAGCAGAAAGTGCTACGATAGGTTTTATTGTTGAACCAGGTGAATAGAGGCCAGAAAGAGTTTTATTAATTAAGGGTTTTAAAGGATTATTTCTAATCAGTTGCCACTCATCCTGACTGATGCCAAACAAAAATAAATTTGGGTCATAAGAGGGAGAGGAGTACATAGCAATTATATCTCCCGTATAAATATCCATTACACTTATTGATCCTGCCTTATTCAAAAGTAATTGAGCAGAAAGTTTTTGTACTTCGGTATCTACAGTTAATCTTATTTTGTTGCCCTGCAGTCCTTTTTGATACTCAAGTTGATTTATTCTTTTTCCATAAGCATTAACCTCATACCTTTGAATCGCATTAGTTCCAATGAGTTGTTTCTCTAGTGTTTTTTCCAAACCCAACTTTCCAATTTTCATGCCTGGGACGAATCTTTCTTTTACGATTTCATTTTCTAATACTTCCTCTTCATTTGGCTGACTTACGTAACCTAAAATATGAGTATACATTTCACTAAATGGATAATTTCTTGAAATTATCATTACAGGTTTTACTCCAACCAAATCATATAAATAATTATTAATCTTTAAGAATTGACTCCAACTTAAATTCTCAGATACAATTATACTATCCCAGGGTTTTAACTTATTTTTTAATTTTATTATTTTCTGAATTTTTTTGTCACTTAAATTTAAAAGTGTTTTTAATCTTAGCAACAAATAGTTAAAATTTTCAACTTGTTCTGGTATAATATGCAGTTGATAAACTTTTAAGTTACCTGCAATTATATTTCCAAAGTAATCAACGATATTCCCTCTTGTAGGTGGAAGTTTCCATTCTCTAATTCTATTTTTATCAGAAAGTGTAAGATATTTTTTATTTTCATTTATCTGGAGTGAAAATAGTCGAGCAACAATTCCTGTAAAGACAACAATTTTTGCTGCACTAATGATAAACATTCTTCTGTTTATTACATCTGATTTTCTGATACCTGAGTTCTCTTTAATCATTTTTTTTTTTGGAAAATTATTTGGTTTAAAGTATTGAATATTACAAAAAACACTGGATAAAGTAGAAACGTAAATCCAGAATTAACTACATAGCTCATATATTTAATTTCTATCAAAAATACCAAGTCTAATATAATAACTTGAATCGAATTGATTAAAACCATTGTAAATAACAATGAAAACCAATCTTTAACAAAGTTTGGGCTTAAGGTAATATTTCTTATGTAGGCTGTAACTGCACAAAGTATCAAATAACATAAACTACTTATTCCAATAGGAATACCTACAACAACATCATTTATTATTCCTGCAAAAAAAATAGATAAATATCCTAAACTATCTGGATTTCTTAAAGTCCAATAAAAAATTAAAATATAAACAAAATTAAAAGCAAAATTTTCAATTTTAAGATAATTAAAATCGAATTCGTTAAAAACAGAAATAAATAACATTATTAATGGTAAATAAGATGCAAATGCTCTTAGAAAACTACTTTTATTTAGAGATGCCATTATCTTTTCTCTCCAAAAGTAAATGATGTTATTCTTACATAATCTAATTGAGTAAAATCTGAAAAAAACTTGACTTTATTATTTGTACCTTTGGAAATTTTTCCAATAGGAATGCCAGGTTTAAAAAGGCCTCCGAGTCCTGAGGTATAAATTATTGCATCATTATTTTTGAGGTCTTCTTCTATTTCATCTTTAGTATGCTCTATTATTCCATAATTTTTTCCAGTACCTGAAATTACTGCCTGAATATTTTGCGGTGCTAAAACTGAAGGTATTTTGCTATTAAGATCAGATAGTAATAAAGCCCTAGAGTTTGTATAATTAACTTCAATTATTTGGCCAACAAGATAAACCCCATCAAGTATTCCCATTCCCATTTTTACATTATCTTTTGTTCCTTTATTCAAAATAATTGACTTTAAGAAAGGACTTTCTCGATCAATCAAAACTTTTGCCAATAATTCATCTGAATTTACATTTTCATTAATTAAATTTCTGAGCTTTTCATTTTCAAGTTTTAAGAAATTGTTTATTATTTTTTCTTCTTTTAAATTTTCTAATTCAGATTTTATGTTTTTGTAATTTTCAAATAAATTCTTGTGTTCATTGAATTTAAGAGTTAGGTTTTTTAAAAAATTTTCAGGTTTAGATATAATGACAGAGGATCTATAGATAATTTCATTAATACCTATTTTCATAAATAGAATAGGCTTGAAATTAATATTGCTCAAAATAATCACAACAATAGATAATAAGATTAAACTAAGTAATGAAAATTTTTGCTTATCTTTTTTTTTTAGAAAAGCTGATCTAAAGGCAATTACAAAATCGTCTCTGCCTGAAGCCATTTTTTTTAGTATTCAGATAGCATAGTAGAAAAAGTTTCCTCTTGATCCAAAGCCTTACCTGTTCCAACTGCTACACATGATAATGGGTCGTCCGCAACGTGGACTGGTAAGCCTGTTTCCTTAGAAAATCTTTTATCAATATTTTTTAATAATGCACCACCACCAGTAAGAGTTAAACCCATATCTACTAAATCAGCAGATAATTCAGGGGGTGTATTTTCTAATGCATCCTTAATTGCATTTACCATTTCTTTCATTATATCATTTAACGCCTCTGCAGTATCTTCCTCAGTAATATTTACTTCTTTTGGAGTGCCAGACCTAAGATCTCTACCTTTTACAGGATAAGTATTTGTTCCAGTTGGGATTGCGGTACCCATCTCTTTTTTAATTTTTTCAGCTGTGGTATCGCCAATCAATAAATTATACTCTTTTCTCATGTAGTTTACTATTGCTACGTCCATTGCATCTCCTGCAACTCTTAATGATTTAGAATAAACTAGTCCACCTAAGGACATAACTGCTATTTCACTCGTACCACCTCCAATGTCAACTATCATTGAACCAGTCGCCTCTGAGATTGGAAGTCCAGCACCGATTGCTGCTGCAATTGGTTCTTCAATTAATTGGACTCTTCTTGCTCCTGCTGCAAGAGCGCTATCTTGAATTGCTTTTCTTTCAACTGGAGTTGAACCTGTTGGAACACAAATTAAAATTCTAGGATTTGCAAATGTACTTCCTTTATGAACTTTTTTAATAAAATGTTTGATCATTTCCTCTGTAACAACAAAGTCTGCTATAACTCCATCTCTTAGAGGTCTAATTGCACTAATGTTACCTGGAGTTCTTCCCAGCATTGTTTTTGCCTCATCGCCTACTGCTAAAACATTTTTCTTTCCACCTTGGTCAACAATTGCGACTACAGATGGCTCATTTAAAACCACTCCTTTGCCTTTTAAAACAACAAGTGTGTTTGCGGTCCCAAGATCAATAGCCATATCTTGGCTCCAGATTTTTTTAACACTATCAAATAATCCCATTTATATACCTCTTACCTTCTGACTTTCTTGCTCCATTGGAGCTGTTTTATCTCGTTTAATAATCATTTTATTTAATGAATTAATATATGCATTCGCTGATGCTACCAATGTATCAGTGTCAGCAGCCTGACCAACTGTGGTTTTTCCTTTTTCCTCAATTTTAACACTTACTGTAGCTTGAGCATCAGTTCCCTCAGTTACAGCATGCACTTGATACAGTTGTAAATTAACATCATGTGGAAATAGTGTTTTAATACATTTAAAAATTGCATCAACTGGACCATCTCCGGTTTCTGATGCTTTTTTAACATCGCCATATACATCTAATGTCATTTCTGCTCTTTGAGGTTCGCCAGTTCCAGCAAAAACTTTTAAAGATTTAAGACTAATTGCATTCACTTTGTTATCAATAATTAAGCTATCATCTATGAGTGCAACAATATCTTCATCATAAACATGTTTTTTTTTATCTGCTAACACTTTAAACTTTGCAAAAGCATTGCCTACAACGTCATCCGTTAAATCAGGATACCCCAAACTATTTAATTTGTCCTTAAATGCATGTCTACCAGAATGTTTTCCCATTACTAGTGATGTTTGCTTAACTCCAACACTCTCTGGAGTCATAATTTCATACGTTTGTCTATTTTTAAGCATACCATCTTGATGGATACCTGCTTCATGAGCAAAAGCATTTTTTCCAACAATTGCTTTATTATATTGCACAGGAAAACCTGTTGCGTTTGACACAATTTTAGAAGCTTTACTTAAAAGTGTTGTATCTATTCCTGTATCATAAGGCATTAAGTCAGGTCTTGTTTTAATTGCCATCACAACTTCTTCTAGTGCTGCATTTCCTGCTCTTTCCCCTAAACCATTTATTGTGCATTCAATTTGTCTTGCACCAGCCTGAACTCCTGCTAAAGAATTTGCAACTGCTAAACCTAAATCATTGTGACAGTGTGTGGATAAAATTGCTTTATCAATATTGGGAACTTTATTTAATAATGTTTCAATAATTTTTGTGAACTCAGATGGAATAGTATAACCAACTGTGTCAGGAATATTGATTGTTGTTGCTCCATTTTTAATTGCAAGTTCTACAGTCTTGCACATAAAATCCATGTCTGTCCTTGTACCATCTTCGCATGACCATTCAACATCATCAGTAAATTTTCTCGCATAAGCTACATGCTGTCCAATAGACTCAAAGACATCTTCTGGAGACATATTTAATTTATGTTTCATGTGGAGAGGGCTTGTTGAAATAAATGTGTGAATTCTAAATCTTGGAGCATGCTTTAAGGCTTCATAGGCTCTATCAATGTCTTTTTTAGAATGTCTAGATAACCCTGCAGGAATAGATTTTTTTAAAATTTTACTAACTTCAGTTACCGCTTCAAAATCTCCAGGTGATGCAATCGGAAACCCCGCTTCAATAATATCTATTCCTAATTCATCAAATACTCTTGCTATTTGGATTTTTTCCTCCAAACTCATTGATGCGCCTGGTGATTGCTCACCATCTCGCATAGTTGTATCAAAAATTATAACTCTATCTTTGTTGCTCATAACTAAATTTTATAGAAGATTTATAATACAATCTATAAGTGAGATTGCAAATAAATGTTAAATTTAAGCTATATTTTTAGGCTCTTTTTGGGTCTTTATCAAAATTTAACTTTTGTCGCTGTCAACTAGTTTTTTCTTACTGATCCATGGCATCATGGCTCTAAGTTCAGCACCAACTTTTTCAACAGAATGCTCTGCTAACTTTGCTCTTGTTGTTAAAAAGTTTTTCTGGCCGTTTTTACATTCATCCATCCACTCTTTAGTAAACTTTCCAGATTGAATATCAGACAATACTTCCTTCATTCTTTTTTTAGTTTCTTCCTTGTTGATAATTCTTGGTCCAGACTGGTATTCGCCATACTCAGCTGTATTTGATATTGAATAATTCATATTTGCAATTCCACCTTCATAAATTAAATCAACAATCAATTTTACTTCATGTACAGTTTCAAAATATGCCATCTCTGGCTCGTAACCAGCTTCAACTAAAGTCTCATATCCATTTTTAATTAATTCTACCAATCCTCCGCAAAGAACTGTTTGCTCACCAAATAGATCTGTCTCAACTTCGTCCTTAAAAGTGGTTTCTATAATTCCAGATCTTCCACCACCAACAGCGGATGCATATGATAAAGCTAGATCTCTCGCTTTACCTGATCCATTTTGATGTACTGCAAATAAACATGGTACTCCACCGCCTTTTTCATATTCACTTCTGACTAAATGACCAGGTCCTTTAGGAGCAACCATAAATACATCTAAATCTTTTCTTGCTTTTATTAAATCGTAGTGAACATTTAGACCATGAGCAAATGCAATACTAGTTCCTTCTCTTACTCTTTGCTCTATATGGTTTTTATATATTTCTGCTTGCAATTCATCTGGAGTTAAAATCATTACTACATCTGCCCAAGCAGCAGCATCAGATAAATTCATGACCTTTAATCCTTTTGACTCTGCTTTTGCTATACTGGAAGAACCATCTCTTAGTGCTACAACAATTTCTTTAACACCACTATCTTTAAGATTTAAAGCATGAGCATGTCCTTGACTACCATATCCAAAAATAGCAATTTTTTTATTTTTAATTAAATCTACATCTGCATCTTTTTCATAAAACATTTTCATATTTTCTCTCCTTTATAATTAATTAAATATTTTAGCTCCTCTTGTCATTGCCACAGCTCCGGTTCTAGAAGCACTAATAAGTCCCCAAGGTTTTAATTTCTTACTTATTTTATCAATTTCTCTTCTAAGTGCAGTTATTTGAACAACCTTTGATGTTTTTGTTTCATCTAAAATAACTAAATCAAATTTTTTACAAGCATTTAAACACTTTTCTATTTTATTTTTTTTCCCAACAATTTTTAACAATGCCATTTCCTTAAATATTACGTCTTTATCTTCTCTTTTAAATTCTGCAACTTTATGAACAGGTACTAATTTAGTTAATTGACGCTTGATTTGATCTATTACTTGTGGCGTACCAGTTGTTACAATTGTAATCCTTGATATATTTTTAACTGCATCTACCTCTGCAACTGCCAAAGACTCAATATTGTATCCTCTTCCAGAGAAGAGTCCAACTACTCTTGCAAGTACCCCAGCCTCATTATCAACCCATACTACAAATATATATGTGTCAGATTTCTCTTTTTTAGTCGGAACGCTATAAGCTGATTTAGATTTTGGCATTATTATTAAACTAAAGCTTTACCTTTTCCTTTGATTTTATTCTCCTCTTGATCATTAGGTCCTAAGATCATCTGATTGTGAGGTTTTCCTGAGGGTATCATCGGGAAGCAATTTTCATTTGGATCGACATGACAATCAAAAATAACTGGACCATTATAATCGATCATTTCTTTGATCTTCTCATCTAATTCAGACGGATTTTGAGCTTTAATTCCTTTACAACCGTATGCTTCTGCCATTTTTAAAAAATCAGGTAATGCTTCAGAATAACTCTCTGAATAGTTTTTTTCATGTAAAAGCTCTTGCCATTGTCTTACCATTCCCATGTACTGATTATTTAAAATAAAAATTTTAATTGGTAGGTTATACTGAACTGCAGTGGACATTTCTTGCATTGTCATTAACACAGAGGCTTCACCAGCAATGTCTATCACCAATTTTTGAGGGTGCGCAATTTGCACACCAACTGCAGCAGGTAAACCATAGCCCATCGTGCCTAAACCACCTGATGTCATCCATCTATTTGGTTTGTTAAATTTATAATGTTGTGCTGCCCACATTTGATGCTGACCAACTTCAGTTGTTACATAAGTATCTTTATCTTTTGTTAACTCATATAATCTTTGAACTGCATGTTGTGGTTTAATACTGTCATCACTATTAATAAAATTAAGAGAGTCTTTACCTCTCCACTTTTGTATTTGTTCCCACCACTTAGCAATATTTGATTTATTAGATTTACCATGGCCATTTTTTTTCTTCATAATTTTTTTATTTGCCATGGCAATCACTTTTGCAACATCTCCGACAATAGCAAGATCAACTTTAATAATTTTATTTATAGATGAAGGATCTATATCAATATGAACTTTTTTTGAGTTTGGCGAAAATTCATCTATTTTTCCAGTGATACGATCATCAAATCTTGCACCAATATTTATTAAAAGATCGCAATCATGCATAGCATTATTAGCTTCATATGTTCCATGCATGCCTAACATTCCAAGAAATTGATTGTCATCACCGGGGTATGCACCTAAACCCTGAAGTGTAGAAGTAATTGGAAATCCTGTTAATTCGACAAACTCTCTTAATGCATCACTTGCCTTAGGGCCTGAATTAATTACTCCACCACCACTATAAATAACTGGTTTTTTTGCATTTTTAAGTAAATCAATTAATTGATCGATTTGTTTTTGAGAAAATTTATTATTTGATTTTCCATTTAACTTTTTTTCTTTCTTTGGTTTTGTATATTTAGCTTTTGCAAACTGAATATCTTTTGGAATATCTATTAACACAGGACCTGGTCTTCCAGTGGTTGCAACTTTAAATGCTTCATGCATTACATCAGACAGATCATTTATATCTTTTACTAACCAATTATGTTTAGTGCAGGGCCTAGTTATTCCCGTAGTATCACATTCTTGAAAGGCATCAGTTCCAATTAAATGAGTTGGAACTTGACCAGAAATACAAACCAGAGGAACAGAGTCCATATACGCATCAGTCAAAGCTGTAACAACATTAGTTGCACCAGGGCCAGATGTAACCAAAACAACTCCTGGCTTTCCTGACGATCTTGCATATCCTTCAGCAGCATGACCGGCACCTTGTTCGTGTCTTACTAAAATATGTTTAATTGAACTATGATTTTTCAATTCATCATAAATTGGTAAAACTGCTCCACCAGGATATCCAAAAATATGTTCTACCTTTTGATCTTCAAGGCATTTAAAAACAATTTCTGCTCCTGTGTATAATTTTGGCATTTCGCAATCTAGCTGAAGTTGTACTGATTGGTCAAGTTTTGAATTTGATATTTAAATATTTTTTAAAAAATTATTGAGCTCACTCGGTTTCAATTTTAACCAGGAAGTCATATTGCCTCGAGCCCAAGTACTTTGTCTTTTAGCATATTGTCTGGTTTTTATTGATATTTTTTCAGTAATCTCGTTCAATTTTTTTTTATTATTCAGGTATTCTGTGATTTCATTGATACCAATTGCTTTGTTCACACTTTTATCTTTTTTAATGTTTAATTTAATAAAATTTTTAACCTCTTTAATTGCTCCATTTTTAATCATTTTTTGGGATCTTAAATTAATTCTTTCAATTAATTCTGCTCGAGGAAAGCTAATATAAATTTTATAAAAATCAGTTTTTTTAAAATTAGATTTAGTATTTTTGTACCAATCATAAATAGATTTTTGGGTATATAATTTAACCTCATAAGCTCTTAAGGATCTTTGAGTGTCGGTTGGGTGTATTTTGTCTTTAGAGATAGGGTCAAGCTTTAAAAGTTCTTGGTAAAATTTATTTTGACCTATTTTTAGACGATGAGCTCTTATTTGTGTTCTAACTCTTTGTGGTATGTTTGGAATTTTCACTAGTCCATCAACTAATGCTTTGAAGTATAAACCTGTACCTCCAACCAAGATTGGAATTTTTTTTCTTTTTTTTATTTCTTTAAGTTTTTTAACTACTAATTTTAACCATTTACCAGTAGAGAAATTTTTTTGTACTTCGTGAAAACCATATAGATGATGTTTTATTTTGTTATATTCTTTTGGATTAGGTCTTGCAGAAATAACCTTCAATTGTTTATAAATCTGCATACTGTCAGCATTTATAATTTCTCCATCAATTTTTTTAGCAAGTCTTATTGCAAACTTAGATTTTCCAGATGCAGTTGGACCAGAAATTAATATTATCTTGGATTTAAAATCCATGATTAATCTAACTTAATTCCAATATATCTTCTTTGGTTCTGATTGTTGTATATTGCAAGTAATATCGTTTTTTGATTTGAATTAATTACTTCAGTAACTATTTTTCTCAGATCATTAGCTGACCTTAGCTTTTGTTTTTGTGCTTCAACAATTACACTATCAATACTTAGGGTAGTGTTCTTTAATGGACTACTATTTTCAATACCAGTTATTACTAATCCTGTAGTTTGGTTTGGTAATTTTCGTTTTTTTATATCATCTTTATTTAAAGTTCTAACTGTTATTTTCAAATTTTCTATTCTGTCGTTTAGATTTTCAGACTCAGGTTTTTCACTCACTTTAAAATCTTCTGATGTTTCAAGTCTTCCTAAGAGAACATCTTTAATAATTTCTTTTTTGTCTCTCCATATTTTGACTTTAACATTTTTTCCAACTTTTGTTCTTGCAACGATAGCTGGTAATTCTTTCATTTGATTAATTATTTCTCCATTAAACTCTAAAATAATGTCACCAGCTTTTATTCCAGCTTTTTCTGATGGGCTATTTTCTGCAACACTTGCTACTAAAGCACCCCTTGGTTTGTCTAATTTTTCAACCTCAGCAATTTCTTTTGTGACATCTTGTATTCTTACACCCAACCAACCTCTTTTAGTTTCTCCAAATTCTATCAATTGATTAATTACAATTTGGGCACTGTTTGACGGGATTGAAAATCCAATACCAATTGAACCATTTCTACCTAAGATAGCTGTATTAATTCCTATCACATTTCCTTGCATATCAAATAAAGGTCCTCCAGAATTTCCTGAGTTAATTGAAGCATCAGTTTGAATAAAGTCCTCATATCTGGACAATCCGATAGATCTGTTTCTTGCAGAAATAATTCCAGCAGTAACTGTTCCTCCTAAACCAAATGGATTTCCAATCGCAATCACCCAATCACCTATTCTAGCTTTATCTGAGTCACCAAAGGCAACCGGTATAAACTTTTCATTAGTTTCTAATTGCAAAACAGCTATATCCATAAGTGGATCTGCTCCTAAAACTTTTGCCTTAAACTCTTGATCGCCGTTTACTCTAACAATTATGTCATCTGCATCTTGGATCACATGATTGTTAGTAATAACAATTCCTTTTTCATCAATGATAAATCCTGATCCTAATGCAGCTGATTGCCTTTCTTGAGGATCTCCAAACTCTTTAAACATGTCTCCAAAGGGTGATCCTGGAGGAAATTGGAATGGAAGTGGATTAGATTTTGTAACCACTGTCGTTGATGTCGAAATATTTACAACAGATGGCATTAGTTTTTCAGCAAGATCAGCAAAAGACTCTGGAACAGGTTTAGAGTAAGACTGGTTTAAAAAACCAAAAAACAAAATTATTGATATAAAGACAATTTTAATTTTTCTCATTTTAACTTTTTATATAATAAATAATTATAAATCCTATAATTGCAAAGATAAGTCCTCCAGATCGCAATTGACTATCTTTCATAAGTTCTAATTTTTTTAACATATTTTTCATTTTTGCTGGAAATATGGCATATAAAATTCCCTCGATGAATAAGAATAAACCAAAAGCTATGACTAGCTCATTCATTTAAAAAATTATTGTTGGATTTCAGGTTTTATATTTCCGAAAAATTTGAAAAATTCACTATCTGGAGATAAAATTAAAGAAGTTTCTCCACCAATTAATGCCTTTTCATAGGCTTGCATCGCTCTATAAAATGCAAAAAATTCAGGATCTTGACCAAAGGCATCAGCAAAGATTTTGTTTCTTAAACCATCACCTTCCCCTTTCATAATCTCTGATTGTTTTTGGGATTCTGCTAAAATAACTGTAACTTCTTTATCTGCAGTCGAAGTGATTGTGACAGCCATCTCAGCACCTTTTGCTCTAAATTCTTTTGCTTCTCTTTCCCTCTCGGTTTGCATTCTTCTGTAAATTGCATCACTATTTGCTTGAGGAAGGTCAGCTCTCTTAATTCTAACATCAACAATAGTTATTCCAAAATTTTTAGCTTCATTATTTACACCTTCTTTAATTAAAGCCATCTGTTTTGATCTATCCTGAGAGAGCAATGTTTGTAGTTCCTCTTGACCTAAAACATTTCTAATTCGTGAGTTTATAATTGTAGATAATCTTGATCTCGCAACTCTTTCATCTCCAACAGAAATATAAAACTGTAATGGATCAACGATTTTAAATCTTGCAAATGCATCAACAATTAAACGTTTTTGATCAGAGGCAATTACTTCCTCTGGAGGTGTATCTAGGTTTAATATTCTTTTATCAAGGTAAACCACATTTTGAATAAATGGAATCTTGAAATTTAATCCAGGTTTGGTAATTATCCTTTTTGGATCACCAAACTGAAGAATGATAGCCTGATTAACTTCTTTAACGATAATTACTGACAAAAATGCTAAAACACCTAATGCAATAATTAATCCACCTAAAATTTTTCCAGCTTTCATTTAATTAGTCGCTTTCTTTTTACTTAATTCAGGAAGTGGTAAGTAAGGTACTACACCTGAACCTGCATTTTTTTCAATAATTACTTTATCAATATCAGCTAAAACTTTTTCCATTGTCTCTAAATACATTCTTTCCTGCGTTACTACTTTTGCATTTTTATACTCATTATATATCGACGTAAATCTACTCGCTTCACCCTCTGCTTTTGCTACAACTTCTTTTTTGTAAGCTTCAGCAGCTTGTAAAATTTTTTGACCTTCTCCTCTAGCTCTTGGAATAACATCGTTAGCATAAGCTTCAGCTTCATTTTTAGATCTTTCCATATCTGCTCTTGCAGCCTGTACATCTCTAAATGCATCTATTACTTGATCTGGTGGATCAGCTTTTTGAGTTTGCACCTGTGTAATTTGAATTCCACTCTCATAATCATCTAAAATATTTTGTATAATTTCTTGTGTTTCAACCTCAATTTTAGATCTACCTTCTGTTAAAATTGGTTGAATGTCACTTTTTGCTATAACCTCTCTCATGGCTGTTTCGGCAGCAGCTTTGACTGTACCCTCGGGGTCTTGAATTTTAAATAAAAAATTTCCTGCATCTTTAATTAACCAAAATACTGAAAAATCTATATTCACAATGTTTTCATCACCTGTTAACATTAAACTCTCTTGTGGAACATCTGCAACACCTCCGCCTGTTGAGAAACCACTGTCTCTTTCAGACCTAAAACCAATATCTATTCTATTAACTTTTGTAACTTTTGGAGTAAGTACACTTTCTACTGGAAAAGGTATGTGATAATTTAATCCTGGTTGAGTAGTTTTAACAAATTTACCAAATCTTAAGACAACGCCTTGTTCGTCAGGTAAAACTCTATAAAGTCCACTAGCTATCCAAACAAAAGCTAAAACTAATAATATTAAACCAACAGATTTACCGCCTGATGATTTTCCACCAGGTAAAAATTTTTTAATTTTATCTTGAATCTCTTTTATGATTTCATCAATGTTTGGAGGTTTCGGACCTCTACCTGATCCATTATTATTTCCACCACCGGGAGGTGATCCCCATGGGCTTCCACCTCTACCTCTAAAATCATCTGACATATGCCAAAGTATATAGTGTCTTTATAACAAAAAACAAGTAATGATACTTACATGCCTTATAAAAAGCCCGAACTTAGTGCCGCAATGAAACAGAAGCTTGAGCCTAAAAAATTCACAAAAAATCCAATATTAGGAACCAAATTTACAATAGCAATTTCAAGCGCAAAAGGTGGTGTTGGAAAATCTACTTTTGCTACAAATTTAGCTTTAGCCTTAAAACAAGTCGGATGTAAAGTTGGATTATTAGATGCAGACATTTATGGTCCCTCAATTCCAAAAATGTTCAATATTAGTGAAAAACCCAAAAGTGATGGCCAAAAATTAGAACCTATTGTTAAGTATGATATTCAATGTATGTCCATTGGTTTCTTAGCTGACCAACAAACACCCATGATATGGCGTGGTCCAATGGTTACAAGTGCTATTAAAACTTTTACTCAAAAAGTTAATTGGAAAGATTTAGATTTTATAATTGTTGATATGCCACCTGGCACAGGAGATACACAGTTAACTTTTTCACAAGAAATAAAAATGGATGGTGCGATTATAGTTTCTACCCCACAAGAGGTTGCTCTTTTAGATGTCAAAAGAGGTATTAAAATGTTTGATAAACTCGGAGTAAAAATCTTAGGGTTAGTAGATAATATGAGTTTTTTTATTGGAGATGATGGAAAAAAATATAAAATATTTGGTGAAGGTGGAGTTAAAAAAACTGCAGAAGAATTTCAAAAAGAATTTTTAGGCGAAATACCAATTAATCCTGAAGTAGGTAAAACTTCAGATGAAGGAAAACCTTTAGTTGAAGCAAATCCAGATCATGAAATTTCAAAAATATATTTAGATTTTGCTAATAAAATTAAATCAACTTATCTTTAAGATCAAAAGCAATCATTAGCTCATTCCACTCTCTTTTTGAAAGACCTGAGCTATCTAATTCAATATTTTCACCTTTAATAAGTTTTTGAATAATTAATTTACCTTTAGCTGAAACTTCTGTGCCTCCAACTCTATAATCCATAAAAGCTTCATAAGTTATAGGAACCCATTTTTTCACAGTATCCAGCATTATATCTGCGTAAACTCTTATTTCATATTGTGCATGACTATCAGCTCTTAATCTTAAGAAATTCATTAAGTTTAATAAATCAGTTTTCCAGTACCATTGGGTATAAGTATTTAAAGTCAAATTCATTCTTGCAAGTTCTCTTGCTAAACCTTTTTTATTTTCATCTATAGTTGAGCCATCAAATCTTTCATTAAGCATTGTTTCATAATTGTCGTAAGTTCTCTCAGCATCCCTTTTTAAAAGTTCTAAAACTTCTTCTGCTTGTTTGCCCTCCAACACATCTCCTCTACCTTGCCTATTACTGGTAGATTGAGCAGCTAAGTTTTCTTGAGACGGTAAGTAAAATTCTTTATCTAAAATAGAATATCTTGCAGAGTATTCATTAACATTAGCAGTTCTGTGTCTAATCCATTGTCTAGCAATAAATATTGGCAACTTTATATGGTATTTTATTTCACACATCTCAAATGGAGTGCTGTGCCAATGCCTCATTAAGTATTTGATTAATCCTTTATCAGTTGAAACTTGCTTAGTTCCTTTTCCATATGAGACTCTTGCTGATTGAACAATTGAAGTATCATCCCCCATATAATCAACTACACGAACAAAACCATGGTCTAAGGCTGGAATTGCCTCGTATAGAACATTTTCAAGTTCTGGTACTGTAACTCTTTTAGTTTGATTGCTTTGAGATTGTTGATTTTTTATTTCTTCTGCTTGTTCTTTGGTAAGTTTCATGATTGTTATTGAATCTGTTGTAATTCCTTTTATATTAATAATGTTGGTTTTCCAACTACGACGATAAACGAATTTCGTAATAACCATTGCGGACGTGGGGGCAGTACCCACCACCTCCACCATTTCAACTTATGGGGGTGAACTAGATTCGACGAATGTCTAAAGGCTATTCTTTCGTTCGGGATTGTTCCACCGTGACGGGCTAATTTATAATTGCTAACGAAAGTTACGCACTTGCTGCCTAATTAACTTAGTTAATTAAGCAAACGGGGTCTGGGGCACCTGGCAACAGAACGCCCCCTAATTAAAATAACTATTTTTTTAACTCAGCTTGTGCTGCTGCTAGTCTGGCGACAGGAACTCTATAAGGGGAACAAGATACATAATTAAGTCCTGCTTTAGCACAAAAAGAAATGCTCTTAGGATCGCCTCCGTGCTCTCCACATATACCTAGTTTGATCTTTTTATTTTGGCTTTTACCTTTTGCTACAGCAATTTCAACTAAATCTGAAACCCCTTCATCAATTGATACGAAAGGATCGATAGAAAATATTTTATTTTCTAAGTAATCATTTAAAAATTTTCCACTATCATCTCTACTTATTCCAAAAGTGGTTTGAGTTAAATCATTTGTTCCAAAACTGAAGAATTCTGCGTGTTTAGCTATTTCTTTTGCCTTTATAGCTGCTCTTGGAAGCTCAATCATTGTCCCAACCATAAAGTCTATCTTTAATTTATTTTCTTTTTGAACCGTACTTGCTATTCTTTTAACTAAATCTTTCATTATTTTAATTTCAGCCTCTGTAGAAACTAGAGGAATCATTATTTCGGGAAAAGCTGAATTAATTTTATTTTTTTTAAGCTCACATAATGCCTCAAAAATAGCTCTACATTGCATCTCATATATTTCAGGAAATGATATAGCTAATCTGCAACCTCTGTGACCTAACATTGGGTTTTGTTCATGAAGTTCCTCGATCCTTGTTTCAACCTCTTTTACCGAAAGATTAACAGTTTCTGCTAATTCTCTAATTTCTTTATTTGTTCTTGGTAAAAATTCATGTAGTGGAGGATCTAACAATCTCACTGTAACTGGTAAGCCGTTCATAATCTTAAAAATTTCAGTAAAGTCTTTTTTTTGATGTGGTAAGAGTTTGTCTAAAGCTTTAGCTCTGTCTTCTTTGGTTTTAGATAGGATCATTTCCCTAACAGATAAAATTCTTTCTTCATCAAAAAACATGTGCTCAGTTCTACAAAGTCCAATGCCCTCAGCACCAAAATCTTTAGCAGTTTTAGTATCTTTTGGAGTTTCTGAATTCGTTCTTATATTTAATTTTCTATAACTATCAGCCCACGACATTAATTCTGAAAAATCACCAGATATTTCTGGCTTTACAGTAGCAACACTACCCTCGATTACTCTTCCTGTTGAGCCGTCTATAGTTATTATATCTCCTTCTTTAATTTCAATTGATGATGTTTTAAATGACTTATTTTCATAATTGATATCAATTTCACTTGACCCAGAAACACAAGGCCTTCCCATTCCTCTTGCTACGACTGCTGCATGACTTGTCATACCACCTCTTGCAGTTAATATTCCTTTGGCTGCATGCATTCCTTGTATATCTTCTGGAGAGGTTTCTACTCTAACTAATATTGTGTCCTGCATAATGGACGTAAGCCTTTCTGCCTCTTCAGATGTGAATACGACTTTACCACTCGCAGCGCCTGGCGAAGCAGGCAGACCATTTGCAATTATATTTATTGAACTTTTTTCGTCTAGAGTTGGATGAAGAAGTGTATCAAGTGAATGTGGATCAATTCTTAACACAGCCTCTTTTTTTGAGATTAATTTTTCTTTAACCATCTCAACTGCAATTTTAATTGCAGATTTTGCAGTTCTTTTTCCAGAACGTGTTTGAAGCATCCAAAGCTTTTTATTTTCAACTGTAAATTCTACATCTTGCATATCTTTGTAATGCTTTTCTAATTTTTTAAGAATCTTATAAAGTTGTTTATAAACTTTAGGCATAGACTCTTCCATTGATGGAGCTTTAACTTTAGCATCTTGTCTAGCTTTTTTAGTTATATATTGTGGAGTTCTTGTTCCAGCCACAACATCCTCTCCTTGTGCATTGATTAAATATTCTCCATAAATTTCGTTTTCACCGTCTGATGGATTTCTTGTAAAAACAACACCAGTTGCACAATCATCTCCCATATTTCCAAAAACCATTGATTGAACATTTACTGCTGTACCCCACTCTGAAGGTATATGATTTAATTTTCTATATATTTTCGCTCTTTTACTATCCCAAGACAAAAATACTGCACTAATTGCACCCAACAACTGTTCATGAACATCTTGTGGGAAATCTCTATTAGCTTTTTCCTTAACTGTTCTTTTAAAATCTTCAATTAGCCCCTCCCAATCATTTTCATCTAAATCAGTATCCAACAAAACACCCTTTGTAAGTTTATAATTCTCTATTAACTCCTCAAAATGATGTCCTTCAACACCCATTACTACATTTCCATACATTTGGATAAATCTTCTATAGCTATCTTTAGCAAATCGACCATTTGAGGTTTTTGATGCTAGGGCTTTAACTGTTTTATCATTTAATCCTAAATTTAAAATTGTATCCATCATACCAGGCATAGAAACTCTCGCTCCAGATCTAACTGAAAGTAATAATGGATTTTTTAAATCACCAAATTTTTTTGAAACTTCTTTTTCAACAGCCTTTAATTCTTTTTTTATTGATGTGATTATATTTTTATTAAGTTTTTTTTTATCCTTATAAAATAAATCACATACTTTTGTAGAAATAGTAAACCCAGGTGGAACTGGTAATCCCATTCGACCCATTTCTGAAAGATTAGCGCCTTTTCCACCCAAAAAATTTTTGGGGATTTTAATTTTTTTGCTATCTTTAGATTTAAAATTTAAAATTAGTTTTTTCATTTTTGGGAGTCTACTAAAGAAAAATTAACATAGTTGTTGAAGGTTTTACATAAGATTTGGATAAGTTCTAGTCTATTTTTTCGAATACCTGGGTCAACGTCATTGACTATTACATTGTCAAAAAAATCGTTAATTACTTTTTTGGCATCTAATAAGTTATCTAGAGTTTGAGAATAAACTTCATCTTTATTAATTGAAGAAAAATATTTCCTTAAATCATTTATTTTTTTAAACAGATTTTTTTCAAAATCTGTCTTGAAAACACCAGGGTCAGTTGTATTTGAAAGATCAAAATTCTGTCCTTTCAACTCACTTTCTAAGATGTTTGAGGCTCTTTTGTAGCTTGATATTATTTCGTGTCCATTTGATTTAGAAATTATTTTGTCTAAATATTTTGCCTTTTCAAAAATTACTACAAGTTGATCTAAATTATGTGAGTTGATAGATGCTTGAATAATATCATTACGAATATTTTCTTCCTTCATATAGAATTTTAGTCGGTCCATTAGAAATTCAGAAAGTTCTTTTTGAAGTAGTTTGTTTTCAAATTTGAAGCCTTGATCTATGTAGAGTGAAGCTGAATAGTTAATCAAATCTCTTATTTTAATATTATTTTTATTTTCAACAATTATTCTAATTACTCCTAAAGTTAATCTTCTAAGAGCAAATGGGTCTTTAGAACTTGTTGGCTTTTGGTTGATTCCAAAAAAACCTACAAGAGTATCTATTTTATCTGATAGAGCTAGTGCAATACTAAAAGGTTTTTTAGGAACCTTAGACCCAGAACCTGAAGGTAAATATTGTTCACTTATTGATAGTGCTACATCCTTATCAAAACCTTGTGCCTCAGAAAAATAACCACCCATAATCCCTTGAAGCTCAGGAAACTCACCCACTAGTTCAGATAATAAATCGACTTTAGAGATTGATGCTGATAATTCTACTTTTTCTTTGCTTATTAATAGTTCATCTGAAAGCATTCCTCCAAGCTTTCTTATTCTTTGAACTTTATCAAAATAACTTCCCAAACCTTTAA
>CACLFK010000015.1 GCA_902606105.1 uncultured Pelagibacteraceae bacterium | reverse complement strand
AACTTTTCTTTCAAGGTTTCTTGGTGCTGTAAGCTCACAGGGAATTAAAGAAACTTCAAAATTATTTAAATGGTTTAATTGTTTAGCCTATGCAACTTTGGCAGCACTAATTGCAAGGACAATTATTTTTCCTGTAGGCGTATTAATTGACGCAAGTTATTTAAGTAGAATAATTGTTGTCTTGTTGTCATTAGTTGTTTTTTTTGTATCTAAACAAAATTATGTTTATCCCACAGTTTTTTCTGCTCTATGTATGGCAGCTATAAGTAATTACTTTTAATTCAAATTGATTTATTATTTAAGTTAAATTAAAATTTAATATGAAAAAAATAGAGGGTATTGAAATTCATGATCACAAAGACTCTAGTAGAATGTTAAATATTCAATTAGATGATGAAATTATAAAAAAATTAATTTTTCCTTTTAATAAATTTGATCTTACTGCACTAGAACTTAAACCATTTACTAGATTTACAATTGCGAAAAGTCTTGATGATTTAACTAATAATAAACTAAGTAAGTTAATAAATTCAATAATCCGAGATAGATCAACCGGTTGCTTTATTATTGGTCCTAAAAATATTTCATCAAAAACTAATGACATATTTTTAGTTAAATTGGCAACTGCTATTGCTCACCTCATTGGAGTTCCAAATCATGACTCTATGGCTGGAAAATACTATGCTAGATTTCATGTAAAGCACGAAGATGCTAGTGACTCTTATTTGAGAAAAGCTTATAGAAATATGGATTTGCACACAGATGGAACATATGTAAAGGAAGTTACAGATTGGTTAGTTATGACTAAATTAGAGGAGCAAAATGTACAAGGTGGTGAAACTGCTATGTTACATTTAGATGATTGGGAGCATTGTGATGATTTATCCAATGATCCTGTTGGTCAACAAGATTTTGTTTGGGGTTCTCCTAAAAGTAAAAATATTGATTATAAGGTAGAGCATCCAGTTTTTTCGTTTGATAAAGAAGGACGACCTAAAATTTCATATATAGACCAGTTCCCAGAACCTAAAAATATGGAACAGGGAAATTTTTTACAAAAATTATCTGATGCCTTAGAGGAAAGTAAAAATAAAATTATTACTAAGTTACCAGTAGGTCATTCTGTTATAGCTAATAATTATTTCTGGCTTCATGGAAGAAAACCATTCAAAGAAAACAAAGAATTAAGTAGGGAATTGTTGAGAATTAGAGGCTCTTTTTTTGTTAATTAATTCAATATAATCAATATAAAGTAATCAAAACTTTATGAATTTAGGATTTATTGGCACTGGCAAAATAGCATCTTCAGTAATTACTGGAATTTGTACTTCTAAAATTTCTTATAAGAAAATAATAATTTCTCCAAGAAATACAAAAATAGCTAAGGGTTTAAAGGCAAAATTTAAGAAAATTACAATCGCTAAAACCAATCAGCAAATTGTAGATCAATCAGATTGGGTTTTCTTATCAGTAACTCCAAGTGTGGGTGAAAAAATTATTAAAAACTTAAAATTCAAATCCAAACAGACAGTAATAAGTTTTATTTCTACGATTACATTATCACGATTAAAAAAAGCTATAAAAGTTAAAGCGAAAATAGTTAGGGCAATACCTTTGCCACCAATCTCCTTAAAAAAAGGACCTGTGCCTATTTGCCCTCCAAATATTAAAGTTAAGAAGTTTTTTAATCATTTAGGAACCACTGTTGAAATTAAAAAAGAAAAATCTTCAATTAACTTTTGGACAACCTCTGGCATGATGGCTCCGTTTTACGAATTATTGAGAGTAATGACTGATTGGTTAGTTAAAAGAGGTGTAAAGAGAGATAATGCTCAAAAATATATTACGTCGTTATTTTTAGCCTTATCTGAAGACGCAGTTAAAAATTCAAAAGAAAATTTAAAGTTTTTGGTTAAAGAGTCTCAAACTCCTAAAGGGTTAAATGAGCAAGGTGTTAAAGAGTTATCGAAAGCGGGATTTTATAAATCAATTGAAAAAACCTTAAATAGCATTCATCGAAGACTAAATAAGTAGACTGAATGTCACAAAATATTTTAGAAATCAAAAATTTATCAAAATACTTTGGTGGATTAGCTGCTGTTTCAGATTGCTCTTTAAAAGTTTCAAGAGGCTCTATTACAGGAATTATTGGACCTAATGGATCTGGTAAGACAACATTATTTAATTTGATTGCAGGAAATTTAAAGTCTTCAGGTGGTGAAGTAATTTTTAATAATGAAAATATAACAGATGTCCCTTCTTTTGAATTATTTTCAAAAGGATTATTAAGAACCTTTCAAATAGCACATGAATTTTCTAATCTATCAGTATTAGAAAATTTAATGATGGTCCCTGGTAATCAGTCTGGAGAAAAGCTTATGACAGCATTATTAAAACCAAGTTTAGTTTCTGAGGAAGAAGAATTAGTAAAAGAAAAAGCTAAAGAGGTTGTTGATTTTCTTAATCTTGGCCATTTATCGAATGAATTAGCTGGTAATTTATCTGGAGGTCAAAAAAAACTTTTAGAGCTTGGAAGAACAATGATGGTGGATGCTAAATTAGTACTTCTTGATGAGGTAGGCGCAGGAGTAAACCGAACACTTTTAAAAGATCTAGGAAGTGCAATAGAAAAATTGAATAAAGAAAAAGGATATACTTTTTGTATGATTGAACATGATATGGATTTTATTGGAAGATTATGTGACCCTGTAATTGTAATGGCTGAAGGTTCAGTTTTATTCGAAGGCTCTGTGGAAGATGCAAAAAAAGATGAAAAAGTTATAGAGAGTTATCTTGGAAGAGGATCTAAAATTAAGGATCATAATTAATGGCCTATTTTGAGGGAATAGAAATGACAGGAGGTTATGGGAACGGTCCTGATATTATAAGTTCTTGCTCAGTAAATGTTAACAAAGGTGAAATCGTATCAATTCTAGGTCCTAATGGAGCAGGTAAGTCCACTGCTATGAAAGCTATGCTAGGATTATTAAATTTAAAATCTGGATCAATTAAAATTAACGGTAAAGATATTTCAAATCTTTCTCCACAAGATAGAGTTAAAAAAGGTATTTCTTTTGTTCCACAAAATAAAAATGTTTTTGCCGGTATGACAGTTGAAGAGAATTTAGAAATGGGGGCATTTTTATTAAATGAAGAAATTAAAAATATAATAGAGGAAATTTATGAATTATTCCCAATTTTAAAAGAAAAAAGAAACCAATTAGTGGGCGAACTATCAGGTGGTCAAAGACAGCAAGTTGCACTTGGTAGAGCGCTAATGATTAAACCGACAGTTTTGATGCTTGATGAGCCTACTGCTGGTGTTTCACCAATTGTAATGGATGAATTGTTTGATCATATAGTAAAAGTTAAAAGGAACGATGTAGCAATTCTAATGGTTGAACAAAATGCCAAACAAGCATTGAGTATTTCTGACAGAGGTTATGTTTTAGTAACTGGAGAAAATCGTTATTCAGGTACAGGTAATGAGTTATTAAACGATCCAAGAGTGAGAAGCTCTTTTTTAGGAGGTTGATGTGGATATATTAAATGCATTAATTCTTTTATTAAATTATATTTTTATACCCGCACTTACATATGGTTCTCAATTAGCTCTTGGAGCAATTTTTGTTACTTTAATTTATGGAATATTGAGATTTGCTAATTTTGCAACTGGAGACATGATGTCTTTTGGTACCATGGTAACAATATTGTTCACATGGTATTTTCAGTCATTAGGAATTTCTTTAGGAGTGTTACCAACTGCACTAATAGCTATCCCTTTTGGAATTTTATTTATGATAATTTATATGCTTTCGATAGATAAATTTGTATTTAAATATTACAGAGTTAACAAAAGCCCCCCTGTGCAATTAGCCATGGTTAGTATCGGAGTAATGTTTGTTACTCAAGCAATGGTTAGAATTATTATTGGACCTTCAGACCAAAGATTTTTTGATGGAGAAAAATTTATAATTAAAGCTAGAGAATTCAAAGAGATGACTGGACTTAATGAAGGTCTAGCATTGAAATCAACACAAGTGATTACAGTATTAGTTACAATAGTACTAGTGTCTTTGTTGTTTTGGTTTTTAAATAAAACTAAAACTGGTAAAAGCATGAAAGCTTATTCAGACAATGAAGACTTAGCTTTACTGTCAGGAATAGATCCTAAAAAAATTGTGATAACAACATGGATAATTGCTGGAATTTTAGCAACGATAGGTGGAGCTTTGTATGGATTAGACAAAAGTTTTAAACCATTTACTTATTTTAACAATATGCTTCCAATATTCGCAGCTGCTATAGTTGGAGGAATTGGTAACCCATTTGGTGCTTTTTTAGGAGGGTATGTCATTGCTTTTTCAGAGATATTTCTAACCTATGCGTATAAGAAATTTTTTATGTATATCTTGCCTGAAAGTATGGAACCTGAGAGTTTAGTCCAGCTTTTATCAACAGATTATAAATTTGCTGTTTCATTCTCTATTCTAGTAATTGTTTTACTTTATAGACCTTCAGGTATTTTTAAAGGAAAAGTTCTGTGAGAAAAAATTTAAATGTTATCACTGCTTACAGTATAATGATGGTTTTGATTATACTTGTTGGTATTTTTCAATCCTGGAATATCGCACTATCAATTTTTAACATGTGCTTAATCTCTGCTGTAATGACAATGGGTGCAAATATTCAGTGGGGCTATGCAGGGTTAATTAATTTTGGAATTATGGGATATACAGCACTAGGTGGATTAGCTGCAGTTATAATTTCAGTTGATCCTGTTCAAGAAGCTTGGAGTGCAGGAGGTTTTGATATCTTGATGTGCCTATGGCTTATTATAGCATTGGTATTAATTATTCGATTTATTTTAAAAAACTTTCAAAAGTCAAAGGTGAGAAACTATAGCATTGCAGCTCTTATAGTTTCAGGAATTATATTAATAAGGTTTACTGCAGAACCTGGAATTGAAGCGATTGAAGATATAAATCCAGCTAAAACAGGTTTTCTTGGTGGATTTGGATTACCAATCATTTTTTCATGGATAGTTGGTGCTTTTTTTGCAGGAGGTTTGGCATTTATAGTTGGGAAAGTAGCTCTAGGATTAAGAGCTGATTATTTAGCGATCGCCACTCTTTTAATATCTGAAATTGTTATCGCAATTATCAAACACGAAGATTGGTTAACAAGAGGTGTTAAAAATGTAATTGGACTTAAGAGACCAGCACCCTATGAGGTAGATCTTCAATCAACAGATTGGTTTATAAGTTTAGTTGAAAAATTTAATTCTGGGAAATTAAATTTGATTTCTAATTTTTCTGATCGACAAGCTGAATTAAATCAACTTGTAATAGAAGGTTCATCTGTATTCGTAAAACTTTGTTACTCGGGATTATTTTTGATAGTGGTAATTATTTTATTAATTTTTACACAAAAAGCACTTTACTCTCCCTGGGGTAGAATGATGAGAGCTATTAGAGATAATGAAGAAGCAGCAAACGCTATGGGAAAAAATGTTGTTAAACAACATTTATTAATTTTTATTCTAGGATCAGCAATTGTTGGAATTGCAGGAGCGATGTTAGTTACTCAAGATGGATTGTTTACTCCAGGAAGTTATAGGCCAATGAGATATACTTTTTTAATTTGGGTTATGGTTATTGTCGGTGGAAGTGGAAATAATTTTGGAGCAATTTTAGGTGGTTTTGCAGTTTGGTTCTTATGGATAGAGGCTGCTCCAATTGCATTGTTCTTAATAAACTTTTTTACCGCAGGAATGTCAGAAAGCCATGCTTTAAAAATTCATTTAATAGAAAGTGTGCCTTACTTTAGATTTTTAATGATGGGTTTAGGGTTATTATTAATAATGAGATATAGACCTAAGGGTATACTTCCTGAAAAAATAGAAATAAAATAGTTTTATTATGAAATATATTATTTTAGGAGCCGCTGTTGCTTGGGCTATGTACATGGCAGACAAGTACATGTTTTAATGAATAAAAATCTATGGCTACTTATTTTTAGCCAGATTTTTGCATTTACAGCTGCGCCTGTTACAGTTTTTTTAAGTGGTATAATTGGTTCCAATTTAAGTCCAACAAAATCTTTAGCAACTTTACCAATGGCTGTATCAGTTATAGGAATCGCGTTATTTGCATTTTTTGCTGCAAAATTGATGAGCATTGTTGGTCGTAGATTAGGTTTTATTTATGCATCTGTTGGAACTTGTCTTGCATCTTTAATAACGGCCTATTCAATAATAATTGAAAGTTTTTTTATATTTAATTTAGGATGTTTTTTAATTGGTGGAGGTATAGCATTCAGCCATCAGTATCGATTTGCGGCAGTTGAAGTTGTTGAAAAAGATTATGCACCAAAGGCAATCTCTATAATATTATTGGCAGGAATTGGCTCTGCGTTTATTGGACCAAATATTGCAAATATTTCTAAAGATATAATTCATGATCACTTGTACGCAGGTTCTTATTTGGCTTTATCAGTATTAGCAATCTCCTCAACAATTTTTCTACTTTTTTATAAAGAACCAATAAGACAATCAAAAATTCAAAACAAACGTGGCAGGAGTTATTTAAAGCTTATTTCTCAGCCCAGATTTTTACAGGCACTTATAGCATCTGGATTTGCTTATGCTGTGATGAGTTTTTTAATGACAGCAACCCCAATAAGTATGCATGTAATGGAAAAAATAACTTTATCCAAAACAAGTTTGGTAATTCAATTTCATATTTTAGCAATGTTTTTACCATCTTTGGTTACAGGAAATTTAATTAAAAGGTTTGGTCACAGTAAAATTATGTATAGTGGTGTTTTATTATTTTTAATTACAATTTTTACCAGTTTATTTGAACAAAGTTTTAATAATTATTTAATCGCTTTAATTTTTTTAGGATTAGGATGGAATTTTTTATTCATATCTGGGACAAGTTTACTTGTTTTATGTTATCGGGAAGAGGAAAAGTTTAAAGCGCAGGGTTTTAACGATTTAATAGTATATTCAATTCAAGCTATAGCTAGTTTATCAGCTGGTTTATTCTTGAGCTTAACTAGCTGGAAAACTATGAATTTAATTTGTTTATTTTTTTTAATTATTATAATTTTTTCGACTATGAGAGCAGATTACTTAAAAAAAAAACCCTAGTAAAAAAAATTACTAGGGTTTTTTATTATTATAATTATCTTTGTTTTTTTGTTTTAAATTTTCCACCTTTTACTTCTTGCTCTAAAAAAGAACCTTCAGCTTCACCAACTGCAGTAAATGCTACTCCGGTTGCACCTTCGTAGTTAATCTTTTTACCTTTAGCTAGTAAATCTAAACCTTTTTTTAGCTCACCTGGATAAATTTTAGTACCGGGTGCATTAGCTACGTCCATCACATTTTTTGCAATAGAACCTCTGTCAGCTGAATTTCCAGCTTGCATAGCTAAAACGATTAAAGCTGCTGCATCGTATGATTCACCTGTGTACGGTCCAGAAGAGTCTATACCACTTGCTTTTGCAACATCAGCAAAAACATTAGCACCTTTTCCAGTAGAACCTGGCATAGATCCAAAAGATTTACTTAAATCTTTTCCAAATGCATCAACCAAAGATTGACCAATCATACCATCTGATAAAATAAATTTATCAAATGCACCAGAATCTAAAGAAGCTTGGATAATTCCTTTTCCACCTTGGTCAAGATATCCAATTACAGCTACAGCATCACCACCAGCTGAGGCAAGTGTTGCAACTTCTGATGAATAGTCAGCTTTACCATCTTCGTGTGCAGTTACTGTTGTTACTTTAATGCCATGAGCTTTAACAGCTGCTTCGTATACGTCAGCTAAGCCTTTTCCATAATCATTGTTAGTATAAGTAATAGCTACACTTTTAACTTTTCTATCCTTTGTAATATCTGCAAGAATTTGACCACCTCTAGCATCAGATGGAGCGGTTCTAAAGAAATATCCATTGTCATCTAAAGTTGTTAATCCTGGAGATGTTGCTGAAGGTGAAATCATTACTACACCATTTGGTACAGCAACGTTTGATGCAATAGCACCAGTTACACCTGAACAATCAGCTCCCATAATAGCTGCTACACCTTGTGAAATAATTCCTTCAGCTGCTGCTGTCGCTGCTGCTGAGTCAACACAAGTTGAGTCTGCTCTTACTGGTTCAATTTTTTTTCCACCTAATAGCGAACCCGAATCAGAAGCTTCTTTAAAAGCAAGCTCTGCAGATGCTGCCATAGCAGGTGTAAGTGATTCAATAGGACCAGTAAATCCTAAAATAATCCCCATTTTAATCGAATGTCCGTCTGCCATTACATTTGAACCAAAGCTTGATACAAACATAAATACAGCGATAAATAGTTTTCTCATTATCTTCCTCTATATTGTTAACAATTTATAAAAAGCAGATTTAAGTATGAATATATTTAATATTCAATGACAAAATTATCCTATTTTAGACAGTTAATTGATGATGATAATTATCTAATTGAGAATGGATCTAGAGAAGGTTCATCAGATGTATAGAACCAAGTTGTTTTTACTCTTGTATAATCTTTAATAGCATCTATTCCTGCTTCTTTTCCATATCCACTATCTTTAATACCTCCAAATGGAGCCGAGGGTGATATTAATCTATAAGTATTAACAAAAGTAATTCCGGCTCTAACTGCTTTCGAAACTCTCATCCCTCTTGATAAATTACTTGTATAAACACCTGAGGATAAACCATATTGATTATCGTTCATTTTATTAATTACCTCATCCTCTGTATCAAATTTCATTACTGATAATACAGGTCCAAATAATTCATTTTCTGCAGAGGGAAGATTATGATTATCACATTCTATTATAGTCGGAGGAAAGTAATAACCTTTGTTTGAAAAGGAATGTCTTTCACCTCCACACTTAATTTTTCCACCTTGATCAATTGTATCTTTAATATTTTTTTCTATTACTTCTAATTGTTTAAAATTACTTAAAGGACCCATTTCTGTTTCAGGATCCATCGGTGCTCCAATTTTGATTTTTGATGCACGATTTGAAAGCTTATCCAAAAATTCGTCATAAATTCCTTTTTGTAAATAAAGTCTTGATCCTGCTATACAACTTTGCCCACTAGCACCAAATATTCCTGCTGTAATACCATTTATTGCGTTTTCTTGCTCTGCATCATCAAACACTGCAACTGGACTTTTCCCACCTAATTCTAAACTTACTTCAGATAAATTTTCTGCAGAGTTTCTAATTATATGTCTAGCTGTTTCAGGACCACCTGTAAAAGCCACTTTTTCAACCAGGTTGTGAGAAGTTAAACTTTTACCGCAAGGATCTCCAAATCCTGTAATTACATTTACAACACCTTTAGGGATACCGGTTTTTTCAATTAATTTTGCAAATTCAAACAAAACGGCAGGAGCAAGTTCTGAGGATTTTATTACAACTGTATTCCCCATAGCTAAAGCTGGGGCTATTTTTGTAGCAGTTAAGAACATTTGTGAATTCCAAGGAATAATTGCAGCTACAACACCTATAGGTATTCTTGTTGTTATTGCTTGAACATTTGGTTTATCAATTGGCAAAACTGTACCCTCAACTTTATCTGCCAAACCAGCATAGTAATCATAGTACTCAGCAATATAAACTGCTTGTTTTTTTGTTTCTCTGAAGAGTTTTCCAGTATCAATAGTTTCTACTTCACCTAGCATTTCTGCATTCTCTCTTAATTGATTTCCGATAGCTCTTAAAAATTTAGCTCTTTCTCTAGGAAGTAGCTTTGGCCATTCTCCCTCAAAAGCTTTTTGAGCAGCTTTAACTGCTTTATCAACATCTTTATCACTCGCCTCAGGAACAACAGCCCAAGGCTCATTATGTTCTGGATTTAGAGTTTCAAAGGTTTTTTTACTTTCAGAGTCAAGCCACTCACCATTAATAAACATTTTATATTGTTTTAGTTTACTCATCTGATCCAATAAAATTTTTGATTGTTAAATTTACATCATCAGCACACTCAATACTACAAAGATGTTTTCCATCTTTAATAATCTTTAATTGACTTTTAGAGATTAAACTATTCAATTCTTGAGACATTTTTACTGTTGAGCCAATGTCGTATTCTCCTGTAATTACTAGCGTGCTAGCTTTAATTTTATTAAAATCTTCATCATTTTTATGATTAACGAATAGCTCGTAAACCTTCAAAAAATTATTCATATTATTGGCAGACAAAATTGAACTTATTTTTTCATATATTTTTGGATTATTATCCAAGTATTTATCGGTAAACCACCTTTTCAAGGCTTGTTTTGAGAGTTTTAATTCTTGTTTGGCTTGTTCAAACCTTCGATTAACAATTTTTTGTTGTTCCTTAGTTCTTTTATAAATAGAACAAAGAAGAGTTAATGTATTTAAACGTTCATTATGTTTCGATGCAAAATTTCGTGCAATTAAAGATCCTATTGAGAAACCTACAAGGTGGATTTTTTTAATATTAAGATGGTTCAAAAGCTCAATAAGTTGGTGAGAAAAATCATCAAAACTAATTACATCTTTTTCTAATGACGATTTTCCATGACCTAAAATGTCATAAGCAAGAGTTGAATGATAATTAAAAAATTCAAGTTGAGGCTGCCAAATTTCATGAGTTAGACCTACACCATGAATAAATACTATTGGTACCTCTTGATCTTTTTTATGGTATAAGTAATAGGTTCCTAGACCAGTAGTTCCTGTTGTCATCAAGAATTATTTTGGCTCAATGCCCATTTCTTTCATATCTTGATATCTGTCACCAGTTCGTGCATGAGCTCTGCCACTTGATGCCCCACCAATAGCAATAACTACCTCATCATCAAAGGGAGCATCATGAATAGTAAATTCATGCGTTAGGTAATATGGTCTTAATCCAGAATCTGTTTTATGCATCATAGGAATTGCAATCTTTGATCCAGCAGGTCCTCTTATATTTGTAAAACTTAAATAGGAAGTTCCACCAACTGCATCTCTAAATTTATTTCCAAACCTTAAAGTATGAATAAAAGCTGAAGCATGCTCTATCTCACCGTTCAGTCCGACTACACCTGCTTTACCATATGCTAATATTTTTTCAGGTGATCCTATTTCTTTTATCAATTCTGGTACAAGTAAATCACCTAGCTTTGGTGCAAGATCTAAAATAGTTGGTCTGAGATTTTCAACAAATCCTTGTCCATGCCATGGATTTTTAAATACAGCTGCAACTGAAACCATCAAAACAGGCTCCTTTGCTTCTTTACCACCTTCAATAAAAGATTTATCAACAAATTTTGTAAATTTTCTTAATTGTAATCTCATTTTTTAATTCTGTGTTTGAAACTATCTCGCCTAAAACTGTATAATGCTTTTGGGTCTACATCAACATCTATGACAGATGGTTTATTCGATTTAATTGCTGCTCTAACAGCTTCATTTATTTCAGAAATTTTTTTAACTTTAAATCCTTTTGCACCGTACAATTCTGCAGCCTTATCAAATGATGGACTTTTTATGTCGGCCCCCAAATATCTTTTACCGAAAAAATCTTTTTGATAAGCTTTTTCTGCTCCCCAACTTTGATTATTCATCACTATTGTTGTAGTATTGATTCCATATTCAACAGCAGTACTAAGTTCTGATATTGTCATTCCAAATCCACCATCACCCATGAGGCTAACTACAGTTTTTTTTGGTTTTGCAACTTTAACACCAAGTCCACATGCAAACGAAAATCCAACCAATCCAAAATCTAATGGAGTAAATAGTGATGGAGGTTCATAATATTCTAATGCATCAGTTGCCTGAAGACACAATGTTCCAGCGTCTAAAGTTATTGCACTATTTTTTGGGAGCGCTCTCCTTAATTCTTTAAATAAGCCTTTAGGTTGTATGGGGAAATTTTTGCCCAAATTATCTTTATCTCTATTAATTAAAAATTGTTTTCTTTCTTTAAGATAGGAATTAGTCCAATTTTTTATATCTAATTTAAGTTTTTGTCTTTTTATTTCCTCAAATAATTGCTTTGTGGCAGTTGCTGCATCAGCATTAATTCCCAGTACAATTGGAAAATATTTTCCAAGCATTTTTTTTTCTAACTCAATCTGAATAATTTTTGCTTTTTTATTGATGTTTTCATAAGAGTAAAAAGTTGAATTAAAGCCCAAACGAGTTCCGATTGCCAAAATAACATCAGCTTCTTTTACTAATCTTGATGCAACAGGATTTCCTCTTGGACCCATTTGTCCTGCATTCAGTTTATAATTATATGGAATTGCATCACCATGTCCTGCTGCTGTTACAATTGGAATATTCAGCATTTCGGAAAGCTTTATTACTTCCTTATATTTAGAAGTATATTTAATCCCAGCACCTACTATTATTACTGATTTCTTGGATCCTTGAATTATTTTGGCTGCTCTTTTAATTTTTTCTTGTTTGCCTTTAACTTTACTCTCATTTTCAAATGAAGTTTTTTTATAATTAATATTATAATTATTAGTTGCTGCCAGTATATTTCTAGGCAGGTTTATACATACAGGTCCTCTTCTTGGTTTCATCGCAAGATTGAAGGCATCTCCAATTACATTTGGAATTATCTTAGAATTTTTTACTGTCCAAGTTTTTTTGGTAATAGGTGTAAATAGTGATTGTTGATCAAGACCTTGAAATGCATCTTCCATTTTATCCTTGGTTGAGAATGATCCAGCAATTGCAACTACTGGCGAAAAAGCTGCTTTTGCTTGAGCAATACCTGTAACTAAATTTGTTGCTCCAGGACCATTTTGTCCTGCTAAAATTACTCCCGGTTTGTTAGAAGCTCTAGCATAACCATCTGCCATATGAGTGCCTGTTCTTTCATCTCTTACTCCAATAAATTTAATGCTTTTCTCATGATAAAGAGCATCAAACATTTCCATTGTTGCAGAACCAATAAGTCCAAAGACCTGTTTTACTTTTTCTTTTTTTAAAGATTGAACCGCGGCTTGACCACCACTTATTTTTTTTCTTTTTTTTATCAAGAAACTTTTTTTACTTCAGTGTCAAAATCTTTTTTAAAATGAGGCATTACTTTCTCAGTAAATAATTTGATACTTTTCATACAATCCTCATGTTTAATCCCTGGAAAGTTCGACCAAACTTGTAAATTTTGTAAGTTTAATTCTGATTTTAATTCATGAATTTTATCAATCACATATTCTGGTGTTCCAAAAAGCATGTTTCTCTTGTGCAAAAATTCATAATTTAACAAATCTAATTTACCTTTTGTTTCTGGAAGCTCTTCACCTGGATCCATATGATTTCCCAAACCTCTCCAATGACAAACCCACCTCATATAATTGACCATATGCTCACCTGCTTTCTCTTTGGCTTCTTCCATTGTATCAGCAATAAACATATCTCTAACTAAAGAAATACCTTCACCCATTGGTACATTTCTTTTTTCAGCTTCTGATTTTGCATTTTTAAATGCCTCAAATTTTATTTTTAAGGCCTTAACAGTCGGTATCCACATAATAATATTCAATCCTTGTTTAGCTGCCCATTCGATAGACCTTATTCCGTCTACAACTTGATGAATTGCTGGATAAGGTTTTTGATAAGGTTTAGGAAGAACACTTATATTTTCCATGACATTTGTTTCTAGATTTACCAAATCTTTATTTGGTGGACTCATATCGTGTTGCCAAACATAATCTGGTGCTGGATATGTATAAAATTCACCCTTATGGTTGAAAAATTTTTCTTTCCATGCTTTTTTTAAAATAGTTAACGTTTCTTCAAACAGTCTAAAATTTTTTGCTTGATCCTTCATATCGGCTTCTTTATTTAAATTTATGGCTTCTCGCCCATAAATTCCTCTTCCAATTCCTATTTCTACTCTTCCTTTAGATAACTGATCTAATAAAGCTATGTCTTCAGCCATTCTTATTGGGTTGTGAAAAGTAATTACGTTACAAGCTTGTCCTATTCGAATATCTTTTGTTCTTGCGGCAGCATCTACACCCATCATCAATGGGTTTGTTAAAGATTCCATACCTTCATGATTAAAATGATGTTCGGTATACCAAATAGAATTCCATTTAGATTTATCGCAATACTCTGTGATCTCTCTAGTTTCGTCTAAAAGTTTGTCGTAAGGTTTGTGGGTCCAATTAGTTGTATTACAAAAATAGCCAAATTTCATAAAGCCTCCTTTAAATTTCAATTTAAAGACGACCGATCCCACTTTCGTAAATCAATGAATTTAACGACGAGTTATGTATCGCTTTATATGCTGACCTTATTATTACTATCGTTGATATTCAATAAATTTTTTTAAGGATTTATTTAAAAAATTCTCATAGATCTGACCATTATTTCTCAGTTTTTTATCCTTAAAAAAAGAGTGACTCATTATAAAATCATAAGAAGGTTCAAAAAAGAAAGGAATCGACATCCTTTTAGACTTGTTCCAAAGTACCCTATGGTTAGTGGCTTTAAACTTTCCTTTAGTCAAGTACTCTAGTGCTCTTCCTGTATTTACAACAAGAGCGTTTTTATTGAATGGTACATCGTACCATTTTTTTGTCTTTCGATTTTGAACTTGTAGCCCACCTTTTTTATCTTGATATAAAACTGTAAAAATTCCACTATCCACATGAGTTTCACATCCTAAATAAACGCCATCTTGTTTTGAAATTTCAACAGGCTTTGTTTGATTTGGATAGAAATTAAATCTTAATGTACTTAACGTTTTTTGTCTTGAGAATGCAATTTTAGAATTATTAGGATTTTTTTTATAAAGTTTAATTATACTTTTAAACAATTCTTCACTAAGTGAAAAAACATTTGTATAATACTTTTCTATCATTTTTATTGAATTTTTATCGAAACATTTTTTTAAATTAAGATATTCTATATAAGGATTTTTTAATTTATTAGAATAATTTTTTGTTACCTGAAGATCACCTAAGTCTAGACCTTCTTTACCGTTAACATCATTAGGAAAATACCCTCTATAAATATTCTTATTTAAACTATTCCATTTTTTAGGTGATAATTTTTTTTTACTTTTATTAGATAAGTTAAAAAATTTATTTCCTACTTTACAAATACTTTTAATTTGTTTTTGATCTATTCCGTGTCCTATAATTTGAAAAAAACCAACATCAATACATGCTTTTTCAATTTTCTTTATTGTTATATATATATTTTTTTTATCTTGGTTTTTTTTAATAATACTAGAGATATTAATAGTGGGTATAAAATTTTTAATCATCTTCTTACAGGAGTTTCAGTTGCAATATATTGATCCCTAGCTTTTTCTCTTACGTAGATATAAATACCTGCTGCTATAATACATGCGACTCCCAAAAAAGTTCTTAAAGATGGAATTTCATTAAATAAAAAGTATCCTGGTATCATCGACATAATTATTAAGGAATATTCAAATAAAGACACAACAGATGGAGAAGCCACAATATAAGCAGAAAATATACAAACAAATGCTATTGATGCAGCAAAACCAAAGAACAGTATAAATTTCCAAGTATATTCGATTTTAGAAAACCATTCTCTAAATATAAATTGTGTAGTTGGATCAAAATTAGGATTATTTAATTGTCCATTTCCCATGAAAATATAAATCAGAACACAAAGTACTATAGCAATAAGATAAAAGTAAAATAATTGAGTATAAACTCCATCTTTATCAGATGTATATTTCGTTATTGTCATTGAAGCGGCGTAACAAAAAGCACATAAAACAGGAAGCAAATTTCTATATTCAAAATTTTCAAAATTTGGATTTAGAACTATGTAAACACCCATAAATCCAAATGCTATGGCTGACCATCTTCTTATACCTATAAATTCTTTTAAAAAAAATTTTGCAAATATTGATACAAAAAATGGACATGAGAAAAATAATGCATTTGCTGTCGCTAGTGGCATATAAGTTAAAGAAATAAAAAATGCTGAAAAAGCCAAAAAATGTAATATTACTCTTACAAAAGTTAATACGGGGTAGTATGTTTTGAGAGAAACTTTCTCATTTTTATATTTAATGAAACAAAATAATAAAAGTGCAGCTACAAAATATCTTCCAAAAAAAATTTCATAGAGAGATGCTTTTTCAAATATAAATTTTATAAGCGAGTCCTGCATTGCGAACAAGGTCATTGCAATAATAATCAGAACAATACCTTTTGAATTGTTGTTAGCGTGCATTTTGCACCTATATCAAAAAAAAATTCTTTATAATATTAAATTATTTTTTTAGTTTACGACCTTGTCAATGAAGACTGTAATTCTTGGTTAGTGATATAACCTTTTATGTTTCCAGTCTTATCAACCACTTCACAATTTGCATTGGAGCAAACTATTTGAGGTAAAAATTCCTCAATAAATTGATCTTCGTGTACTTTGATAACATTAGATTTATCAATATTGTCTACTTCATTTGGTTTTTTCATTATAATCTTAGCTTTAATTACTTTTGCTCTATTAACATCTTTTACAAATGCTTTTACATAGTCATCTGCAGGTTTCATGATAATTTCTTCAGGTGTTCCGACTTGAACTAACTTTCCTGCATTTAATATTCCAATGTGGTCACCTAGTCTCAAAGATTCATCAAGGTCATGAGTTATAAAAACTATAGTTTTTTTTAATTCTGATTGAAGATCTATCAATTGTTTCTGCATGTCACTCCTAATTAATGGATCTAAAGCACTGAATGCTTCATCCATCAACATGATATCAGTATCAGTTGCTAAAGCTCTTGCTAAACCAACACGCTGCTGCATACCTCCTGATAATTGAGCTGGATATTGGTTTTCAAAACCACTTAAACCAACTGCATTAATTTTCTCCATAGAAATTTTATTTCTTTCTTCTTCAGTTTTTCCTTGCATTTCAAGTCCATAACCAACATTTTGAATAACTGTTTTATGTGGAAATAAACCAAACCTTTGAAATACCATGCTCATTTTATGACGCCTAAATTCAATTAACTTTTCTTTATTTAAGTTCATCACATTCGTGCCTTCTATTAAAATTTCTCCATCTGTTGGATCAATTAATCTGTTTAAATGTCTTATTAGTGTTGATTTTCCTGAACCAGATAAGCCCATACAAACAAAAGTCTCACCTTCTTCAATCTTTAGAGACACATTATCAAGACCCACTGTATGACCGGTATTTTCTAAAATATCATCTTTAGTTGCCCCTTCTTTCACTTGTGGTAAAACAGAATTAGGGTTACTTCCAAAAATTTTGTATACGTTATTAATTTCAATCTTTGACATTTTTATATAGTTTTAACAGGACGAGTACTTAGATCAAAGAAAAGAAAAAATACATTTCAACTCTTAATTGCATTGACAATTACTTGTTAACAAATAATTATTTATTAATGGTGCAAATTGAAAAAATTGAAAAATTAAAATCAGATCTTAAAATTAAGTGGACTGATGGTCAAGAGAGCGCTTTTAATTACATGTGGCTTAGAGATAATTGTCCAACAGCTCATGATAAAGATTCTAGGCACAGAATGTTTAATATTTTAAATGTTTCAGATAATTTAAATATAAAAAAATTTGAAATTAATAATTCAGGATATTTACAAGTAGAGTGGAGTGAGGGTGATCACACTAGTCTGTATGACCCAAAATGGTTAAGAAATAATTGTTACACTTTAAAAAATAAAACTAAATATATTTCTCCATACAAATTATGGAATAAAGATCTTAAAAATAATTTCCATACTATTTGTATAGATCATGATGAAATTTTAAATACAGATGAAGGTTTGGTCAAATGGCTTGAACTTTTACATCACAAGGGTATTGCAATTATAAAAAATTCACCTGTAAGAGAAAAATCCGCTTTTCCACTATTAAATAGAATAAGCCATGTTAGAGAAACATTTTTTAAAACTCCATTTGAGGTAATAAATATACCAAAGCCAAATAACTCAGCTTATACCGCTCATGCTCTTAGAAATCATATGGATTTACCTTGGTTTGAATTACCACCGGGTTACCAATTTTTACATTGCTTAGTAAATTCTGCGCGTGGAGGTGACTCTTCAGCGGTAGATGGATTTGCTGTCGGTGAATATTTGAAAAATAATGAAAAAGAAATTTTTGATACTTTAGTAAAAGTACCATTAAAATTTAGAGATATGGATTATACACAAGAGTCTCATAGAGGTTTTCATGCTCCTGCAATTAGTCTAACTAAGGATGATGATTTTCATGATATTAGATTTAGTATTGCAACTATGGATGTACTCGATTGTCATCCTGATTTAATGGAAAAAGTTTATAAAGCTCATCGTAGATTTGGTAGTTTATTACATGATGAAAAATTTCAAGTTAATTTTCGTTTAGAAGCAGGCGATATATATTCTTTTAACAATAGAAGAGTATTACACGGAAGAACAGAATTTGACCCAAATTCAGGCCACAGACATTTACAGGGTTATTACATGGACAGAGATGAAATTATTGGAAGATTAAATTATTTAAAGAAATAATTTCATAAGTTTTCAAAGATTAAGTTATTATTTTTGTGATATTTTTTAAAGTCACTCTTTTTTTTAATTGTATAAAAATATTTATCAATCTTTAATTTTTCAATTTTTTTATTACTTAAGAAAGTTTTATCTAATATCAAAAATTTTATTTTAGGATTTTTAGATTTTTGAATAATTGTTTTAACAGACGAATTGTATGCAAAAGAAAGTCCAACATTTATATTGCTTTTAATTTTAACTAATCGGTAAATATTATTATGATTAAATGAAATAAAAATACATTTTGAATATTTTGAACATTTTCTTATTAATTTTTTAAGTAATTTAATTGAAAAAGTGGGTTTTAACTCAATTATTAGAGGATATTTGTTTTTAGAAGCAACTAAAACTTCATCTATAAGAGGAATTGGATTTTTCATTAAAATACTTATTTTTTTAATACTTGAATAATTTAAGTTTTTTATTCTTAAATTTTTTTTAAATATTTTATTAAGAGTAAAATCATGAAAACAAATAAACTTTTGGTCTCTGGTAGCATGAATATCGGTTTCAATTCCAAAGCCTAAATGAAATGATTTTTTAAATGATGAAAGTAAATTTTCTTTAAATTTTTTATTTACGATACCTCTGTGGATTACGTGCATAATTTAAGACTAAATTTCAAATCCTTTCTCTTCGGGCTCATAATCAATCAATTCCTCTGGAAATCCTTTGGCTCGAAAATTAATATTGTTTAAATCTTCCATTCTTTTTACTATCATTGAAGACCAAGCTCGAGAACCATATTTTACTTTTCCATCTTTAAATATCTCTACAATCTTTGGAGAAATTTCTAGAGGAGCATTCAATTTTTTTGCTAAATCATCAAACAGTCCTGTATCTTTTAAAACTAAATCCATCGTAAAATTAATATTGTATGAGCCATTTAGTATTACTTGACTTTCTGTTTCATGAACAAAAGAGTTACCTGATGAAATAGCAATTCCTTTGTATGCTTTTGCAAGATCTAAGTTAGATTTTTTTGCTACAGTCCATGCTTCACCAAGGGCAACTAGATGAACAGATGCTAAATAATTCGTAATAACTTTTAGGACACTCGCACTTCCAAGACCTCCAGTATGTAGCACCTTTCTTCCCATAACTGTCAGTACAGGTAAAATTTTATCAAAAGCTCTCCTGTCGCCCCCAACAAAAATTGCAATATTTCCTGTAGCCGCTCTATGACAACCACCACTCACAGGACCATCTAAGGGTATAGCTTTTTTTGCAATTACTTTTTGACCAATTCTTTTTATTTCAGCTTTATCTGTTGTACTCATTTCAAGCCAAATTTTATTTTCTGAAATACCATTTAAAATACCATTTTCTCCTTCCATAACTTCTGCACAAATTTTTGGAGATGGAAGACAGGTAATAATTAAGTCAACTTCCTCTGCTAATTCTTTAGGGGAATTTACAAGTTTAGCTCCTTGATCTTTAAATGAACTCATTAAATTTTTATCTAGATCTCTAACAGTTAAATCAAATTTATTTCTTATCAAACTTTTAGCAAGTTTGCCCCCAACATTACCCAAGCCAATAAAGCCTATTTTCATTTTTCAACCTCTTCTGTTTTATTTTTTGTAAATACAATTAAAATTACTCCAACTATAATAATTGCTCCACCTATAAATAATTCTTGAGTTGGTTTTTCTCCCAAAAGAAATATTGCTGCCAATAAACCTGTTGGTGGAATACCCATAGTTACAATAGGAAGAACTTTATAAAGTGGATTATTTTTTAAAACATAATAAAAGCAACCGTAGGTAACTGGCTGCATTATAAATCCTATATAAAAAGCAATTATCCAATGATCAAATTTCGCTTCTGATAAATATTTTAATGTATCACCATCAATTATACTAGACAGAGTAATCAAAAGTGGTCCAGAAAATAAAGCAATCCATGCAACAAGTGCAAGTGGGTTTATTTCTTTACTCAAAGGTTTTACTATAACCTGACCTAATGCCCAAATCGCAGATCCAATAATTGTAAGAGTTATACCAAAAAATTTTCCGTCTAAGTTAGGTGATCCAGTCAGAATATAAACCCCAACAAATGCTATAGCTATTCCTATCAAGGCTCTTATTGAAGGTTTTTCTCTAAGCATAAAATAAGCAAAAATTACACCAAATGGAACTTCTGTTTGAACTAATAAAACAGCAGCAGATGCATCAATGTAATTTAATCCAGTATAAGTGATGCTGTATTGTAATGTATTTGCAATCAGGGATGCAAAAAATATTTTTTTTAAATAGCCTCTAGGTATTGGAAACCACCAAATTAAAAGTAATGCTGCAAATGAGAACCTTATACCCATTAATAAAATTGGTGGAAAAGACTCAAAAGCAGGTTTTGCTATTACAAAACCAAACCCTAAAAATATTGGAACTAAAGATGCAATAAAGGTATCTTTTAAATTCATGTCGTTATTTTTTAATATTAATGATTATTAAAGAACTTGTGATATATTCACTGTTTAAAATATGAATTCAACAAAAATAGAGCCAAAATATATTAGCAAATCAAATCCAAGAATTGGTCTTATTGCGCTTGCAAGTGATTTTATGATTGAAAGGGATTTTATTAATATAATTAAAGATCGCGATATCGATTTTTTTGTAAATCGTATTGAATGTTATAATCCCCTAACAAAAGAAAATTTGATAAAAATGTCAAATAAAGTAACGGAGGTTACGAAGGATATATTACCAGATCAGGATATTGACTGTGTAGTTTATGGATGCACATCTGGTACTATTGCAGTTGGATATAATTCTATTGAACAAAAAGTAAAAGCAGCCAAACCAATGGCAGATGTTACAACACCTAGTACTGCTGCAATTAAAGCACTTAAAAAAAATGAAAATTAATAAAATTTCTATTTTCACCCCCTACAGTAAAATACTTAACGACGAGGTTCTAAAATATTTTAAAAGTGAAGGTTTTGCAGTTACCTCCAATTCATACTTTGATATTGAAGCAGATTATGATATTGGAAAAGTTGATCAGAATTATTTATATGATGTATTATCTAAAATTGATTTAAATGGTGCAGATGCTTTATTCGTCTCTTGCACAGCTTTGCCAGTTTTACCCATCATAGACAAATTAGAAAATAAATTAAATACTACTGTATTATCAAGTAATCAGGCTTTAATTTGGGATACACTTGTTAAAATAAACAAAAATAATTCAGTAAAAGGATTTGGAAAATTATTCCATGCCAATTAATGATTTTTACTAAAGACGAGTATCAACAAAGACTAAAAAAGGTTCAAAAATTGATGCAAGAAAAAGGCATCGAGCTTTTAATTTCGCATGATACAAATAATTTAAATTACTTAACAGGTTATGATGCCTGGTCATTTTATTATGCCCAATGTGCCATTGTTCATGTAAATGCAGAAGAGCCTTTGTGTTTTGTAAGAGCTCAAGATGCAGGTGGAGCATATATAAAAACGTGTTTAAAGAACGAAAATATACTGGTATATGACGAAGAGTATATACATACCTGGCCAAGTCATCCTTATGATCGATTAGTTGATATAATTAAAGAGAAAAAGTGGGATAAATTATCAATTGGTTTAGAAATGGATGCTCATTATTTTACCGCTTATTGTTACGAGAAAATCAAACAAGGTTTACCAAATGCGAAACTAAAGGATTGCGATCGATTAGTAAATTGGGCAAGATTAGTTAAATCGGACTCAGAAATTAGTTACATGAAATCTGCTGCAAGAATTTCAGAAAAAGGAATGAGGACTGCAATGAATGTCATCAATCCAGGAGTTAGGCAATGTGATGCTGTAGGCGAAATACAAAAAACATTATTTCGTGGAACTGAGGAATTTGGAGGTGAATACTCAAGTATTGCAACATTGTTGCCTACAGGTAAAGGGACTTCTGCATCTCATTTAACCGCAACTCAGGATATATTTGTTGAAGGGGAGGCTACAATTATAGAACTCTCTGGTGTTTATAATAGATATCACGCGCCAATGGCAAGAACTGTGCTCCTTGGGAAACCCAATCAATTAAAAATTGATACAATGAATAAAACTATTGAAGCTTTAAATGCAGGCATTAAGGCAATTAAACCAGGTAATACTGCTGACGATGTAGCTCAAGAGTTTTGGAAAATTTTAGATAAATATGGAATAGAAAAAAAATCAAGAACTGGTTATTCAATTGGCATTGGTTATCCCCCTGACTGGGGTGAGCATACTCTTAATATATATAAAGGGGATATGACAGTCCTAGAACCTAATGTTTGTTTCCACATGATTGCTGTTATGCAATTCGGAGATTGGGGTGTTGAAGCTTCAGAAGCAATTAGAGTGACCGAGAATGGATCAGAATTATTTTGTAATTTTCCAAAAGAGCTTCATATTAAGAACTAATTAGCTATTGTAATATATCGATACAAATGTTTTATATTTAATTTTATGTCTAAAAATCCAGAATTCGTTAAATTTAATAAAGTTGATAAAAGTTATGATGGTAAAGTTTTAGTTGTTAAGGATCTGCAACTAGACATTGCGGAGGGTGAATTTATTACCATGCTTGGCCCCTCTGGTTCAGGCAAAACTACATGCTTAATGATGCTAGCAGGATTTGAAACTCCCACAAATGGAGAAATTTTATTAGATGGAAATATAATATCTAATATTCCACCTCACAAAAGAGGAATAGGAATGGTATTCCAAAATTATGCACTTTTTCCACATATGACAGTTTATGAAAATTTGGCTTTCCCATTAAGAGTAAGAAAAATCGAAAAGGATGAAATTGATAAAAAAGTTGATAAAGCATTATCAATGGTTTCACTAAACGGATTCGAAACAAGAATGCCAGGACAACTTTCAGGAGGTCAACAACAAAGGGTAGCCGTAGCTAGAGCTTTAGTTTTTGATCCAGCAGTAGTTTTGATGGATGAACCCTTAGGCGCTCTAGATAAAAATTTAAGGGAGAGTATGCAATATGAAATCAAACATATTCATGAAAGTATTGGAGTGACTGTAGTTTATGTTACTCACGATCAAAGTGAAGCATTAACAATGTCTAATAGAATTGCAGTTTTTAATGATGGTAAAGTTCAACAGCTATCAAGTCCAGCTGAACTATATGAAAAACCAGTAAATTCATTTGTAGCAGAATTTATAGGTGAAAATAATACATTTAATGGAGTAGTATCAGATATCTCAGGGGGCAAATGTAAAGTTAAATTATCAAATGCAGAAATATTATCTAATGCTATTTCTGTAAAATCTAAAGGAGAAAAAACAACTGTATCTCTTAGACCAGAAAGAGCTTTAATAGAACCTAATGAAAAAATGGATAATATCTTTAGTGGTAAGATAGAAGAGGTAATTTATCATGGAGATCACACAAGAGTTCGAGTAAATTTATTAGGTAATCCAGAATTTATTTTAAAAGTGCCAAATAGTACATCCAATTTAGAGCTTAAAGTGAGCCAGGAAATTAAAATCGGATGGAATAGTTATGATGCAAGAGCATTAGACCCAAAATAAACAACTCATCATTCAGCTTTATCTATCAGAACGGTTCAGTTTAAGCTGTTGACTCTTAATTACCATTTTGGTGTAATTTAGTTATATAAATTAATTTATATTAAACGTTTAAACGGAGGAATAATGAGAAAATTAAGTAAATTGTTACTTGCTCTTTCATTTGTTGTATCTGTAACTTCTTCAGCCTTTGCTGTTACTGTAGCATCTTGGGGTGGAGCGTATACGGATTCTCAAAAACAAGGGTATGGTGATCCAACAGCTAAGAAACTTGGTGTTGATATCAACTGGGTTGACTATTCTGGTGGACTATCTGAAATTAAAGCACAAAAAGAAGCAGGTGCTATAACTTGGGATATTATTGATGTATTTGCATTTGATACTATTAATGGTTGTGATGAAGGAATATTTGTTAAGTTTGATTTTGACAAAGACTTCCCAGCAGCTCCAGACGGGACTCCTGCAAGTGAGGACTTTTTCGCTCCAATGCCAAGTGAGTGTGCAGTAGGAAATATTCTGTATTCTTGGAATTATGCTTTTGATACAAGAGCATTTGGCGGTAAAGAACCAAAAACTATCAAAGACTTTTTTAATACTAAAAAATTTCCAGGTAAAAGAGCAATCTACAAAGGTGCTCTAACAAACTTAGAAATTGCTTTAGCTGCTGATGGTGTAAAAATGGGTAAAGGTGGAGAATTGCTTTACAGAAAACTAGAAGCAGATGGTGGAGTTGATAGAGCTATGAATAAAATTAAAGAA
>CACLFK010000014.1 GCA_902606105.1 uncultured Pelagibacteraceae bacterium | reverse complement strand
ACCTATTGCTGCAATTGCACCAAAAATCATGGAAGCTAGAGATAAAAAGACAATAATCATCTGCCATTGATCTATTAAATTTAAAAATGGAACATATAAAAATCTTATGAATACTGTAAGTGCTGCAATTTTAGGCACCATTGTGAAGAAGAGTGTTACTGTTGTTGGGGACCCTTCATAAACATCCGGTGCCCACATATGAAATGGTACTGCAGAAATTTTAAATGCTAAACCAACTAATATAAAAACAATACCAAAAGTTAAAGTGTATTCATTTGATGTAAGTTGATTTGCAATTGCCTCAAAATTTGTTGATCCAGAAAAACCATAAATTAATGAACAACCGTATAATAGTAAACCAGAAGACAGTGCGCTTAGAACAAAATATTTCAATCCAGCTTCAGAAGACTTTAGTTGGTCTCTATTAAAAGTTGCCAAAACATAAAGAGCTAGTGACTGCAATTCTAAACCCATATAAAAAACCATCAGATCATTAGAACTAATCATAATCATCATTCCCAATAAAGAACTCAATATCAAAATAGGATATTCAATTTTAAAAATTTTAAATGTTTTTAAATAATTAGATGAAATTCCTAAAACCAAAAAACCACCTATAAGAGTAATAATTTTCATTAGTGAAGCCATACGGTCAATAATAATACTGTCGTTAAATATCGTAATTCTGTTAACTGAAAAAGTTTCGTTAACAGTAAGAATTATTGCAACCAAAATTGTGACTAAAGATAGATTAAAAGTTAATTGTGAACTATTCTTTTTAAAAACACCTAGTATCAATAAAAACATTACTGATAATGAAATAAATATTTCAGGTAAGACTAAATTAAGATTATGCATACTACTTGCTTGCTATATTTAAGTTATGCATATTGATTAAATCTGATACTGAAACTTCTATGGTGTTAAATAATGGTTCTGGATAAAATCCAAAAAATAGTGTTGGGACTGCTAAGCATGTTAATATTAAATACTCAGATTTATTTAAATCTACCATTTGTTTTAAGTCTTCGTTAACTAATTTTCCAAAAACTACTCTTTTATAAAGCCACAACATATAAGCAGCTCCTAAAATTACTCCAAAACTTGCAATTACAGCTACCAAAAAATTATCTTTGAAAACCCCCATTAAAATTAAAAATTCACCTATAAAACCAAAAGTACCAGGTAAACCTAATGCAGCTAATGTAAATAACATAAATAAAATAGAATACTTAGGTATGATCGTGACTATACCACCATATGATTTAATTAGTCTTGAGTGCATCCTATCATATACAACACCAACACATAAGAATAATGCTGCAGAAACTAGACCGTGGCTTAACATTTGAATAATACTTCCTTCTATACCTTGTTGTTGCAGTGTAAAAATTCCAAGTGTAACGAAACCCATGTGTGCAACTGATGAATACGCAATTAGTTTTTTCATATCTTCTTGCATTAAAGCTATGAAAGACGTGAATATAATTGCTATCACACTTAAAGTATAAACCAATGGTGTAAAAATTTCTGACGCCACGGGAAACAGTCCAAGAGAAAATCTAATAAAACCATAACCTGCCATTTTAAGTAATATTGCAGCTAAAAGAACGGATCCTGCTGTAGGTGCCTCAACATGTGCATCTGGTAGCCATGTATGAACTGGCCACATAGGTGTTTTAACAGCAAAAGAACTAAAGAATGCAAGCCATAATAAATTTTGGTATTTTGCATCAATGCCTAGTTCGTAAAGTGCAATTACATCTGTAGTACCTGATATCCAGTAAATAGATATTATAGCAACCAACATCAAAACAGATCCTAGCAAAGTGTATAAAAAAAATTTAAATGCAGAATAAACTCTTTTTGGACCTCCCCAAATACCTATTATTAAAAACATTGGAATTAATCCAGCTTCAAAAAATAAATAGAAAACAACTAAATCAAGAGCACAGAAAACTCCAATCATGAAACTTTCCATAATTAATATTGCAATTAAGAAATCTCTTAATCTATTTTTGACTGTGTTATTTACAGAAACAATACAGAGAGGTGTTATAAAAGTTGTTAATAAAATAAATAAAATTGAAATTCCATCTACTCCAACTTTGTAATTAATAAAATCTTTTATCCAAATTCTTTCCTCAACAAATTGAAAGGAAGAAGTTGTTTGATCAAAAGATATCCACAAATAAATTGAAATTAAAAAATTTACAATTGTGGTAAATAAAGCAACATATTTTGCTGTTAAATTGTTTCCATCTTTATCTTTTGTAAAAAATAAAAATAGAGCTCCAACTATTGGTAATAAAATTAGAGATGATAAAATAGGAAAGTTCATTATCTTACAATTAAAAAAGTTAAAAAGGCAGAAAAACCTACAAGCATTACAAATGCATACTGGTAAATAAATCCACTTTGAAATTTATTTGCTTTAATCGAGCATTTTTTTATAAAAGATGAAATTCCATCTGGTCCAAATCCATCAATTATTGTGCCATCAAAAAATTTCCACAAAAATAAACCTAAACGCTTTGAAGATTTAATGAATAAAACTTCATACAATTCATCAAAGTACCATTTGTTAACTAAAAAATTATATAAAGGTTTATTCAGTGATACTATTCCACTTGGAACTTCTTTGTTTTTAACAAACAGATAATAAGCAATAGGAATTGATATTGTTACTAAGCAAGGTGTTAAAAGTAAAAACCATGTAGGTGGATGATCAGTGCTTAAAGGTTCTAAAAACTTTATAGATTCCGCCCAAAAATAATTTTCACCACTACTACCAATAAAAAGTTCTTTAAATAAAAAGCCTGCAAAAATTGCACCAATCGAAAGAATAAATAAAGGAATAAGCATTACCATTGGTGATTCGTGAGTTTCCTCTATTTTTATTTCTTTGTTGTTATATTCTCCATGGAAAGTCTTAAATATTAATCTCCAAGAATATATTGATGTTAAAAGTGCTGTTAGTATCCCTATACCAGCTGCATAATAACCAGTGGTATTACCTTTAAGATAAGCAAATTCTATTATTGCATCTTTTGAATAAAAACCTGACAAGAAAGGAAAACCTGTCAATGCTAGTGTTCCAATGATCATTAGTGCATAGGTGTATGGTAGTTTTTTCCAAACTCCTCCCATTTTATTTATATCTTGCTCGTCTTTAAAAGCATGAATAACAGAACCGGAACCTAAGAATAGTAATGCTTTAAAAAAAGCATGAGTAAACAAATGGAACATCGCAACGTTATAAGCACCAACCCCGGCTGCAAAAAACATGTATCCTAATTGGCTACATGTTGAATATGCAATAATTTTTTTTATATCAGTTTGGACTAAGGCTACTGTTGCTGCAAAGAAGGCTGTTGTCATGCCAACAATAGTTATTAAATTAAGTATCAAGGGTGAGTATTCATAAATAGGAGAACATCTCACTACTAAAAAGACTCCTGCTGTTACCATTGTAGCTGCATGGATTAAAGCTGAAACTGGAGTCGGGCCTTCCATAGCGTCAGGTAACCAGGTATGTAATAAAATTTGAGCTGACTTACCCATTGCCCCAATAAATAGAAGTAAGCAAATTAAATCGATTGCCTTTAATTCAAACCCTAAAAAAAATAGATTTTTATCAACTACTGTTGGTATTTGTTGAAATACTTCAGAGTAATTTACTGTGCCAAATAAATAAAATATTAGAAAAATTCCTAAAGCAAAACCAAAGTCTCCAACTCTATTCACAACAAATGCCTTTATTGCAGCAGCATTAGCGCTTTCTTTTTTAAACCAAAAACCTATTAGGAAATATGAACATAAACCTACTCCCTCCCAACCAAAAAATAATTGAACAAAATTATCTGAGGTTACAAGCATTAACATTGCAAATGTAAATAGAGATAAATACGCCATAAATCTTGGTTTATGAGGATCGTGAGACATATATCCAATTGAATAAATATGAACCAAGGAAGATACAGAGGTAACTACAACCAACATTACAGCTGACAAAGGATCAATTAACATAGACCAGTTTACATCCAAAGACCCTGAGTTGATCCATGTTGCAATAACTATATTTTCTTCATATTGATTTACAATTACTTGATATAAAACAGAAATAGATAGTAATGCTGAAATTGAAACCAAAGCACTTGTGACTATTTCAGAATTTCTATCCCCAATATATTTTCCAAAGAAGCCAGATATTATTGCTGCGATTAATGGAAGAAATATAATTGAAAGTTCCATTCTTATCCTTTCAGCTCATCTATATGCTCAACTCTAATAGTTCCTGAATTTCTATAATAAACTACAATAATTGCGAGACCTATTGCGGCTTCAGCTGCAGCTACTGTTAAAATAAATAATGTGAAAACCTGACCAGTTAAGTCTCCCAGAAAAATTGAAAAAGAAACTAGATTAATATTAACAGCTAATAATATCAACTCGATACTCATTAATATAACGATAATATTTTTTCTATTTAAAAATATACCAATAATTCCAATTGAAAATATGATTGCTCCTAATGTTAAGTAATGCCCCAAGCCTATTTCAGTCATCAATCTTAACTCCTTTATTAGACTCGACTTTTAATACACTCACACCATCAGATCTCTCTCTTGAAATTTGCTTTATATAGCTTTGTGTTTTTACACCCACTCTTTTTCTAAAGGTAAGAACAATTGCCCCAATCATAGCAACTAATAAAATCATGCCACTAATTTGAAAGATATGGATATAATCAGTATATAGCACTTGTCCTAAAGAATGGGTATTACTGACGTTATTAATTTCAATTGAATTATTTATGTCAAACAAATCTGGCTTATATTTCCAACCACCAATAACAATTATTAATTCAACAAATATAAGAGTGCTAATTATTAGACCTACAGGAATATGTTTTGAACTTTCTTCTGATGAAAACCATTGATTTTTTTGTTGAGCAACATTTAACATCATTACAACAAACAAAAATAAAACCGCTACAGCTCCTACATAAACAATAAGCATAATCATCCCTAAAAACTCTGCCCCAATCATAATAAAAAGACATGAAATACTTATAAAATCTAGGATTAAAAAAAAAACAGAGTGAACTGTATTTTTGGAAGCAGTAACCATTATTGCAGAGACAATAGCTATGATTGAAAAAGTATAAAAGAAAATGGAGTGTGCGATCATTTTTATCTATGAGAACTGTCGGCTTTAATATTGGCCTCTAAAATATTTTCCCATCTATCACCGTTATCTAGCAGTTTTTCCTTTGTGTAATAAAGTTCTTCTCTTGTTTCAGTGGAAAATTCAAAGTTTGGACCTTGAACTATAGCATCTACAGGGCAAGACTCTTCGCATAATCCACAATAAATACATTTCATCATATCAATGTCATAACGGGTTGTTTTTCTACTTCCATCTTCTCTTTGAGTTGATTCAATCGTTATTGCCTGAGCTGGACACACAGCTTCACATAATTTACATGCAATACATCTCTCTTCGCCATTTGGATATCTTCTTAATGCATGCTCTCCTCTAAAACGAGGACTTATCTTACCTTTTTCAAATGGATAATTTATTGTTTTTTTTGATTTAAAAACTTCTTTCACAGCCATGTATAGACCACTTGCAAAGTCTGCCATAAATATGGTTTTAAAAAATCTTGATATTTTCATAATTAATTTACCGGTAGAAGATTAAAATAAAATAAATAACTAGCAGTTAATACTACCCATATTAATGATAAAGGTAAGAATACTTTCCAGCCTAATTTCATTAGTTGGTCGTATCTATATCTTGGAACAATTGCTTTAACTAAAGCAAACAACAAAAATAAAAGCAATATCTTTAATACTAACCATAAAGGGCCAGGCACCAATGTAAAAGGATATATTTCAAGTGGAGATAGCCATCCACCCAAAAATAAAATCGCACCCATTGCACACATTAAAAGAATGTTTGCATATTCACCAAGCCAGAACATTGCATACATCATTCCAGAATATTCTGTTTGATAACCAGCGACCAATTCTGCTTCTGCTTCTGGAAGATCAAATGGTGGTCTATTAGTTTCAGCTAATGCAGAAATAAAAAAAATAACAAACATTGGGAATAACGGGATAACAAACCATAAGTTTTTTTGAGCTATAACGATATCATTTAAATTAAGTGATCCTACACACAGAAGAACATTAATAATTATCACTCCTATAGATACTTCATAGGATACCATTTGGGCTGCAGATCTAATTGCTCCTAAGAAAGGATATTTAGAATTTGAAGCCCATCCACCCATTATAATTCCATAAACACCTAAAGATGAAACAGCAAATAAATAAAGAATACCAACATTTATATCAGCTAACACTTGCGTTGCACTAAATGGAATTACTGCCCAAGCAATTAAAGCTAGTGTCATTGTTACAATTGGTGCAAGAATAAAAATTACTTTATTTGAGCTTGATGGGATTATAATTTCTTTAAAAATATACTTTAATGCGTCAGCAATAGTTTGTAAAAGACCAAACGGTCCAACCACATTTGGTCCTTGTCTTTTTTGAACAAAAGCCCAAACTCTCCTATCAAGCCAAACTACCATTGCAACAGATACTAAAACTGGAACTAATAAAAAAAGAATTCTATAAACTTGATCGAAAAATATACCTAAATATTCCATCTATCCCTCAGTTCCTGTTGATTTGATATTTAATTTAGAGTTGTTACATTCAATCATAGTTTTTGAGGATCTGGCGATAACATTAGAGAAATAATAATCCTTTATTTGAATATTTAATTTTTCATTCACAAAATCTGAAATAGTTTGTACTTTATTTTCATCAGTTTGTTTTTCTTGTTGAAGTTTTATATAATTAAACATGCTACTTTCTAATTCCTCTTTATCATTAAATAATTTACGATTATTCATGACTTCTGCTAATTCATTTATAATTTGCCAATCTTCTTTGGCTTCTCCTGGGGGGTAAGATGCTTTAAATGCTTTTTGTATTTTTCCTTCTAGGTTTGTAAAATAACCATCTTGTTCTGTATAAGCTGATCCTGGTAAAATTATATCTGCAATTTCTGCTCCCTTATCCCCATGACTCCCTTGATAAATTACAAATTCATCTTTTTTATTAAACTCTAAATTATCTTGCCCAACTAAATAAACAATTTCAAATTTATTTGATTTTAATTCTTCTAATAAATTTTTTTCACTATTTAATATTCCTAGATCAAAATTACCTACTGTTGCAGCATCGCAAGATAAAATATTTAGTGGGTTCCAATCCTCTGTGAATTTATTATTTTTCTTCAAAAAATTTTTAATTAAATTAAATAAGTGTTCTGCAGAATTTAACTTTAGTAAAGACTCACCAATTATAATCATTGGCTTAATTGCGCTAATAATTTCTTTAGATATTTCTTCAGACCCTTCAAAAATAGTTTTTATGGTTTGGGTTTGACCATCTAAATTGTTATAAGGATAAGTTAGATCACCTGAATCATTTAATGAGATTACTTTTGTATTATTATTTACAAAGGCTTTTCTAATTCTAGCATTTAAGATTGTAGCCTCATATCTGGGATTTGCTCCAATCAAAAATATTAAGTCAGCATCTTCAATTCCATTTATAGAGGAATTAAATATATAATTCTCTCTTTCAGAGTTATCTAGAAATCTGTTATCTGATCTTGAGTCATAGTTATTATTGTTTAAAGTTCTATCAAAAAACTCCTTAAAAATATAACCTGTCTCCATATTAGTTAAATCTCCAACAAAACCACAAACTTTATCTTTAGATGAATTTTCAAATTTTGATTTGATAATCTTAAATACTTCACTCCAAGATGCTTTTTCAAATTTACCATTATATTTAATAAAAGGTGTATCTAGTCTTTGATTTGATAAACCATCGCATGCGTATCTTGTTTTATCTGAAATCCACTCTTCATTTATATCCTCATTAATTAGCGGTAAAACTCTTTTAACCTCCCAATCATACGTATCTACTCTTACATTTGATCCAACAGCGTCCATCACATCAACAGTCTCAGTTTTTTTAAGTTCCCATGGTCTTGCCTCAAAAACATAAGGTTTTGAAGTTAAAGCACCAACTGGACAAAGATCTATTACATTTGCTGACAACTCTGATTGCATTGACTGCTCCAAATAAGTTGTAATTTGCATATCCTCTCCTCTACCAATTGCTCCTAACTCAGACACTCCAGCAACTTCAGTCGCAAATCTTACACATCGCGTACAATGTATACATCTTGTCATTTGTGTCTTAATTAATGGTCCCATATGTTTTTCTGGTACTGCTCTTTTGTTCTCTTTAAATCTTGATTTATCTACTCCATAAAACATAGACTGGTCTTGAAGGTCACACTCACCGCCTTGGTCACACACTGGGCAATCTAAAGGATGGTTAGCTAATAAAAATTCCATAACTCCTTTTCTAGCCTTTTCAACAAAAGGAGTGTTGGTTTTAATATTCATTCCCTCTGCAGCTGGCATTGCACAAGAAGCAATTGGTTTAGGAGATTTTTCCATTTCAACTAAACACATTCGACAGTTACCTGCTATTGATAATTTTTCGTGATAACAAAACCTTGGAATTTCTGCTCCAGCTTTTTCACACGCCTGTAGAACTGTTAAACCGTCTTCTACCTCAACTTCAATGTCATTTACTTTTAATTTAGGCATTTTTTTTATCTAATAAATGTTGGTCAACCAAATAAGGAATATTATTTTTTTTCTGAACAATAGGGTCTAAATTATTTCTTTCCTCAATTTCTTTTTTAAAATGTCTTAACAATCCTTGTACTGGCCATGATGATCCTTCACCAAATGCACAAATAGTATGACCAGCAATTTGGTTTGTTACATCACCAAGCATATCCACTTCATCTTTAGTAGCCTCCCCTTTTGCCATTCGTTCTAGCATTCTCCACATCCATCCTGAGCCTTCTCTACATGGTGTGCATTGGCCACAACTTTCGTGTTTATAAAATCTAGCTATCCTTGCCATACATTTAATAATGTCCTGGTCCTTGTTTATAACTACAATTCCGGCAGTTCCTAATCCACTCTTTTCAGCCATTAGTGAATCAAAGTCCATGGTTAATGTTTCACATTTTTCTTTTGGTATTAGTGGCATTGATGAACCACCTGGAATTACAGCTTGTAAATTTTCCCATCCACCTACAACTCCTCCTGCATGTACCTCAATTAATTCTTTTAAAGAAATATTCATTTCTTCTTCAACATTACATGGATTATTCACATTGCCTGAAATACAAAAAATTTTTGTACCTGTATTTTTTTCTCTACCTAACGAGGAAAACCATTTTCCACTTCTTCTAAGAATTGTTGGAACAACAGCTATCGTTTCAACATTATTAATAATCGTTGGACATCCATAAAGTCCAATCAATGCTGGAAAAGGAGGTTTTAATCTTGGTTGACCTTTTTTACCTTCTATACTTTCAAGTAAAGCTGTTTCTTCTCCACAAATATAAGCACCTGCTCCGTAGTGAATGTAGATATCCAAATCCCATCCAGTTCCAGCAGCATTTTTACCAATTAAATTTTTTTCATAAGCTTCATCAATAGCTGATTGTAATTTTTGACCTTCTATAAAATATTCACCTCTAATATAAATATAACAAACATGAGCTTGAACTGCGTAAGATGCTATTAGACATCCTTCGATTAATTTGTGAGGCTCAAATCTTAAAATATCCCTGTCCTTACAAGTACCTGGTTCTGACTCGTCTGCATTAATTACTAAATAATGAGGTCTAGATCCGACTTCTTTAGGAGCAAAAGACCATTTCAAACCTGTGGGAAATCCAGCGCCACCTCTTCCTCTGAGTTGCGAGTCTTTTACCTCATTAATAATCCAATCTCTTCCTTTTGCTATTAATTCTGAGGTATTTACCCAATCGCCTCTTGTCTGAGCAGATTTAACATCCGCACCCATATCATTATACAAATTTTTAAAAATTCTATCTTGATCTTTAAGCATTTTTTACATCCATAAGTGTTTTTCTATTATTTTCAGGCTCTGTATTTAATCGTCCTCGATAAGATCCTGGTTTTGGGTCTTCACCCTTTAAAATTTTATCAAATATATCTACTGTTTTTTCTTTATCTAAATCTTCATAATAATCGTCATTAATTTGCATCATAGGAGCATTAACACATGCTCCTAAACATTCCACTTCCATCCAAGAACAACTTTTATCATTTGATAATTCATTTTCTTTATCTGAAATTTTTTCCTTACAAGCTTCAACTAATTTATTTGCTCCTCTGATCATGCAAGGAGTAGTGGTGCAAACCTGAACAAAATATTTTCCTACTGGTGATAAATTATACATAGTATAAAAAGTTGCTACTTCATAAACTTTTATGTAAGGCATATCTAAAAATTTTGCGATATATTTCATTGCTACTAATGGGATCCAGTTATCATTCTGTTTTTGAGCAATATATAATAAAGCCATCACAGCACTTTGCTGTTTCCCCTTAGGATATTTTGAAACTATTTTGTTTGCTTCATCCAATGAGGAAGAGCTGAACTCAAAAATTTCTGGCTGATCTTTTGCTGGTCTTCTTAAACTCATCTATCTACCTCTCCAAAAACTATATCCAGCGACCCTAATACTGCTGGTACGTCAGCTAGCATATGTCCTTTAATCAAATAGTCCATTGATTGTAGATGTGAAAATCCAGGAGCTCTAATTTTACATTTGTATGGTTTATTTGATCCATCTGAAATCAAATAAACACCAAATTCACCTTTGGGAGCTTCGACTGCTGTATAGATTTCATCTTTAGGAACTCTATAACCCTCTGTAAAAAGTTTAAAATGATGAATAAGTGCTTCCATTGATTGTTTAATCTCTTTTTTTGAAGGTGGGCTTATCTTGCCGTCTAAAGATTTTATTGGACCTTTTTCCATTTTAGAAAGACACTGTCTAATAATAGATACACTTTCTTTCATTTCTTCTATTCTGCATAAGTACCTGTCATAGCAATCTCCATTTTTACCAACTGGAATTTTAAAATCTAATTGTTCATAACAATCATAAGGTTGAGATTTTCTTAAATCCCATGGAACGCCTGATCCTCTAATCATCACGCCTGAAAAAGAATAATCTAAAGCATCTTGTTTGGTAACAACTCCTATATCTACATTTCGTTGTTTAAAAATTCTGTTTTCTGTTAATAAACTTTCTAAATCATTAATTATTTTTGGAAATGTTTCACAAAATTCAGCTATATCTTCTTCCAAGCCTTGGGGTAAATCTTGATGAACTCCGCCTGCTCTAAAATAATTTGCATGAAGTCGTGAACCAGAAACTCTTTCATAAAAACCCATTAGCTTTTCTCTTTCCTCAAATCCCCACAAAGTAGGAGTCAGAGCACCAACATCCATAGCTTGCGTAGTGACATTTAATATATGACTTAAAATTCTTCCTATTTCACAAAATATAACTCTTATGTATTGGGCTCTAATTGGAACGTCTATTTCCAGTATTTTTTCGGTTGCTAAAGCAAAGGCATGTTCTTGGTTCATTGGAGCAACATAATCTAGACGATCAAAGTAAGGAACTGCTTGCATATAAGTTTTGTTTTCAATTAGTTTTTCTGTGCCTCTGTGTAATAATCCAATATGAGGATCAGCTTTCTCAACTACTTCACCATCTAATTCTAAAATTAATCTTAACACACCATGAGCAGCTGGGTGTTGAGGACCAAAGTTTAAATTAAGGTTTTTAATTTTATTTGTCATTATTATCTAATTCTTCTTTAATATATTTGGTGCCTTCCCATGGGCTTTCGTAATCGAAGTTTCTATAGTTTTGTTCAAGTTTGACTGGCTCGCTTACTACTTTTTTTTGATCTTCACTGTATCTAACCTCTGTATGTCCTGTTAAAGGAAAATCTTTTCTAAGTGGGTGTCCTTCAAAGCCATAATCTGTTAGTATTCTTCTTAGATCTGGATGATCTTTAAAAGAAACACCGTACATATCAAATACTTCTCTTTCCATCCAGTTAGCTCCTGGAAAAATACTAGTTATGGATGGTATGATTTCATTTTCTGCAATTGTATATTTTAAAATTAGTCTTTGATTAAATTCATGGCTTAAAAATAAATATACTACTTCAAATCTTTGATTATTTTCTGGATAATCAACAACTGTAATATCAATAAGTTGTCTGAATTTAGTATCATTGTTTGTTTTTAAAAACAAAACTACATCAATAAGATCGTCTTTGTCTGTTTCAAGATAAATCTGATTATGTTTAATCTCAGTTCTGTTAATTTTAGTTGTTAATTCCGAGTTGATTTTTTTTTCTAGATCAATTAAATTATTCATAACTATCTCGTTATAGAACCCTTGTTTCTAATTTTTTTTTGAAGTTGTAATATTCCATAAAGCAATGCCTCTGCTGATGGAGGACATCCAGGCACATAAACGTCAACTGGAACTATTCTATCGCAACCTCTCACTACAGAATATGAATAATGATAATACCCACCGCCATTTGCACAACTTCCCATGGAAATAACGTATCTTGGTTCTGGCATTTGATCGTAAACTTTTCTTAAAGCAGGTGCCATTTTATTAGTCAAAGTGCCTGCTACAATCATTACATCTGATTGTCTTGGGGAAGCTCTTGGTGCAGCACCAAATCTTTCAAGATCATATCTTGGCATAGATGTTTGCATCATTTCAACAGCACAACAGGCTAGCCCAAATGTCATCCAATGAAGTGATCCTGCTCTTGACCAATTTATTAAATTGTCTAGTGAAGTTGTAATAAATCCATTCTTGCTAAAGTCGTCTGCAAGTTGTTTAAATTCTTCAGGAACCTGATCTGTTTTGTTTTGCATTGTAATTAAATTTTATTCCCAGTCTAAAGCGCCTTTTTTCCACTCATAAATAAAGCCAATTGTAAGTATAAAGAGAAAAATCATCATTGATGAAAAACCTAATAAACCAATATTTCCAAGAGAAATTGCCCATGGAAAAAGGAAAGCAATTTCTAAATCAAAAATAATAAATAATATTGCTACCAAATAAAATCTTACATCAAACTCCATCCTTGAATCTTCAAATGGTTCAAATCCACATTCATATGCAGAAAGCTTTTCAGGATCAGGTCTTTTGGGTGAAAGAATAAAATTAATTACCACAAAAGCACAACTTAGTCCTAATGCTAGAACCAAAAAAATTATTATAGGTAAGTAGTTTTGTAAAAAATCAGATAACATTGAAGTCTATATAGCACTTTTTTTTTGTTCTTGAAGCGCTCATACGTCACATTTTTCTGAAAAAAAAAATTAACAATTTCAATGACTTATATAAGGTAAGCTGAAAAAGATAATAATATCAATACATTAGGTAATTAAGTAAAATTTTATAAAAAAGTGGCGGGAGTGAAGGGACTCGAACCCTCGACCTATCGCGTGACAGGCGATCGCTCTAACCAACTGAGCTACACCCCCACTTTTGATTCTTGGTGGGCAGTATAGGACTCGAACCTATGACCCCCTCGGTGTAAACGAGATGCTCTACCAACTGAGCTAACCGCCCATAACCAAAAAGTAACGTGATTTATATCTTTTAGATCAATAACGTCAAGATCTATTAATTACTATAAAACAGAGGAAAATATTAAAATCCACCTCTCCAATTAGTCTTATCTTCAAAACTGTCTTTCTCTTGTTTGGTAATAGGTCTCAGCAAATATATACCCAAGAATATAATTACCAAAAAAATTATTAATAGTTCCATTAAAAAATTTAGTTCTTACTGAATACTAGCTTGAGATTTATCATCTTTTTTAGATATATCAACTTCAACCCACTCAGTAGGTTTTAATTCTTTGGTTAATGCTATCTTAATTACTTGATCAGCATGTTCTACAGGAGTAATTTTTATATCATCCATTATTTTTTTTGGCATATCCACAAGGTCTTTTTCATTTTCTTTTGGTATCAACACCTCTTTAATGCCTGCTCTATGTGCTGCTAATAATTTTTCTTTTAATCCACCAATTTGTAAAACCTGACCTGTTAAAGTAACTTCTCCAGTCATTGCCAAATCTTTTCTTACTGGGATATTTGTAATTGAAGATACAATTGACGTAACCATTCCAACACCCGCTGATGGACCATCTTTAGGAGTGGCGCCTTCAGGAACATGAATGTGAAAATCTTTCTTCTCAAATAAAGGTGGAATAATCCCATATTCAAGACATTTAGATCTAACAAAAGATTTTGCAGCTTTAACAGACTCTTGCATTACGTCACCAAGTTTACCTGTAATTTGCATTCTACCTTTGCCAGGCATAGTTACTGTTTCAATTTTAAGGATCTCTCCACCATACTCTGTCCAAGCAAGTCCAACAACAATACCAACTTTATTATCATTCTCTAGTTCACCAAAATTAAATTTTGCAACTCCAAGAAAATCAGATAAATTTTTGTTATTAACATTGACTTCCTTTTCTTCTCCGGCAACAATTTTTTTAACGACCTTTCGTGCTATTTTTGAAATCTCTCTTTCTAGGTTTCTTACACCAGACTCTTTGGTATAGCTTCTTATTACTTCTTTAATAATGTCATCACTTAAATGCATTTCTTTATCTTTAACACCGTTGTCTTTAATTTGTTTAGGTAACAAGTATTTATTTGCAATATTTATTTTTTCATCCTCCGTATAACCAGCAAGTCTAATAACTTCCATTCTATCTAGTAATGGTGGAAGTATGTTTAATGTATTTGCAGTAGTAACAAACATTACATCGGAAAGATCATAATCTACCTCTAAGTAATGATCATTAAAAGTTGTATTTTGTTCAGGGTCTAAAGCCTCTAATAAAGCAGATGAAGGATCTCCTCTATAATCATTTCCTATTTTATCGATCTCGTCTAATAAGATTAAAGGGTTTTTAGTTCCAGCCTTTTTCATCATCTGGATGATTTTACCAGGGAGTGAGCCAATATAAGTTCTTCTATGACCTCTTATCTCAGCCTCATCTCTCATACCACCCACTGACATTCTTACAAATTCTCTATTAGTAGCTCTAGCAATTGATTTTCCTAATGAAGTTTTACCAACACCTGGTGGTCCAACTAAACATAGAATTGGTCCTTTAATCTTTTCCATTCTTTTTTGAACAGCAAGAAATTCTACTATTCTTTCTTTAATTTTTTCTAAACCAAAATGATCCTTATCGAGAGTATTTTGTGCCTTTGCTAAATCAATATCAACCTCACTCTTTTTATGCCATGGAAGTTCCGTCATCCAATCTAAATAATTTCTTACTACTGTAGCCTCAGCTGACATAGGACTCATATTTTTTAGTTTTTTTAACTCCTGAAGACATTTTTTCTCCACATCTTTAGGCATTTTGGCTTTGGTAATTGCTTTATTCAAACTTGATGTTTCGTCTTTACCGTCTTCAATTTCGCCCAGTTCTTTTTGGATTGCTTTTAACTGCTCATTTAAATAATACTCGCGTTGAGTTTTTTCCATTTGTGTTTTAACTCTTCCTCTAATTCTCTTCTCAACTCCAATTATGCTAGTTTCATTTTCCATAATTTTAATTATGGCATTCAATCTTTTCTTAACATCGTTGGTTTCAAAAATTTGTTGCTTCTCAGAAATTGAGGCTGATATGTGAGATGCTATATTATCTGCAATTTGTGATGGGTCTTTTAATTGTTTAATAGTGCTTATAGTTTCATTTGAAATTTTTTTATTTATTGTGGTTAGTTTCTCTAGTCTTCTTAAAGCTGTCGCTGCTAAAGGAAATAAATCCTCATCTTTAGAGAAAACATCATTAAAATAAGTGTAATCACAAGTAATAAATTTTTCATTGTCTTTAAAATCTAAAATTTTAACTCTTTTAATCCCTTCTACCAGAACTTTAACGGTTCCATCTGGTAATTTTAATAATTGCAGAATATTTCCTTCACATCCGTACATAAATACATCAGCTTTACTTGGATCGTCAATTTCTGAATTTTTTTGAGTGACAAGTATAATTTTTTTATCTTTTTTCATTACTTCATTTAATGCAGTAATTGACTTATCTCTTCCAACAAACAATGGGATAACCATACTAGGAAAGACAACTATGTCTCTTAAAGGAAGTAGCGGTAATGAGATTTTAACATCCATGAATATAATATGGATATTATATTTTATTTTGCAATAGGTTTTTGCTATTTATTAAGGATATTAAGCCGCTGAAGTCTTATTTGACTTGGATTTAGTGTCCACTTTTGAATGAACTAAAATAGGTTGTGAATGACCTTTCGCTGCGCTTGCATCAACAATTACCTCATCAATATTTTCTTGGCTAGGTAAATCGTACATTGTTTTTAACAAAATATTTTCTAGGATTGATCGCAATCCTCTTGCTCCTGTCTTTTTTTTAATTGCTTTTTGAGCTATTTCTTTAAGTGCATTTTCTTTAAAAATTAATTTAGTTCCATCTAATTTAAATAGTTCTTGATATTGTTTGGTTAAAGAATTTTTTGGCTCTTGTAAAATTTTTATTAAAGATTTTTCATCTAAATCTTCAAGTGTTGCAATCATTGGTAATCTGCCTATAAACTCCGGAATTAATCCAAACTTTAATAAATCCTCTGGCTCAAGTCCTTTCATCCATTCACCAGTTTTCTTATCTTGAGTATTTTTTACATCAGCGCCAAATCCAATTGAGGTTCCTTTGTCCCTTTGAGAAATTATTTTATCTAAACCAGCAAAAGCACCACCACAAATAAACAGTATGTTGGTTGTATCCACTTGTAAAAATTCTTGTTGTGGATGTTTTCTTCCTCCTTGAGGAGGCACACTAGCAACAGTTCCCTCCATAATTTTTAGTAAAGCTTGTTGCACACCTTCGCCTGAAACATCTCTTGTGATTGATGGATTTTCTGATTTTCTACTTATTTTATCAACTTCATCAATATATACAATTCCTCTTTGAGCTTTTTCTACATTGTAATCAGAAGCTTGTAACAATTTTAAAATGATATTTTCAACGTCCTCACCAACATAACCAGCTTCAGTTAGAGTAGTTGCGTCTGCCATTGTAAAAGGCACATCTAAAATTCTTGCAAGAGTTTGTGCTAACAAAGTTTTACCACAACCTGTAGGCCCAACTAAAAGTATATTCGATTTAGAAAGCTCAACATTTTTAGTTGTCTTACTCTCATAATTTAATCTTTTGTAATGATTATGGACTGCTACTGATAAAACCTTTTTAGCGTGAGCTTGTCCAATAACATAATCATCTAATACACTGCAAATTTCTTTAGGTGAAGGAAGGCCATCTTGATGCTTAACAAAAGTATCTTTGCTCTCTTCTTTGATTATGTCCATACATAACTCAACACACTCATCGCAAATGAAAACAGTTGGTCCAGCAATTAATTTTCTTACTTCGTGCTGACTCTTGCCACAAAAAGAGCAGTAAAGAATATTTTTATTACTTGTAGTCATAATTTTTAAAACGAATCAATTGAAATACTTTATTATAAAAAACTCCTAATAATCAAGTTTGGATTAAATAAAATTAAAAATATTGTATATTATGATCTTTTTTCTACAACTTCGTCAATAAGACCAAATGACTTTGCTACATCTGCCGTCATAAAATTATCTCTTTCAAGAGCAGATTTAACTTGATCAACACTCTTACCAGTATGTTTAGAGTAAATTTCATTTAATCTTTTTTTCAATGATAAAACTTCATTTGCATGAATCTCTATATCAGTAGCCTGACCTTGAAAGCCAGCTGAAGGTTGGTGAACCATTATTCTTGAATTTGGTAATGAAAATCTTTTTCCTTTAGTTCCAGCTGCTAATAAAAATGATCCCATTGATGCAGCCTGCCCTATACATAATGTTGAAATATCGGGTTTAACATATTGCATAGTATCATAAATACCTAGTCCAGCTGTTACTAAACCACCAGGGCTATTGATATATAAATAAATTTCTTTTTTTGGATCCTCTGCTTCTAAAAATAATAATTGAGCTGTAACTAGTGAGGCTACATTATCGTTAATTTGACCTGTTAGAAAAATTATTCTTTCCTTTAAAAGTCTAGAATAAATATCATAGGCTCTCTCACCCTTACTAGATTGTTCAACAACCATTGGAACTAGATTGCTCATATGGTCAGATAATTTTGTTGTCATAATTGATTCGAACACATTTATACAACTTGAGATTACTTTTTGCTAACTTTTTTTATTTTTTTAGTAGCTGGCTTTGATTTTGCTGTTTTTGTTGAAGATTTTTTTTCTTTAATTGTTTTTATATTAGATTTTTTCTTGGTATCTTTTTCATCATGGTCATTATCATGATTATGGTCATGTGCTTCTTTTAAAATTTTTTCAGCTTCAGATTTAGTTATTTCTTTTTTATTTGCTTTGCCTTTATCTTTAATTAAATTTAAAATTTTTTCCTCATAGACTGTTCCTCTTAAGCTAGCAACTGCAGATGGATTTTTTTGGTAAAAATCCATAACCATTTTTTCTTGACCTGGCATCATCCTTAGTTGTTTTTGGACCTCATTCTGAATTTCAACTTCACTTACTTTTATTTGATTTTTTTCTCCAAATTCATTTAAGATCAATCCCGTTTTAATTCGAGTTTTAGCTTTTTCCTCAAAATTTTTCTTATTTTTTTTTGCCTCATTTTCTGTCATTCCTTGAGAGAGAATTTTAACTTCTTCCTCGATTAAATTTTCAGGAACTTCCTCAATTTTAATTTTTTCAATTTCTTTTAAAATTTGATTTTTTGATAATTGATCGAGTGAATTTTTATATTCATCATTAATTTGTTTTGAAATTAAACTTTTTAGATCTTTTAAATCTTTTGCTCCTAAATTTTTTGCAAAGTTATCATCAATTTTAACTTCTTCTGGTTTTTTTACATTTAAAATTTTACAACTAAATTTAGCTTTTTTATTTATTAATTCTTTTTCAGGAAAATTCTCAGGTAATGTCGCTTCAACTATTTTTTCATCATCTTTTTTTACGCCGATTAACTGCTTATCAAATCCTTTCAGAAATAAATCTTTTCCTAAAGTTAATTGAGTATTCTTTCCTTCATTTCCTTTGAATTCTTTACCATCTACCGTTGCTTTGTAATCTAAGGCGACCAGATCACCCTCTTTAGCTTTTGTCTCAGGTTTTGTATCTTTGAAATTTGGTTGATTTTTTGCTATTTCTTTTATTCTTTTGTCAGTTTCACTATTATCTATCTTAACTGTATATTGATCAAATTTTATATTTTCTAATGGTTTAATGTCAACTTTAGGTAATTCTGTAACTGACAAAACATATTCTAATTCTTTGTCTTCGCCATAAGTTTTTAAATCCAATTTAGGTTGACCAGCTGGTTTTATTTTATTTTCCTCCAAAGCTTTTGTAGAAGTGTCTTTTAAAACTTTGTCTAAAACTTCACCAAATACAGCCTTACCAAATTGTCTTTTTAGAACTTCTTTAGGAACTTTTCCTGGTCGAAAACCTTTCAGATTTACTGTCCCTTTTATCTCTTCATACTTTTCATCCATATAAGAGTTCATAGTCTCTTTATCGATTAAAATTTTGAGATCTTTGTTTAAACCTTTTTTATTTTCTACTGTGACTTTCATAATATTTTAATGGTAGGGCGAAAAGGACTCGAACCTTCACATGTTGCCATATTGGTTCCTAAGACCAACGCGTCTACCAATTCCGCCATCGCCCCACAAATTACGAGGTTTTATATATTATTGAAACTATTTGTCCAATGACAAATGTTTAAAAATTATCTATTTATTTAACTAATATTATATTACTTTTAAAAAATGATTATTTCACCTTGCATAAGCATTTGTAAAACAGATCCTTCTACAGGGTATTGTTATGGATGTGGAAGAAACAATGAAGAAAAGCAAATATGGAAGAAAGAGGATACATCTGATGATTGGAAAAAGAACAATCTAGAGATGATAAAAAAAAGATTAACTGGTTGGCAGCTTGAGAGCTTCAATGAGTCTTATGAATATAAGATAAATAATGGAATGTCTTTATTCAAAAAAAATCAAATTAAAGAATAAAGATCTGTATGAGTAAAGTAAAATTAATTAGCATTATTTATGCTATCGGAATAATAATTGGTGCTCTTTTTCTTGAGGTCTGGGCTGCAGAGACATCATTCATTAAAACTATTGGTGTTTTTATATGGACAATCATATTTTTAATCACATTATTTTTTGCTGATAAAAATGAAAAAGAGTAATTTAAAAACTTTTTTTTTAGTAATTTCTACTTTGATTTTTAGTTTCACTAAGTGTTATTCAGAAATAATTGTATTAAGTAAGTGTGATCATAAAGAAGATGTATTTTTAAAAAATGAATACATCTTAAATCTTAATGAATTACTTATGACTAGAAATTATGTTTACAATGAAAAAACTTATCAGAAATATAGAATAACTGACCTTAGTGTTAAAAAATCAAACACTTATGTAAGGAATATTTACGAAGAAAATGGCAAAATTTTTACCCTAAAGCACGGCTATCCTCAGTTCTACACTCAAATATTATTTTACAAAGAAAAACCAGAAATATTTATGAAGTCAGTTTTAAATGATATTGAGGGTATTTCAAAAATATCAACTTGTAAAAAAATTGAGAAATTTAATCAACAAAGTTAATCTTTCAATTTATCTTTATTTTTTTTATTTATTATATTTTTTTTCATTAAGTTAAATCTACTATTAGTGATATTAGACCGATGTTTAGCAAATGCTTGCTTTTGTGCTTGTCGCATTGCTCTTTTAGAGGACATAAATTTAATTTAATGCTCTATTTCTAAAGTATCAATGATTTTAAAATTTTTATTTGAAATTACTATTTCTCCCGAAGAAGAGGGATAATCTAATATCTCAGAAATTACAACATAATGAGTTACAAAAATTAAATTGGTTTTTTGGTCCCAATCTAATAAAAATTTCTCGAAATCTATCATTTGCGAATTTTTATTTTGTGCAAATTTTAAACTGAAAAAAGAGTTCAAAAAACTTTTTGTTTCAAAATTTTTAAAAGCTATAGACGCAGTTTCTTTGCATCTGCACCATTCACTGGAATATACATTTTTTATTTTAATACGATTTTCTCTAAAAAATTTACCAATTTTTTTCGACTGTATTCTTCCACTTTCACTGAGATTTCTTTGAGTAGAACAATCGTTAATATTAAAATTATCTGGATCTCCTCCACCAGGCGCATAAGCATGCCTAATAAAGATTAATTTTCCACCCTCATTCAAGTTTTCAATTATGTTTTTTTTTGAATCTGCTTTAACAAGCGTAGTTAAAGATATAAATAATATTAAAATAATTTTTAAAAATTTCATTAATGAATACTAAATTAAAAAAGTTAAATAAAACAATTATAAATTGTAATGAATGTCCAAGATTAATCAATTTTATTAAAAAAATTTCTTCTGAAAAAAGAAAACAAAATATTAATGATACCTATTGGGGTAAACCCGTTACAGGATTTGGCAAATCAAATTCAAAGCTTCTTATTTTAGGATTGGCACCTGCGGCTCATGGAGGGACAAGAACGGGTAGACCTTTTACAGGTGATAAATCTAGTGATTTTTTATTTAGATGTTTACATAAAACAAATATATCTAATCAACCAGATTCTTTAAATTTAAAAGATGGTCTAAAATTAAAATCTACCTATATCACTAATATTCTGAAGTGTGTTCCACCTGGAGATAAACCAAATATAGAAGAATTAAATAATTGTTCAAAATACTTTAGTTCTGAGCTATCAAATTTAAGAAGTTTAAAAACAATAGTAGCACTTGGTAAAGTAGCTTTTGATAATTGTGTTAAATTTTACAAAAAAAATTATAACTTCTCAAAAAAATTAAAATTTGTTCATGGTAAAATCTATAAACTACCAAATAATATAAATTTAATTTCTAGCTATCATCCAAGCCCAAGAAATGTAAACACTAAAGTAATTTCAGAAAAAATGATGATTAAGTTATTTAAAAAAGCAAAAAAAATATCTTCTATTAAAAATTAGAAATATAAGGTTTAAATTTGTCTACAACCAATTTTGGAATTTTTATAGGTTTACCTTTTTCATTTACAAAAACTAAGTGTATTTTAGCTTCAACAATTACTATTTTATTTTTTATAATAGTTTGGCTCATAATAAATGATGTCTTACTAAGAGAAAGTATATAAGATTTTATATTTAGCTCGTCTTCTAAATAAGCTGATTTTTTATAATCAATGTGACACGATTTGACTATTATTAAAGCTTTAAAAAAATCTCTGATCTTAAGATTGCTTAGACCAATTTTGATTAAGGCCTCTGTTCTAGCCCTTTCAAGATATTTAAGATAATTTGCATAATATACTAAGCCACCCGCATCAGTATCTTCATAATAAACCTTAATCTTATGATTAAAATTTTTAGACATGTTAATATAATATCAAAAATTTTTATAATTAAATAGAAACTAAGTTTTAAGTTCATCAATGAAAATTTATATAATATGGCTAATTGGTGTAATTATTTGAAACTTTGTCTTTCCAAATGCGACTCTATTAGCAGATGTTATAGCGGCTATTTTGTTATCTTTTCTGGGTTTAATTTTAAATAAATATTTGAAATTTAATTTTCTGAAAAATATATATTTTGAAAATAAGAAATTGATTTCATTTTTGAATTATCTGTATCAGCCATTATTGCAAGCCCGTCAAGCTCATCAACATCTAAATCGTGAAATCTTTTAAAATCTTCTTTAACATTTGCTTTTACTGTAACCCACTCATTAAAATTGTTTTTGGTAGAAGCTAATACATTGTCTATTGATTTTTTAGTATATGGACTGGGCCAATTTTCTCCTACTTCACTATTGCTAGAAAAAATATAATTAATTGCTCTATTTGATAAAGGTGTAGCCCCAGTTTTTTTAATCGCAAAAACACGAGCAGCATAATCATGCCCTTTTTTAGTATTTTCTTCAATTCCTTTTAAATCCTTCTCTATTTTCCATGTAATATTAATATATGGGGTTTTATTGAGATTAATTTTGATCTCTTTACCAAGACCTGAAGCAGCATTATCTGCAATAGCTAATAAAAAATTACCATTCTCGTTTGAGCCAACAGAGTAATTAGTTCTATTATCCGCACCTCTTACTTTTCGTACTTCTAGTTCTGAGAGCTCTTTCTCAGTAAACTCAAAAATTCTTATATTCTCAGCAGCTGCAGAACTAAATAAAAATATAGACGTAATAATAATATTGAAAATTTTTAACATATCTTTCTTATAGATAAATTATTTTTTAATTCAACAATCTGTAAGATTTATAAATTATTAATTTAATATGTAGATCTTCCTCCACTTATGTCAAAGACAGCAGCAGTTGAAAAAGTATTCTCTTGTGACGAAAGCCAACAAACTAGTGAAGTAAATTCATGTATCTCAAGAAATCTTCCTCTTGGAACTTTGGAAAGCATTCTTTGAACATGTTCTTTGCTCATTTGATCCAAAATTCTGGTTTTAGCTCCTGCTGGTGTGACAGCATTAACAGCAATATCTTTATCAGCTAATTCTTTACCTAATGCTTTAGTTAGACCAATTGCACCCGCTTTTCCAGAACTATAGGCACTTGCATTTGCATTGCCGTCCTTTCCTGCGACTGATGCAACATTAACTATTCTACCATAATTATTCTTAATCATATTTGGCACAATTGCCCTGCAGCAATTAAATGTACCCATTAAATTAATTTGAACTATTTTATTCCACATTTCTACATCATACTTCCAAAGAGGGTCTGTTGGACCCGTAATTCCTGCATTGTTAATTAAAATATCAATTTTATTTTTACTGGTTATTTCGCCAACAAATTTTTCTACTGCAGCATACTTTGAAACATCAACCACATGATAATTCAAATTTGGGTTGTTGATTTCATCTATTGTTTTTTTTAAAAGATTTTCATCTATATCCCAAATAAAGACTTTACATCTAAATTCTAGAAATCTTTTAGCAATATCTAATCCAAAACCTTGGGCTCCCCCAGTTATAATGGCTGTTTGATTTTCAAAATCAAATTTGTGCATATGGATTATTTTTTGGCTAGTAAATAATACGTTAACCAAGAAATAAATGCACCTATAATCCATGCATATGATTGTAAAAACATTAAATTAGTATTCCATATAGTGGAGGCAGAAAAAATAAAACCTAATATTATTGAGTAAGTACCTTTAATATGCCACCCTTTTGAATAATAATAAGCACTTTGATTTTCAATCGAATAAAGGTCTTTATTACTTAAAGTTTGATTTTTTATTAAATAGTAATCGGCAATAATAACACCAAATAAAGGTCCAAAAAAACAACTGAATGTATCTACAAAAGATAAAATATCAATTTGACTTAGGATAGTTAGCCAAAAAATCCCAACAATTAATCCTAAAAAGGAAATTGTATAACTTGCACTTTTTAAATTTAGTTTATTCGGAAGAAAATTAATAAGTGAGTATTGAGAAGGAATATAATTTGCCACTAAATTAGTTGATGCTGAAGCAATTATTATAAAGAACAGAACCAATATCGTAATTTGAAGATTGTCAAATTTACCAATTATATCAGTTGGATTTGTGAAAATTCTATCCAAATCCTGAAATTTTTGATTTAAAAAAACATCTGAACCAACAACAATAGCAATAGAAAAAAATGAAAAAATTATTAAGTTTAAAATTAAGCTTAAGTTTCCTTTAGTTAAGTCTCTCTCATTATTTACATATCTTGTAAAATCCCCAAAACTTACAATCACAATTGAAAAATAAGCAAAAATAGTACCTGCAACAGTAATTAATGGCAAAATATTATTTTGGTTTAAAAAATTCTCAAAGTTTAAAATATTAGAAAATGCTTTAGTGGTAGTTTTAATATCACTCAAAAAGACAGTTAAGAAGAAAATTATCATTCCTGCATAGACTATTATTGCTGAATAATTAATTATTTTTTTATTATATTGAATACCGATACTAAACAGCATTGTTTGAAAAACTATTACTAATAAAATTGAGATCCAGTCAATTATATTTAATCCCAATAAAAAAGTTAAGAAAATTTCTTGATTTAGCAAAGTGTTATCTATTGAAAAGATAAGTATTCTAATTAAGTATACTACTAACTTTGATAAAAAATACGTTTGAATACCAAAAAGAAAAATTCCAACTAAACTTCTTAATAATCCAAAAAACTTTGCACCATTAAAACCTAAAGATGATCTTAAAAGAACTGCAAAAGGTAATCCAAATTTTTGAGAAGGTTTTCCTATTAAATTACAAAAAATATAAACTAAAAAAGATCCTAAAATAGTCCCAAAAAATACAACGAAAGTATTAAGGCTATAGATTATATATAGAGACGCAATCAAAGAAAAACCAATTACACTCTGTATATTTACTCCCCAAAAACAAAAAAGATCTTTCCAATTCCAAGTTTTGTAATTTGGATTTACAGTGACAAGATCCCAATTTGAAAGAGAATATTTAACTTTTGGCTGATTCACTTAATTTATCTTAAACTAATAAATTCTACTGTCCATATAAGAGAGTTGGCAGCCAGAGGGCAATTTGAGGAAAAATAATAATTAAAACTAAACCAATCACCTGTAGAACCATAAATTGCATCATGCCATAATAAATATCTTTTAAATCCCACTCAGGCACTACTCCTTTTAAAAAATAAGCCGAAAGAGCTACAGGTGGGGAGAGCCAGGCGGTTTGTAAATTAACTGCAACCAATATTGCAAACCAAGTTAAATTAAACCCTAAAGCCTCAACTAAAGGTAAAATAATGGGCACTATAATCATTACTATTGGTACCCATTCTAAT
>CACLFK010000013.1 GCA_902606105.1 uncultured Pelagibacteraceae bacterium | reverse complement strand
TCTACCTTTAAAAATGGTATCAGGAAAAATTAATAAAAAAGTAATTTATGACAAAATTATGCTTATCATTTCTTTCTATAAAAAAAAATTTTCTTTTATGCCGAGAATTGCAGTTCTAGGCCTTAATCCACATTGTGAAAGTATACTAAAAAATAATGAAGATGATAAAATTCTTAAACCAGTAATTAAAAAACTAAAAAAATATAATAGCAAAATATCTGGACCTTATTCAGCGGATACAATTTTTTTAAAAAAAAACAGAAAAAAATTTGATGTCATTGTAGGTATGTATCATGACCAAGTGTTAGCACCTATGAAAACTTTATTTGAATACGATGCAATTAATATCACCCTGGGTTTACCTATTATAAGGGTATCGCCAGATCATGGACCTAATGAAAAAATGTTAGGTCAAAATTTATCAAACCCTTTAAGTTTAATAAAAGCAATTAAATTCTTAGAAAAGCATTGATCAAACCAAAGAAAAGTCTGGGCCAAAATTTCCTTATTGATAAAGAAATTTTAAATTTAATTACAAATTTAACTACTATAAACGGAAGTACGATCCTTGAGGTGGGCCCTGGTACTGGTAATTTAACAAAATGTATTTTAAACAATAATCCTAAGAAATTTATTGTTATTGAAAAGGATATAAAACTATCTCAAAATTTAAAAGATAAGTTTAATAATAAATTAATTGTAATTAACAAAGATATTCTAGAAATTAATGAGAATTCTTTATCTGATGAAAAAATTAAGGTCTTTGGTAATCTGCCATATAATATTTCATCAGAAATATTATGTAAGTGGATTATAAACTTTAATAACAAGTTTTGGTTTAAAGAACTTATTCTGATGTTTCAAAAAGAAGTTGCCGATAGAATAATTGCAAAATACAATACGTCTCAATATGGAAGATTATCAATTTTAAGTAATTGGAAACTAAATATAAAAAAAATATGTGATATAAAACCAACATCATTCTATCCAATACCGAAAGTAGATAGCTCATTATTAATTTTTACTCCCAAAAATAATTTTCATCCTATTAAGAATCCCAAGAATCTTGAAAAAATTACAAGAATTTTTTTTAATCACAGAAGAAAAATGCTCAAAAAACCTTTTAATCAACTTTTCAATGGTGATGAAAAAATATTAAATAAACTAAAAATTAATTTAAATCTCAGACCTCAAAATTTGGACTTTGATACTTACTATAAGCTAACAAGTGAATTTGAAAATTTAAGAAGTTAATTTTTCTATGTGATTTCTGATATATTCTGAATCATAATCTTTAGAACCATTATTAATTTCTGCAAAAATTAAATTTTTTATTTTAGAATAACAAGTGTCAATACTATCATTTATAACAACATAATCATAATTAATCCAATGCAGAACATCTCTCCCAAATTGCTTCATTCTTTCATCGGCAATTAATTTATCCTTCATGTCTCTATTTGATAGCCTTTCAAACAATATTTCTTTGCTAGGTGGTAAAATAAAAAATGAGATAAGCTTATAATCAAGATTTTTATTCTTTATTTGGTCAGCGCCTTGCCAATCAATATCAAACAAAACATTTTTACCTTTATTAAGTTTATCAATAACTGGTGTTCTTGTAGTTCCATAGTAATTACTAAAAACTTTCGCGTATTCTAAAAATTCTTCATTTTTAATGAATCTTTTAAATTCGTATTCATTAACAAAAAAATAATCCTTGTTAGGTGTTTCATTCGGTCTGGGCTTTCTTGTTGTATGTGATATGGAGATCTCAAAGTTATCTAACATAGATAACATTTTTACTAATGTTGTTTTACCTGCACCAGAAGGAGAAGATAAAATTATCATTACCCCATCTTGTTCTGAGGGCATTAAATTTTCTAGTTTGCTTTTCCTTCGATAAACTTTACTGCGTCTCCTACAGTTAAAATTTTCTCAGCTTCACTATCTGATATCTCAGATCCAAATTCCTCTTCGAATGCCATCACTAGTTCAACTGTATCTAAACTATCAGCTCCTAAATCATCTATAAAACTAGACTCTTCAGTAACCTTTGCTTCATCTATACCTAAATGATCGGCTACAATTTTTTTAACTTTGCTTGAAACGTCTTCTGACATATTGATCCTTTTCGTTATAAATTCTTATTAGTTTAAAAACATCTTTTGTCAAGCCATATACATGCCTCCATTAACATGTATAGTTTCTCCATTAATATAGCTTGATTGATTTGAACATAAAAAGAGCACAGCATTGGCAATATCATCTGGGTCCCCAAGACGGGCTGAAGGGATTTTAGATATTATAGTTTGTTTAAATTTTTCATCTAATTTATCAGTCATAGCTGTTTTGATAAAACCTGGTGAAATACAGTTTATATTTATATTTTTTTTTGCATATTCTATCGCCAAACTCTTTGACATGGCTACTATACCTGCTTTAGATGCAGTATAATTAGTTTGCCCCAAATTACCTGTATGACCAACAACAGATGTAATGTTAACAATCTTGCCTGATTTATTTTTAAGCATTTTTTTAATTGCAAATTTACTCATTAAAAAAGTTGATGTTAAATTAATATTAATTACTTTTTGCCATTCCTCTAAACTCATTCTTATTGCCAGGTTATCTTGGGTGACTCCTGCATTATTAACAATACAATCTAAATTTCCACCAAGTTCTTTTGTTGCATTTTCTAAAAATTCCTCAATTTTATCACTTTGGGAAATATCAAATTTTAATATTTTAATATTTCTAAATTTACCTTTTAGCTCATCAAGTTTTTCATTTCTTGTACCAGAAGCTAAGATATTTGCTTCAGCTTGATTTAGTTTTTCAATTATCGAATTTCCAATACCACCTGAAGCACCTGTAACAATAACATTTTTACCTTTTAAATCTGTCATATTTTTATACTCTCAATATCGCTTGGAGTATTTATTGTATTAATTTTAACATCTTTATTAATTCTTTTTACTAAACTAGACAAAACTTTCCCAGGTCCAATTTCTATGAAATGGTTTACATTATTTTCTATCATATTAATAACGCTTTCTCTCCATCTAACTCTACTCTCTATTTGTTTGATTAAGAGAGTTTTTAGCTCATCTGGATCTTTAATTTCATTGGCGGTCACATTTGAAATTAGTTTATTTTGTCCATTTTTAAAGTTAAGTTTATTTAGTTCGTCTGACATAATTTTAGTAGCACTATTCATCAAATCACAATGAAAGGGAGCACTAACTGGGAGTTTAATGAATTTAATCGAATTTTCTTCTAAAATTTTAATTAACTTATCTAAATCTTCTATTTTTCCACTTAAAACAATTTGACCTTCTGTATTGTCATTTGCAATTTGGGCTTTAAATATTTTTTTATTAATTTCTAAAATTTTTTCAATTACTGCAATTGTTGAACCTAATATTGCAACCATTCCTCCTTGACCTCTTGGTACTGAGTTTTGCATAGCATCTCCTCTAATTCTTAATATTTTTAATGTATCTGAAAAATCTAAATATCCAGCACAGGATAAAGCAGAATATTCACCTAAAGAATGTCCAGCGAAGTACTTAGCTTTATTTAGATCAAGTTTGAATTCTTTTTTTACAATATTAAATATTGAATAACTTATTAAAAATATTGCTGGTTGTGTATTGTTTGTTAAATCTAACTCTTCTTTTGGACCTTCTAAAATTATCTTCGAGATAGAAAAATTTAGTATATCATCTGCCTGCTTAAACAGGTTTTTAACAATTTCAAATTTATCATATAGCTCTTTTCCCATTCCTACCATTTGGGAACCTTGGCCTGGAAAAATTACTGAAAACATATAAAAAACTAATTAATTTGCTTTTTTAACTATTGTAATTGAACTTTTATAATAGTATATCCTGATTTTTTATTAAAGAACTTATATGAATTTATACGAACACACTATTATCGCTAGACAAGACGCTTCACCAAGCGAATTAAAGCAATTAACTGAAAAATATTCCAAATTAATCGAAAAAAATGATGGTGAGTTAATAAAAACAGAAAACTGGGGATTATTAAACTTGTCATATTTAATAAAAAAAAACAGAAAAGGAAGTTATATTCACTTTAAAATCAAAGGTAGTGGTAAAGTTATTGATGAATTAGAGAGAAATGAGTCAATAGATAAAAAATTATTAAGATACTTGACGGTAAGAGTAAAAAAGTTTGATTTAAATACAAATTACTTTGGTAAAATGGAAGATAACGAAAAAAAGGAAGGTCTTAAAAATTAATGCCTAAAAGACAAAGTGGAAATAAAAAAGGAAGACAAAGTAATTTTGCAAAATTAAGTATTTTTCAGCCAAATAAGTATAAATTTAAGAAAACATGTCCACTTTCTACTAAGGGTGCCCCACACGTCGATTATAAAAATATAAAATTATTAAAAAAATACATGTCTGAAAATGGAAAAATTTTACCTTCAAGAATTACAAATGTTTCGCAAAAAAAACAAAGAGAATTATCTCTGTCAATTAAAAGAGCTAGAAATTTAGCATTAATATAAATGAAAGTAATATTATTAGAAAACGTAAAAAGGATTGGATCTATTGGAGAAGTAATAGATGTAAAAAGAGGTTTTGCTAGAAATTTCTTAATAGCTAATAAAAAAGCTCTTTACGCCTCAAAAGAAAATATTAAAGAAGTTGAAAAAATTAAAACTGATTTATCGAAAATTGATAATGAAAAGAAAAAAGAAGCATCACTAATTGCTGAAAAAATTAATGGAAAGGAATACTTGGTTAAAAAATTAAGTACAGAAAATAGAGAGTTATATGGCTCAGTCAAACCAACCGAAATCGCTAAATTGATACAAGAAGAAAACAAGATAGATATTAAACCTTCAATGATACAGCCTGTTGAGGAAATTAAAGCTTTAGGAAAATATAAGGTCAAGATTTCCCTACACTCTGAAGTTGATGCAGAAATATATGTTACAGTTTCATCAGCAGAGACAATTCAATAATTATACATTTTTTTCCCCAACAATAATTAAGAATTTTATAAATTATTTTTTTATGTAAAATAATACATATGGAAAATAATTTAAGCTTGGTAAAAAATGAATTCAAAGAACTACCAAACAATATTGAGGCTGAGCAAGCCGTAATAGGATCTATTCTTGTTAGCAATGATATATTTGATGAGGTAAGTACAATAACTTCCAGTATTAATTTTTATGATCCTATGCATCAAAAAATTTTTGAAGCTATAGAAAGTCTTATTTATAAAGGAATGCTTGCAAATCCAATTACGTTAAAAAATTACTTTGAGGATGAAAAAGATGATTTAAATGTTCCAGAGTACTTAGTTAAAATTACAAAATTTTCTACATCTGTTAGACAGGCTGTAGAGTATTCCAAAATTATTTATGATATGTTCGTTCGAAGAGAATTAATAAAAATCTCTGAACAAACTATTGATAGCGCAAAATTAAATGATCTTGATATCAATGGACAAACAATTATAGAAAACTCAGAAAAACAATTATTTGATTTAGCTGAAAAAGGGTCTTTTAATTCTTCCTTAGTAAAATTTGATGAAGCAATGAAACAGACAATTGAAATGGCATCTGCTGCTTACAAAAATGAGGAAGGAATTGTTGGTGTCCCTACCGGCCTTAGAGATTTGGATGATAAATTGGGGGGCTTACACCAATCTGATCTAATTATCATAGCTGGACGACCTTCAATGGGTAAAACATCCCTTGCAACAAATATTGCGTTTAATGCAGCACAAAAATTACAAGAAAGTGGAAAAAAATCTTCCATAGCATTCTTTTCACTAGAAATGTCCTCTGAACAACTTTCAACTAGAATAATTTCTGAACAGGCAAGAATTAGTTCAAATGATATTAGAAGAGGAAGAATTTCTGATGATCAATTTGATAAATTTTTAGAAACTTCGAAAAATATTTCTGAACTACCACTTTATATTGATGAAACACCAGCAATAAGTATTGCTGCTTTAAGTAATAGAGCTAGACGTATCAAAAGATTATTTGGTCTTGATATGATTATAGTTGATTATATTCAATTGATGAGAGGCACTACATTCAACAAAGATGGAAGGGTTCAAGAAATATCTCAAATTACCCAGGGTCTAAAAGCAATTGCCAAAGAACTTGCTGTTCCAGTCGTGGCTCTTTCACAATTATCTAGGCAAGTTGAGCAAAGAGATGACAACAAACCACTCTTGTCAGATTTAAGAGAGTCTGGTTCGATTGAACAAGATGCTGATGTTGTAATGTTTGTTTATAGAGAAGCTTATTATTTATCAAGAAAAGAACCTAGGGCAGCAACCGTTGAACATGCTGAATGGCAAGCAAAAATGAACGAGGTTGCACACTTAGCCCAGCTTATTATAGGAAAACAAAGACATGGTCCAATTGGTAATATTACTCTTGAATTTGAAGAAAGATTTACAAAATTTAAAGATACTCAAACTAATTAATTTCCAATATAAAAGAGCTAATGTTAGCTCATATGTATCAAATCATTGTTCTAAAAAATCCTAAAGCAATATTTGTATTACTTATAATCTCTATATTAACTTTTGGATATTATACGAAAGATTTTAGACTGGATGCATCTTCAGAAACTCTATTGATCGATGGTGACCCAGATTTAGCTTATTTAAAAAAAGTTTCTGAGAGATATGGATCTAAAGAGTTTTTAATTCTAACCTATACACCCAACGAAGGAATGGTTTCAGATACCTCAATTAATAATTTGCTAAGTTTAAAATATAAAATTCAAAGTTTAAATTGGGTTCACAGTGTTGTAACTCTTCTAGATATACCATTGTTAAGTAATTCAGATGCCCCCCTTCAAGAAAGATTAGAAAGTTTTAAAACTTTAAAAGACGAAAAAGTAGACAAAGATAGAGGATTTGAGGAAATTCTTAATAGTCCCGTATTTAGAAACTTTGTCATTAGTGAAGACGGTAAAACAAGCGGTATAATTGTTTATATTAAACAATCTCAAAAACTTGAAAATATTCAAAGTAAATCTAAAGAGGAAATTGAAAATTATAGAGATCAAATCAAAAAACAAAATCATCAAAATATTCTGGAGATCAGACAAGTCATCCAGAGCTATGGTGACGTAGGAAAGATTTATTTGGGTGGTATACCAATGATTGCTGATGATATGATGACTTTCATTAAAAGTGACATTGTAGTTTTTGGTATAGGTGTTTTATTATTTATTATTGTAACCTTATGGTTTGTCTTTAGAAAACTTATCTGGATATTAATTCCAATTAGCAGTTGTATATTTTCAGTTGTAATAATGACCGGATTACTTGGAATGTTGGGATGGAAAGTCACTGTTATTTCATCAAACTTTATTGCTTTGATGCTGATTTTAACAATGGCTATGAACATTCATATGAGTACGAGATTTTTACAACTCAAAAAAAACTCTCCTTCTAAAAATACTTTAGAAATTATTTCTTTAACCACCAAAAAAATGTTTGGGCCAATTTTTTACACTGCATTGACCACTATTTTAGCATTTTTGTCTTTAATCTTTAGTGAAATCAAACCTATTATTGACTTTGGATGGATGATGACTTTTGGTCTAATTACTTCATTTATAATTACCTTCACTTTAATCCCAACTTTTTTAAGTTTCGCTCCTTCTGATAATATCTCACTTAAAAAAGAACAAGACTCTAAATTCACTTCTTTTCTAGGATCACTTTCTATGAATAGAAAAAATTTAATTTTTTCAGTAACAGGAATTGTAATTATTTTAAGTATTATTGGTATTAGCAAGCTAGAAGTTGAAAACAGCTTTATTAATTATTTTAATAAAAATACTGAAATTTATAAAGGCATGAAACTTATAGATGAGGAGCTTGGAGGTACTACACCATTAGAAGTAATTCTTAAGTTTCCCAAGAAAGAAAAAGAAAAAAAATCAGCCGAAGATGATGAGTTTGAGGATTGGGGAGATGAAAACGATAAGAATGATGACAAATATTGGTTTACCAAAGATAAAATTGATAAAATTGCAACTGTTCATAATTACCTAGATAGCCTTCCTGAAATTGGAAAAGTTTTATCTTTTTCATCAATTATTGACGTGGCAACTCAATTAAATAACAATAAACCTTTAGGTACTCTAGAAATGGGTGTTCTTTATTCTAAAATACCTGAAAGTATCAAAAAAGAAATTATTGATCCATATCTTTCAATAGAAAATGATGAAGCAAGGATTAGCTTAAGAATAATAGACTCTCAAGAAAATTTAAGGAGAAACGATTTAATTAATAAAATAAATTTTGATCTTAAAGATAAAATTGGTCTAGAGGAAAGTGAATATCAGCTCGCTGGTGTATTAATTTTATTTAATAATTTATTACAGAGCTTGTTTAAATCACAAATACTTACTTTGGGATTGGTAATAATTGGGATTTTTATAATGTTTATAATTCTATTTAGAAATATTAAATTATCTTTAATAGGAGTGGTACCAAATTTCATCGCTGCATTTTTCATACTTGGAATTATAGGTTTATTAGAGATTCCATTAGATATGATGACTATTACTATTGCTGCAATTACTATTGGTATAGCAGTAGATAACAGTATTCATTATATTCATCGTTTCAAAGAGGAATTCAATAAAATTAAGGATTATAATAAAACACTGCAATTATGTCATTCAACAGTGGGTGTTGCTATTTTAAACACCTCAATCACAATTGTTTTTGGATTTTCAATTTTAGTTTTGTCTAAGTTTATCCCAACAATTTATTTTGGCATGTTCACCGGTTTAGCAATGTTATTAGCAATGATCTTAGTATTAACTTTACTGCCTGCATTGATATTGGTCATTAAACCATTCAGTAATTCAGCTTAATGTTAGAAATTTTGGTAGTTTTTTACAAAGCAACGTCAATTATAGATTTGATTTATTTAGTCATAACTATTTGGTCTTTAGTCAGCTGTTATAAAAGAGGTTTTATATTAAGTATCCTATCCATGGCAAAATGGCTTTTGGCTTATGTGATAACTTTAATTTTATTTCCTAGGATTAAACCTTATGTAAAAGATATCATTGATAATGAATATATATTAGACATTGTTCTTGGTATAGCTATTTTTATTGTAGTTATTTTTTTAGTATTATTAGTAAATAAAGGTATTAGTAAAGCTGTTAGATACACCGGTATAGGTGGGTTGGATACAACATTTGGATTCTTTTTTGGCTTTATAAAAGCCTATATAATTTCGGTTTGTATTTTTTCAGGTATTCATATCGTTTATAATTATGATAAATGGCCGATAAATATAGACAAATCATACGCCTTTCCATATTTAGAAAAAGGTAGTAATTATCTTATTAAAGAATTTCCTAATGAAAAAACATATCAAGAGTCTAAAGAAAAAATTGAAGAACTTTGATCCGAAACTTAAAGAAGAGTGTGGAGTATTTGGTATTAGTAATGCGAAAGACGCATCTGCTTTAACTGCACTAGGTTTGCATGCTTTGCAACATAGAGGTCAAGAAGGTTGTGGTATTGTTACGTTTGACGGAGAAAAATACTATTCTGAAAAAAGGTTTGGACTAGTTGGAGACAATTTTAATAAAGAAAAAGTGTTGAATAATCTTAAAGGTAATTTTGCTATAGGTCATAACAGATATAGTACCACGGGACATAACACTTTAAGGAATATACAGCCATTCTTTGCTGATACAAATGCTGGAGGTATAGGTGTATCGCATAACGGAAACTTAACAAATTCTATCTCTTTGAGAAAAAAACTAGTTGATGAGGGAGCTATTTTTTATACTACTTCTGACACTGAGACCATAGTTCAATTAATTGCAAAATCAAAAAGATCAAAGACGATTGATAAAGTTATAGATGCAATATTTCAAATTCAAGGTGGGTATGCACTAGTTATGTTAACTCAGAATAGTTTAATAGGGGTGAGAGATCCTTACGGAATTCGACCATTAATGATTGGTAAATTAGGCAATAGCTTTGTTTTGGCATCTGAGACATGTGCATTAGATATCATCGGAGCAAAATTTTTAAGAGAAGTTGAAAATGGAGAGATAGTTTTAATTGAGAATAAAAATTTAACAAGTATTAAACCATTCCCGCCAAAAAAAGTAAGGCCATGTGTGTTTGAATATATTTATTTTTCGCGACCTGATAGTCTTCTTGATAATAAAACAGCATACGAGCATCGTAAAAACTTAGGTAAAGAACTTGCGAAAGAAAATGATATCGATGCTGACATTGTAGTTCCTGTCCCAGACTCTGGAAATGCTGCAGCATTAGGATTTGCTCAACATTTAAAAATGAATTTTGAACATGGTTTGATTAGAAACCATTATGTGGGCCGAACATTTATTGAACCAAGTCAAAAAATTAGGAGTTTGGGTGTTAAACTTAAATTAAATGCAAATCAAACAACTATAAAAGGTAAAAAAATTATCTTAATTGACGACTCACTTGTGAGAGGAACTACTTCACATAAAATTGTTAAAATGCTTTACGATGCTGGAGCTAAAGAGGTTCATGTAAGAATAGCTTGTCCAGAAATAAAATATCCAGATTTTTACGGGGTAGACACACCAACAAAAAAAGAATTGTTAGCAGCTAATAAATCTAATGATGAAATCTGCAAATATATTGGATCAAAATCATTAAAATTTTTATCTATTGATGGAGTTTATAGAGCTATTGGATTTGATAAAAGAAATGAGACATATCCTCAATTAACAGATCATTATTTCACTGGAGATTATCCTGTTAAACCTGTCGATGAACTAGGTGACAGCAAAATAACTCAATTATCATTGTTAAGTTCAGTCTCGAATAATTAGTAATATGAAAACTGTTAATTTCACAGAGATGAAAAATGGTAGTAAAGAAGATTATAAATTATTAGAAAAGTTTGAAAAAAATTTTGAGAGGAAAACTGCTGACAGAATTTTAAATTATTTATCAAAACAAACCTCGACGTTAGAAGGTTATAAAATAACTAGAATAGAGCATTCCTTACAAGCTGCAACAAGAGCTTTTAAAAATAAGGAAAGTAATGAAATGATCGTTGCAACTTTATTACACGATATTGGTGATGATCTTGCACCAATGAATCATTCTCAATATGCTGCTTCGATATTAAGACCTTATGTATCAGATCGGACTTATTGGATTATTCTGCACCACGGTCTTTTTCAAACTTATTACAGTGCTCATCATCTAGGTCGTGATAGAAATTTTAGGGAAAAATTTAAAAATAATAAATATTATCAAGATACAATAGATTTTTGTGAACAGTATGACCAATGTTCTTTTGATCCAAACTATAAAAGTATGAGTTTAGGTGATTTTGCCCCTTTGGTAAAAGAAATATTTTCAAGAGATCCTTATTATTATCTTTAAATATAATAATAAATCACTACTTAAGAAATATGATTAAGTCTAAAACTGAAATTATAAATTATTTTAAATCAGGTATTAAAGAGACAAAAGATTTTAAAATTGGAATTGAGCACGAAAAGTTTTTGTTTGATAATAAGAATAATAAAAGAGTTAATTATCAAAAAATAAAAGAAATGTTTGCAGCATTGCTTGAATTTGGGTGGAATCCAATTTACGAGAAAAAAAATATTATTGGCCTTAATAAAGGGGGAAGAAATATCACTCTTGAACCTGGTAACCAAATTGAGCTATCTGGAGATAAACTTAATCATATTCATGAGGGCTGCTCAGAGTCTCAAGATTACTTATTTGAATTAAAACAGGTAACAAAAAAATTAGACCTTAAAATAGTTAGTGCAGGATTTGATCCAATATCAAAGTTAGAAGAAGTTCCAAATAATCCTAAACAAAGATATAAATTAATGACTAATGATATGCCTTTAGATGGAGAATTAAGTTTGGACATGATGTATAGAACTTGTGGAACGCAACTAAATATCGACTATGGATCAGAAAAAGATTTTATGAAAAAGTTTAAAGTTGCAAATGCAATTGTTCCAATTTCAATTGCTTTGTTTGCAAACTCGTCAATTGTAGAAAAGAAAAACAGTAATTATTTGTCTTATCGATCAAAAGTATGGCAAGATACTTCAAGGGGTGGATTGCCTAAATTATTTTTTGATGATTTAAATTTTGAAAAATACACAGATTTTGTGATGGATTTTCCAATATTATTCATTCAACACAAAGATCAATATATTTCTGGTCGAAATTATAAGTTTAAGGATTTCATGAACGGTAAAATAGATGAAATTGAAAATAGATTTCCAACTGAAAACGATCTAACTACACACTTGAGTACTATATTTACTGAAAATAGACTTAAAAAATATATAGAATTAAGATCAATGGATACATGTGGTTGGGACTGTTTATGTGCCGGACCTGCATTTAATGTTGGTATGCTATATGGAAATTTAGATGAAGTTTATGAATTAATCTCGAATTGGGAAACAGATAAAATTATTAATGCTTATCTTGAAGCTCCACGAAAAGGATTTAATACACAATTAATGGGTAAAGATTTGCTTTACTGGTCCTCTATTCTTCTCAATTTATCTAAAATAGGTTTGGAGAACAGGGATGCAAGAAGCAAAAAAGGTAATAATGAAACTATATTTTTAAGTCATTTACAAAAAGTAATTGATGCCAAGACAACAAATGCACAGAATATGATTAGTAAATTTTCTAAAAATGAAGATTTAAACGAATTATATGACAAGTAAAATTGTTGCTGTTCAAGGAAATCATCCTTCAACACTTAACCCTAAAACAGATACTAGTGTGTTTTTAGCTAATGAAATTCAAAACAAAAAATATAAAATTTTTTACTATGACCCAAAAGATCTTTCGATATTTAATTCAAATGTAATTGCTAAAGGGTTTTTTTTAAAATTTGATTATTCAAAAAAAAAATTTTTTAAAATAATAAAAAAACAAACTTTAGAACTTAAGAAATGTAAGTATATTTTAGTTCGTCAAGATCCTCCATTTAATCTAGAATATATTTCTACAACATACATTTTAGATATACTCAAAAATAAAGTTAAAATAATCAATAATCCAACTTCTATAAGAAATGTATCTGAAAAATTATATTCTGCAAAATATCTAAAATTTATGCCTAATACGATTTTTACACAAGATTTGAAAGTAATTAAAAATTTTATAAGCAAGCATAAAAAAATAATACTAAAACCTATCCATAGTTATAGTGGCAATGATATTCATTTATTAAAAAAATTTAATCATAATTTAATAAAAAAATTTATTAAAAAACACGACCATGTAATGTGTCAAAAATTTTTGCCAAAGATAAGCAAAGGAGATAAAAGAGTTTTTATCATTAATGGAAAAGTTTGTGGTGCTATTTCTAGAATTCCAAAAAAAGGATCAATTTTGAGCAATATGAGTAAAGGTGCTAAGCCAATTAATATTAAATTAACTAAAATTGAAAAAAAGGTGTCTCGATTAATTGCAAAAGATTTAAAAAAAGAAAATATCTTTTTTGCAGGAATTGATTTTATTGATAAAAAGCTCAATGGAGATATAAATGTTACTTCTCCAACTGGATTAAAAACATTTTTTGATTTATCTGGAATAAATTTAGCTAAAACTTTCTGGAAATATCTTAAGGCGTGAATAACTTATCAGATCAACAAAAAGGTTCGTTGATGGCTTTTGTTGCTGTTATGTTTATTACTCCAGATTCTTTATTTATTAGATTATCTAGTGTTGAAACCTGGAGTTTAGTTTTTTACAGAGGAATAATTCCTTTTTTTACTGTTTTTATTGGAATGTTGATTATTTATAAATCTAATTTCTTTAAAATGCTTATTGATAGTGGGTACCCTGGCATTATTTATATTTTAACTTTTTCTACAACCAACATTGCATTTGTGGTTTCTATTCAAAATACTAATGTTGCTAATACATTGGTTATGATTGCAACAGCTCCTATGCTTTCAGCAATATTAGGTGCTATATTTTTAAAAGAAATACCTGACAAGAAAACTTGGACTGCAATAGCAATTACTTTTTGCGCAGCTGTTTATATTTTTTTTGACTCTTTGCAGCTGGGTAATATTTATGGTGATATATTGGGGATTATCTGCGCACTCGGATTGGCTGTTGGAGCTGTAACAATTAGATCGGCTAGAAAAAAAAATCTAGTACCTGCGGCTGTTGTTGGAAAAATGGTAGTAGCTATTTTTGCAATGTTTTTTATAGAAACCTATGCACTGATAGGCAGGGATTTACTAATAGTCCCCCTAATGTGTATTATGTGTGTTGCAATACCTTTTGTTTTAGTAACTATCGCACCTAGATTTATACCCGCAGAGGAAGTAAATTTATTTTTTTTATTGGAGACTATTGTAGGTCCTATTTGGGTATGGATGGTAATTAAAGAACAGCCAAGCATTGAAACTATCCATGGCGGTTTGGTAATCATATTGACAATTGCAATTCACTCATTTCTTAAGCTTAGAAAATCTAAGATCTAAATTATAAATAACTTGATTTAGCCACAAATCAGAAATAGACAGCGATTCATATGAATAAGGTATTGAAAAATTCTTGGGCTCTCTTCTTAGGGATGGGTGCAATAATGCTTGCTTATGGATTTCAAGGATCGCTACTAGGAGTTAGGGCGGTTAAAGAAGAATTTAGTCTTACAGAAACTGGATTTATGATGTCAGGATATTTTGTTGGATATTTTATCGGGGCAGCAATAATTCCTAAACTAATTTCCAGAGTTGGTCATATTAGAATTTTTGCAGCTTTTGCATCCATTGCATCATTAGTAATCTTAATTCATGCAGTTTTTATAAGCCCATTTGTTTGGTTTTTGTTAAGAGTTCTTACAGGTATAAGTATGGTCTCTATTTACACAGTTGCTGAGAGCTGGTTGAATGACAGAGCTAGTAATAAAAACAGAGGTAGTGTTTTATCAATTTACATGGTGATTTTATACGGAGCTATGGGAATTGGAATGTTTTTTTTAAACTTTAGTAATCCAATAAACTTTGAACCTTTTATAATGGTTTCAATTATAACCTCTGCCGCTTTAATACCAATTTTATTTACAAAAAGAAAACCTCCTACATTTAAGAAAATAGAAACAATGACCATACAAGAAGTTTATATTTCTTCACCTTTTGGAATGGTAAGTTCATTTCTTTATGGAATAACTCAATCAGCATTGTTTACTTTATTGGCAGTATATGCTGCAGGAATGAATTTTTCAATTTTTCAAATTTCTTTAGTTACATTTTTACTTGCGATATCAGGAGCCATTTCACAATGGCCGATAGGAAAACTTTCTGATATTTACGATAGGAGAAGAGTAATTATTATTGTGAGTTTTGCGGCAGCTTTTTTTGCATTATGCGCGATATTTTCATCTGGACAAATGTACTTACCTGACGGTTTAGGAACTAGTAAATTTTGGTTTTATATTTTCTTAATTTTGTTTGCTTTTTGTAGTTTACCAATGTTTTCTTTAATACTAGCGCATACAAATGATTATATTCCAAAAGAAAAATTTGTTGCCGCAGGAGCATCATTACAATTTATTTTTGGACTTGGTGCAATGGGAGGGCCTTTTTTATGTTCAATTTTTATGGAGGTAGTTGGTCTTAATGGTTATTTTATATTTTTAATGTTTTTTCATATTTTAATTGGTACTTATGGAGTTTATAGATCTAGAATAAGACCTGCTGTTGAAAATCCAGACTCTCAATTCACTGCTATGCCGCAGTCGATTACTCCTGCTGGTATTGAGCTAAACCCAATAACTGAGCCAATTGAAGAACCTACAAAAATAGTTTCTGAGAATGATGCTGAGGAATCTAAAAAATTACTATAAATATATTTCTATTTTAATACCTTTATTTTATCACCTAAACTTATTCGAGATGTGGACAAAATTTGGCATCTAATACCCCCTTTTCTTAAAAATTCTTTGAGAATATTATCTTGGTTAAGCATTTCAGTTAAATGTCTACAAGGTCTACATAAATCAATTACATCAAGCTTTGTATTTCCTATTTCAATTTTTTTACCTACTAAATTATTTAATTTAATTCCTTTTGTTACAATATTTCTTCTAAATTCTATGTATGATAGATTTAATCCAAACCTTATATTATATTCATCAATATTTTCAGATTCGATTAAAGATAACTGGCTGTAAGGATCATTGAATTCCTTACAATGTCTATCCCCAACTATTCCTTGATTTGTTTTAACCTCTATTGATTTCACTTCTTGAATTGGTTGGTTGCTACTTGCAGTAATACCTAATTTATAAACCTCAGCCATAAGTTATATTGTTATTGATCAGCGTCGTTTTGTAAAGTGTAGTATCTTAATATTGGTGTTATTTTTTTAAATAACTCTGATTTATGAACAATTACGATATTAAACACTTTTTTGAAAAAACAAGAAATCAATCTATTCAAATTATTGAAAATTTAAGCCCAGAGGATATGAATATTCAATCAATGGAAGATGCTTCCCCTATTAAATGGCATCTTGCTCACACTACTTGGTTTTTTGAAAAATTTGTCTTAAGCAAAATAAAGTCTAATTATAAATATTTTAATGAGGGTTATAATTATTTGTTTAATTCCTATTATGTCAAAGCAGGTCCAAGATACACAAGATCACTTCGAAACATTATTTCACGACCAGGAATTGAAGAGGTTCTAGAATATAGGAAAACTATAAACCACAACATTTCAGAATTATGTCAGTCTAGTAACTCAAATTTAGATATGATTGAAGTAGGTTGTCACCATGAAATGCAACATCAAGAATTAATGTTAACAGATCTGCAACATGGTTTAAGTTTCAACCCTTCTGATCCCAAATATAATCCCAATAAGAAAGATATTAAAAATGAAAATATTAAACAAGAATGGATTGGTTTTGAAAGAGCTATTAAAAGTGTAGGTACAGATAATGAAAATTTCTCTTTCGATTGTGAGCGACCTAAACATGAAATTTTAATCCTACCTTTTGAAATATCAAACAAATTAGTTACAAATGGTGATTGGATCGAGTTTATTAATAATGATGGTTATAATAAAAGTGAATATTGGCTATCCGATGGTTTTTCAAAATGCCAACAGGAAAATTGGCAATACCCTCTTTACTGGAAAAAAGAAAATGGTAAATGGCATCATTTCACTTTAAACGGAGTTAAAGAAATAGATATCAATGCGCCTGTAAGTAATATTAGCTATTTTGAAGCTGACGCTTTTGCAAGGTGGAAAAATAAACGACTTCCAACAGAATTTGAATGGGAAATTGCTTCTAATGATCATATTCACGGGAATTTTTTAGAAAATAAAATATATCAGCCATATTCAAAAAAAAATGGTGCAGATTTAAATCAACATTGGGGGCACGTATGGGAATGGACTTCTTCTAACTTTTCTCCTTATCCAGGATTTAAATATCACAATGATGATATCAGTGAATACAATGGTAAATTCATGGTCAATCAGATGGTGTTAAAAGGAGGGTCGTGCCTAACACCTAAAGATCAAATGAGAAAATCATATCGAAATTTCTTTTACCCACATCAACGATGGCAAATGTCTGGACTAAGACTTGCTAAGTGAGAGGATTTTTGTATGACTAGAACAAAAAATCAAACTTTTTTTAGATAAATCAATCATCACATGCCAAAACGCGCTGTTACTAAAAAAAAATAAAACTGTAAGAACAATCTGAATGTCTAACTCTAATAACAATTTAAATTCTAAACTAAATGATGCTGCAGATATTAGTAAACCATGGGATAAGGATAATCAGGCCTGGTGGGACTGGTATGTTAGTCTTGCAGATAATGATAAAAAAAAACATCAAATTATTAATGCTGATCCTTTACCAGATATTGCAATACCCAGTGATGATGCAGTTATCTTAGAATTAGCTAAGCCCTACAATTTAGCTAATGATCAAATTAAATTTTTTAAAAAAAATGGTTTCATTAAACTTAAAAAGGTTTTTTCACCTGGAGCCGTATTAAAACTTCGAGCTGAGTTAATTAGTTTATTAAAAGAGGAATTTAAGGTCGATCCAGATAAAGAAGCGCATGCTCGTTTTCTTAGTCTTGAGATGATTTGGCCTGACAACGCACTTCTTCGTGCTTACGTATTATCACCGCGTCTAGGGCAAATTTCAGCACATCTTCTTGGGGTACCAGCTGTTAGACTTTATCATGACAATGTGCTAGCTAAACAAGCTGGTTGTGGTCGTACCCCATGGCATTTCGACGATCATCATTTTCCTCTAGACACGAATGATGTAGTTACTGCTTGGGCGCCAGCACAGCCAATTCCTCTTGAGATGGGACCGCTCTCTTTTGCCTATCCACTCGATGTCCACAAATTAGTTAATGCAGTAACGTTTGAAAAGACTGGTACCGGATATGACCGTGGAGTCTCAGATGTTTTTTCAAAAAATAATGTAAGTGTGAATGAAACTCCATTTGAACTGGGCGAAGTTAGCTTTCATCATAATTTAAATTTTCATACCGCTTCACGCAACCGTACCAATCGTAGTCGAGTGGCTCTAGCTAATACTTATTATCGTGATGGAGCGAGAATAGTTAATTCACCTACGATGGTTTCTGGTGACTGGAAGAAATTTGTACCAAATGTCAAACCAGGAGACTTAGCTGCCAGTCCACTAAATCCAATTTGTTGGCCAGTAAAAGATAAATCATGAAAAATATAAATAATCAAAATGGATTAAATTCGATCTGGACTGAAAGTCTTGCTCGTAATCTTCATCCTAATGGTAATGCTTTAATTGATCATTTAAGAACAATCCATCAAGAAAATACTGGATTTACTGAATCATGCGCAAGTTCTTGTCGTGATGAAGCTGGACGTAATAGTTATGAATGGCTAAGTGAAGTTGTGCCTGATAATGAGAATTTGAGTGTATTAGATCTTGCCTGTGGGTCAGGGCCGTTATTAAAAATTTTATTTGATCGTAATAAAAATTTAAATTTAAAAGGTATAGACATGTGTCCAGAAGAATTAATATTAGCTAAGACTCGTCTTAAAAATAGTGGAGTTAGTCTTATTGAGTCAAAAGCACAAAATCTGACAGCAATTAATGATAACTCTATAGACATTGTGTTGTGTCATTGGGCTTTAACATTAATGGACCCGATAGCTCCTGTTTTAGATGAAGTAAAACGCGTTTTAACTTCTAGGGGTCAGTTTGCAGCATTAGTTGATGGACCAATGAATTCAGCATCTGGATATACCGAGGTACATGATTTAATTTATAGTTATGTACAAGAAGAAATACCTAGTTATGGAGAGATTGATTTAGGTGATCCAAGGATAAGAGGATCTGAGAGTCTAATTAATCTCACACATAAAGCTTTTCCAGAAGCAAATGTAGCTATCGAAACAAATGTTGTATCTATGGAAGGACCAGTTACTAAAGTAGCTGAAATTGCTGCAGGATTTTTTTATGCTGCGTTTATCTTAAAACCAGAAAAAAGAAAATTAATGATTAAAAATCTATCTAACATGCTCACAATATCCGAAGAGAGCATAGATAATGAAAGACAAGGTCGATTTTCAATGCCGATTAATCGTCTTTTAGTTAGGCAAGTGTAAAATGAAATCATTTTTACAAGAAGTAAGTATAGGTTTAAGTAAAAAAAATAAAGAGTTGAGTTCTAAATGGTTTTATGACTTTCGTGGATCAAAACTTTTTGAAAAAATAACGAAGTTAAAAACATATTACCCAACAAGAACTGAAAGAAAAATTTTAAAAGATAATAAAATTGAAATTGCTTATAAAATAGGTAGGAAAGCAGTTATAATTGAACCAGGTGCTGGAGACTTCAAGAAAGTAGCTATTTTTCTCGACAGTTTAGATAAGCCCAAAAAATATATACCTTTGGATATTTCAGAAGATTATATAAACAAGATATCTCAAAGTTTTAAAAAAAAATTCCCAAAAATAGCTATTACTCCTAAAGGATATGACTTTTCAAGAAATAATAAACTACCTTTTAAAATCAATTCATCTGAAAATATAATTATATTTTTTCCAGGATCAACTATTGGAAATTTCGAAGAGAAGGATGCTGTTAAATTTTTAAAAATGTTAAAATCAAAATTTAAAGCAAAAAAAATTATAATTGGAGCTGATTTAGTAAAAGATATCCCAACTCTAATAACTGCTTATGATGACAAAAAAGGGGTGACTGCAAAATTCAATAAAAATATTTTACGAAGAATCAATACTGAATTAGGTGCAGATATAAATCTGAATTCCTATAAACATTTAGCAATCTATAATAAACAAAAAAAAAGAATTGAGATGAGACTTAAATCTAAAAAAATAAATAATATTAGAATTAATGGTTCAAATTATTTAATTAAAAAAAATGAAGAAATACATACAGAGAATTCTCATAAATATACCATTAAATCCTTCAAAAACTTGGTTAATAAAGCTGGATGGAAAATAAGTAAGACTTGGCTCGATGACAATAAACTTTTTAGTGTTCACTGTTTAAGTTTAATATAATTAAAGAATTATACCTTTTTCATAAAACTAATTGCAGCACCAACAGTTGTCAAAAATCCAGCTAATGGTAAAATTGCAACTGCGTATTTCTTTGGCATATAATTCTCTTTGAATTCAATACCTTTAGAACTAATTTCAAAATACCACATTTCCCAATACTTCCCTCGCATACCCTCAACAAGTTCAACTCCATAAATTATTAGAACTATACCAATTACCATAATCATAATTTTCCAAAATTGACGTATATATAGTGATAGTCTATTTGGTAGTCTTTCATAAATTAAATTTAAAGCTATGTGTTCATTGTCTCTAGCTGTTAGGGAAAGAGCTATAAACATCAACCAAATATTACTTAATACTGTCAGTAGATCACCCCAAACAGGAGGGTTATTAAAAACATATCGCATAGTAACGTTATAAATCGTAAAAAAAACCATAGCAGCCAAAAAGAGTGAACACATAGCTTCCAATATTCGATGAATAAAACGGTCAAAGTTGTTTAAAAATTTTAACATATATTTAATTACTCATTAGGTTCGGAAGAAACATAGTCAACTCTGGAATAACGAGAATAAAAAATAAAAGTAAAAAAAGCCCAACTAGATAAGGAATTAGAGCAACAGCCACCTTTTCTAGACGCACTTGTGCTATTGTTGCAGCAGTAAAGTAAGCGACGCCTACTGGTGGTGTTACTGATCCTATTAAAAAACCAACTATTACAACAATGGCTGCTTGTACCTCAGGAAAGCCGGCTTGAGCCATGACGTTAACTAGGACTGGGCCAACTATGATAATGTTTACCGCAGAGTCCATTACAGTTCCAAGAAGAAAAATGAATAGTATTACCGCTAAAATAAAAATAATGGGGGAATCTGTTAGGCTTAAGAGCCAGCTTTCAAGATCACCGATTGCCCCTAAAGAAGTAAGTAACCAACTGAAAGGTCCTGAAGCAGCTATAATAATAAAAACCATTGCTGAATTACGAAATGCTCGACGAAAAGCACCAGTACATTCTTTCCATTTAATAGTTCTATAAACGAATACTCCTGTTAATAGAGCAACCATTGCTGTGATAGCGCCAGCCTCAACAACCGATGCCACACCACCCATTACTGAACCGACTAAAACTAAAGGTATTAGAAGGGCGAACGAGGATCGATATAATTCTCTACCAGCTCGACGTATAGAAAATGGTTCATCGCTACGCTCGAAGTTATATTTGATTGCGAAGTAATGATTAATTATCATAATCACAATCCCTATCAATACACCTGGAATAATTCCCGCTGCAAACAATGCTGCAATAGAAATCTCAGTCGAGTTAGCTAGTACAATCATCATAATACTAGGTGGAATTATCCCTCCGATGGTGGAACTAACTCCTGTAACTGCAGCCGAAAAGGCAGCAGGATATCCGGCTTTTTTCATTGCTGGTAAAACTAGTGCTCCCACTGTAGCTGTATCTGCTACTACAGAACCATTCATCCCCGCAAAAAACATACTTACAAGAACATTCACTTGGGCCAACCCCCCTCGTATACGTCCAATTAATGCCCTGCTCAAAGCTACTAATCGGTCTGTAATCGTGGCACTTGTCATTAACTCACCAGTCAACATAAAGAAAGCGATTGCAGTTAATGGAACCGAGTCAATCGCATTAAACATTTGACTAGGGATCAAAACAAGCGGTACAGCGTCGGTAAATAAAATATAAACAAATGGTATCAGTATCAATATGAAGCCAATAGGTGCACCTAACAAGATTAGGAAAAGTAGTACTACGAGTAGAATGATACTTTCCATAGTTACTTATATGTTATGAATAGTTTTAGGTAAAGATCATCTAGTACTAAATAGACCTAAATGATCTTTACACAGTTTATCTTTGAACGATTTACAAAGCCCCAGCTTTCTCTAACTGAGCTACAAATCCATCCATTCCTTGTTCTAGAAGAACTCTTTTAGCTACTTCTGGTTCAAAAGTACCTTTAGCATCTAGCCAAGCACCGATCGCACCTGCTCTCCATTTAGACATTTCTGCTTCTGTTGGTACATACCACTCTTTAGCAGAAGCTTTGATTGCGTCTTCACCATTCTTAATCCAAGCGTTATCTAACTGGTTTACTTTTTCTCCATAAGCATCTGCTGCCTTGTGTAACCATTTTCTCTGTTGATCTGACAATGCATTATACTGCTTTGCATCCATAGCTAAAATGTTACCTGACCACATACCACCGATTTCAGTGAAGTATTTTGCAACTTCATGAAGTTTTGCTACATGCTGCCATGGACTAGCAACATACTGGCCTTCAACTACACCTGACTGTAGACCTGAATATAACTGGCTCCAGTCATAAGGAGTTGGAGTTGCACCCCAATTTTTTACTAGCATAAACTCAACAGGACTCTTAGTAGTACGCCATTTCAGTCCCTTCATATCATTAGGAACATGGACTGGTTTAGTTGCATTTCCAAGCTGTCTAAATCCACCACTTGAATATACAGAAAGGCAAATGTGACCAGCATTTTCAAGGGCAAGTTTACACTGCCTTTCAGCTAACCATTCATCTGATATTCTTTTTGCATCTTCCAATGATTTGAAAATGAAAGGCAAATCAAAAATTGCTAACTCTGGTCCAAAATTACCATAATTTGCAGTAGAACTAGTCCATAGAGCTATAAGTCCTTGATTGGCTTGTTCACCACATTTTTGCTCTGCGCATAAACTTTTTTGATAATGTGGTTCGATTTTCATCTTACCACCAGAAGCTTTTGCCAAGGCTGGTATCAATGCTTGATCTATGGCATCACCAATAGGCATACCCAATCTTCCAGTAGTTCCAAGCTTAAGAGTTACGTCTGCATAGGCAGCTTGGGCAAAAAAAGCAATTGCAAATACTTTAAGCAAAGTTTTGCAAATTTTTTTAGTGTTAATTATTTTCATTATTTTCCCCTTCTTTAATTTAAGTATTAATTTAACTAGATTAACAAAGACGAGTCAAAGAAAATGCTCGTCCATTTTGGGTTAACTGATATGCAATTAGCTTATACAAACTGATAAAATTATTTTAAGAATGACTAATCCAGATTGTTTTTGTTTGAAGAAAAGAATTTAAAGCCTCGGTACCTTGATCTCTTGATAAAGATCCAGATTGCTTATATCCACCAAATGGAGTTTTTATATCTCCCTCTGAAAACGTATTAACAGAAACTGTTCCACAAGGTAAACTTTTTGCCAAATGAAATGCTCTATCTATATCTTGAGTAAATACACTTGCATGCAAACCATATTTAGAATTACTTGCAACTTTAAGAGCGTCTTTATCATTTTTAACTGTCAAAACTCCTAACACTGGACCAAAAATTTCTTCTTGAGCAATGGTCATATTTTCTTTTAATCCATCAAATAATGTTGGTTTTGCAAAAAAACCTTTTTGTTTTATTTCTGAAACACCTCCTAATAAAAGTTTCGCACCTTCATCGATTCCCTGTTGAATATAATTATTAACAGTCATTAAATGATTTTTCGAGATCATTGATCCCATATTTGATTTTAAATTTAATGGATCTCCAACTTTTAAACTCTTAACTTTTTTTGAAACTTTATCTAAAAATTCATCTTTTACTTTTTCATGAACTATCTGCCTCATATTTGCAGAGCAGTTTTGACCTCCATTCCAAAAAGCAGAGTTAATTGCATTATCAATTAAATCATCATTAATTTTTGCATCTTCTAATACAATGAATGGACTTTTACCTCCCATTTCTAGCGCTACTGGTTTTAAGTTACTTTCGCTAGAATATTTTAAAAAATATCCACCTACCTCCGTCGATCCTGTAAAGGAAACTGCATCTACATCTTTATGTCTACCAAGTGCTTCCCCTACATCACCATAACCAGGAAGAACATTTAAAACTCCATCAGGAATTCCTGCCTCTTGAGCTATTTTTGCAACTCTTATAGCTGTGAGAGGCGTATCTTCTGCCGGTTTAATAATAACAGAACATCCAGCGGCAAGAGCAGGCGCCATTTTCCAAACTGCCATCATTAAAGGGAAATTCCATGGTACTATACCTGCAACAACTCCAATAGGTTCTTTTACTATTAAACTTGTAATAGATGGTTCGGTAGGACCAACCTTTCCAAAAACCTTATCAATTAATTCTCCATACCACTGAAAATGCATTGGGGCGTCGTTAGCAACTTCATTTATACAGTCTAATATTAATTTTCCTGTATCGACACATTCTAAAACTGAATTTTCATTGCCATGCTTTCTAAGTAATTCTGCAAATTTTAATAATACTTCTTTTCGATGTTCAGGTGAGCTTCTAGACCAAACACCACTATTGAATGCTTTCCTTGAAACTTTGACTGCTAAATTTACATCTTTCTCGTTACATTTTGCTACTGAGCAAAGTTTTTCTCCAGTCGCAGGATTTATGGTCTCAAATTTTTTACCATCTATAGCGTTAACATACTTCCCATTTATAAAGGCACGGCCTTCAAATTTTAATTTTTGTGCAATAGATTTATAGTTAACTGCCATTAAGAAATTAGGTTATTATTAATAATTCAAATTAGCAAGAATATTAATTTAATCTTAAACTTCTTTAGAATTTTTTAATATCATTAATTAACAGATCAGACTTTTCTTTTACTGATTAGTTTCTTCTATTAACAACTTTAAAAACTACCTCAATACTGACTTAGTTAGCCATAGTGTTTGGCGTGAAATGTTTAAAAATCATATTATTTAGGTAAAATATTAAATTATATTAAACCTGAAATTGTAAGTTTTTTTATATGTCTTAAAAAATATGTAACAAATTTAATATTTCCATAATAACATTTAAAAAAATAATAACTTAAAAGAGGACATAATGAAAAATATAATGAAACTCGCTTCGATTGCTTTAGTTCTTTTATTTACATTGTTCGGTTTAACAAACAAGGCTTCTGCTGCAAATCTTACTTTATATTGTAGTGTTGAGATTGATGTTTGTGAAATGCTTGAACAAGCGTACGAAAAAGAAACTGGAACAAAAGTTGCAATGACAAGAGCAAGTAGTGGTGAAACATTTGCTAAAATAAAAGCTGAGTCATCAAATCCGAAAGGAGATTTATGGTTTGGTGGTACAGGTGATCCACACTTAACGGCTGCTCAGGAAAATTTAACTGAAAAATATAAATCAAAACATTTTGGTGATTTATTACCTGCAGCGCAAAACCAAGCAAAAAATGCTGATTTTAAATCTGTGGGGATTTATGTTGGTGCTTTAGGTTTTGGATATAACAAAGATCTTTTAGCAAAAAAAGGTCTTCCAGCTCCAAAATCATGGATGGACTTAACTAAGCCAATATATAAAGGTGAAATCCAAGTAGCTAATCCTAATTCATCAGGTACAGCGTATACTACCTTAGCAACAATTCTTCAAATATTTGGTGAAGATAAAGGTTGGGATTACATGAAAAAACTTCATGCAAATATAAATACATATACTAAATCTGGTTCTGCTCCAATTAAAGCAACTGGAAGAGGTGAAAATTTAATTGGTATTTGCTTCCAACACGATGGGGTTAAACAAACCAAAAAAGGATTGCCGGTTGTAACCATTTCTCCAACTGAAGGAACTGGTTATGAGGTTGGATCTATGAGTATTATTGCTGGTGCAAGAAATATGAAGGAAGCTAAAAAGTTTTATGACTGGGCATTAAGTCCTGCAATACAAACTATGGTTTTCACTTCTGGGAAATCTTTACAGGTACCATCTAATACTAAAGCAAAAGCTGATCCTGATGCTCCAGATTTATCTACTATTAACTTGATTGATTACAATTTTAAAGTTTATGGAGATAAAAGTACTAGAGCGAGTTTGTTATCCAAGTGGGATAACGATGTATCTGTAATTCCTAGATAATTTTAGGAATTAATGAGAGGACTCGTTGTCTGTTGGATGCTCATAGGAGGATTGGGTTTCCTAATCTTTCCATGGTATGTAACAGGTGACGGGTTTTTCTCAATAAATTGGATTTTAGAATACTCTTTAGAAGACTATGGTTCGGCATTACCTCAAATATTTATAAATAAAAAGTATTGGCTTTTACCGATATTAGTTCCTTTAATTTTTCCATTAACAACATTAAAATTAAATCAGAACAATCCGATATATTCTAAAATTTTCTTATACTCAGGGTTAATTGGTTTTTTTTACTTTTTCCTTCAGGGATTTTCTATTGGTATCAGGGGATGGAATTTTGAAATTTTACAATCAATTTTTGGTGATGTTGAAAATCAGTTTGGTGTTGGATCAGGTGCAGTTTTAACTTGCTGCACATTTATATTTTATATCACACATGGTCTGTCATCTCGTGGGTGGCTTAATGGTGATAATTTTATAGTTGGTAGTATTGGAAGTATTATAATTTTAGTTTCAACTTTTGTTTTTTTTCCAATTTTTAGAATGTTTGTAGTTGCTTTTAAAGGAACTGAGGGTGGCTATGAAATAAGTAATTTTTCAGATAAAATATTAAATAAAGGAATTTGGGGGCTTGACTGTCTTTATAGCGATTATGCTTGTGGGGTATTTTGGAATACTATTACCATGGGAACACTTACTGCGTTCTCATCGACAATTTTAGGGTTAGGTTTTGCTTTATTAGTTGCAAGAACTAGTTTCAGATTTAAAAAAACAATTAGAGTATTGTCTGTTTTACCAATAATCACTCCACCGTTTGTAATTGGTCTAGCAATAATTATTTTATTTGGAAGAACTGGTGTAGTAAGTTCTTTTCTTGAGTGGGCGTTTGATATCGAGCCATCTAGATGGATTTATGGTTTACCAGGAATATGGTTTGCACAAA
>CACLFK010000012.1 GCA_902606105.1 uncultured Pelagibacteraceae bacterium | reverse complement strand
TCTTTTTTTGGAACTTCAAAGATTAATTCATCGTGAATTTGAAGAAGCATTTTGGGTTTTGTAATTTTATCCTCGGACATTTTTTTATTTAATCTTATCATGGCTAGTCTCATTATCTCTGAAGCCGATCCTTGAATTGGCGCATTAATTGCGGCACGCTCTTGAAAATTTCTCACATTAAAATTTTTATCATTTATCCCATTAAAGTGTGATCTTCTTCCAAAAATATTATTTACATAACCACTTTTTCTGCAAAATTTAATAGTGTTTTCCATATAAACTTTAATTTCTGGAAATTTTCCAAAATATGCATTAAGAAATTCTTCAGCTTCATAGTTGGATACATTAATTTGCTTTGCTAACCCATATTGGGAAATTCCATAAATTATTCCAAAATTGATAGCTTTAGCCTTCCTTCTATGGTCTTGATTTACTTTTTTAATATCAATATTAAATATTTGGCTAGCGGTTAGTGAGTGAATATCCTCTTCATTTTTAAATGCCTTTTTTAATTCTTTCACATCTGCCAGATCAGCAAGAATTCTCATTTCAATTTGATTGTAATCTGCAGAAATTAATAAATGATCTTTTTTAGCCTTAAATGCTTTTCTTATATCTTTGCCATCATCTGATTTAATTGGAATATTTTGGAGATTGGGGTCACTTGAAGCTAGTCTTCCAGTTGTGGTAGCGGCTAACAAAAAGGAAGTATGCACTCTTTTTGTTGTTGGATTAACGTGTTCAGGTAATGCGTCTGAGTAAGTATTTTTTAATTTTGATAACTGTCTCCAGTCCAGGATTAATTTAGGAAATTTGTTACCTTTAAATGCTAAATCCTCTAAAACAGAAGCACTTGTTGCAAATCCACCTTTTTTTGTTTTTTTTAAACCTGCTATTTTAAGGTCATTATAAATGATTTCACCTAGTTGTTTGGGTGAACCAATGTTGAATTCTTTTTTTGAAATTTTAAATATATCTTTTTCTAATGTTAGGATTTTTTTTTCAAATTTTTTTGAAAGAGAAGTTAAAAACCTACTATCAATCTCAACACCTTCTATTTCCATAAATGCGAGAATTTTTATTAATGGCTTTTCAAAAATTTCATAAATATTAATCAGTTTTTCAGATTTTAGATTTTTAAGAAATTTCTTATAAAGTCTAAAAGTTACATCAGCATCCTCAGCTGCATAATCTTTTGCTTTATCAACTTCTACTTCGCTAAAATTGATTTCTTTTTTTCCAGTACCTACCATTTCTTTAAAAGAAATCGTTTTATGCCCAAGGTGTAACTCTGATAATGTATCCATATTATGTCTATTTTTTCCTGCATCTAAAACATAAGACATCAACATTGTATCTTCCATGGCAGACAATGTTATGCCGTGTTTAAATAAAACAATAAAATCAAATTTAATATTTTGACCAATTTTTTTAACACTTGGATCTTCTAATAATTTTTTTAGTTTTTTAATAACAACTTCCTTTTTGATACATTTTGATGATTTGTGACCAATTGGAATATAGCAGGCCTTGCCTATTTTTGAAGAAAGCGAGATACCTACTAGCTCTGCTTGATGAGGATCTAGAGAATTTGTTTCAGTGTCAACAGCAACCTCTCCTAACTCTTCGGCCTCTTCAACCCATTCATCTATTTCATCTGCGTTAGAAATCAAATAATAATTTTTATTATTAATTGGACTTTGCTTTTCTATGTTTTTAGTTTCCGGAACAGAGCTTGTTAAGTCTGGCTCTCCATATGCAGAAATAGCAGAGCTTAATAATCTATTAAATTCCATCTCTCTTAAAAATTTATATAATTTATCTTTGTTTATACTTTTTAATTGAAACTCATCTAACTCTCTCTTTATTGGAGATTTATGATCTAATGTCACTAGTTTTTTGCTAATTAATGCTTTATCTTTATTTTCTAAGAGAGTTTCTCGTCTTTTGTTTTGTTTGATTTCATGAGCTGATTTCAATAATTTTTCTAGAGTGCCATATTTATTAATTAGTTCAGCAGCAGTTTTTACTCCTATTCCGGGTACACCTGGTACGTTATCACTACTATCACCCGCTAAGGATTGGACATCTATTACTTTTGATGCATCAACCCCAAACTTTTTAATGATGTCTTCTTCAGTTACAAATTTATTTTTCATTGGATCAAAGATACGGACATTTTTTTGATACAATTGCATTAAATCTTTATCTGATGAAACAATTGTGACCTTTGCTCCTATTTTGATTATTTGGTCGACGTAAGTTGCAATCAAATCATCTGCCTCATAATTAGGTAAATCTACAGATGGTAGGTTAAATGCTAAAACAGACTTTCTTATATATTCAAATTGAGGTGCCAAGTCATCAGGCGCCTCAGATCTGTTTGCTTTATATTCACTATAGATTTCATTTCTAAATGTTTTTCTGGCAGAATCAAAAATAACAGCAAAATGAGTTGGTTTCTGCAAATTTTGATTTGATTTTGAGTCCTCTAAAAGTTTAAAAAGCATACTGCAAAAACCACTAACTGCGCCTGTTGGCAGCCCGTCACTTTTTCTACTTAATGGTGGTAATGCATAATAAGCTCTAAAGATATATCCAGAACCATCAATAAGATAAAAATGATCAGTTTTTTGTATTTTACTCATTAAAATTTATTAAATGTTTTACAGTTAATATAGTCTAAACTTTAATTTAATCTACTAATCACTAGATTATATTAACAATTAAGAGTATTATTAATTTTATGGAATTAACAAAAAATCTTACACAAACTAAAATAATTAAATCTTTGTTAGCTATAGTACTTGGTTCAATAGCTTTGACTATTTCTGCAAAAATAAAAATTCCTTTTTACCCAGTCCCTATGACTATGCAAACTTTTGTAGTCTTATTTTTAGGAATTAGCTTAGGTTATAAAATTGGATTGGCTACAATCGGATTGTATTTAATTGAAGGAATTGCAGGATTACCAGTTTTTTCAAATTCTCCAGAAAAAGGTGTCGGATTTTTATATTTCACTGGTCCAACTATGGGATATTTAATTGGATTCTTAACAGCATGCTATTTAGCATCTATGATTAAATTCGAGGATGGTTTTTTTGTTGTTTTAGGTAAACTAATACTTGCAACTTCAACAATATATATTTTAGGATTGTTGTGGTTAGGGACATTAATTGGATGGGACAAGCCCATTTTCGCGTTGGGTGCTAAACCTTTTTTGTTGGCTGAAATATTCAAAATTGCCATTTTGGCATTATTAGTTAAGCAAATTTTAAAAATTAGAAAATTTATCTAGGTGATCTTTTAGAGAGAATTCTTTGAAGAGTTCTTCTGTGCATTTTAAGTCTACGTGCTGTTTCAGATACATTTCTATTGCAAAGCTCAAACACTCTATGGATATGTTCCCATTTTACTCTATCTGCTGACATAGGATTTTCAGGAGGTGCAGCTTTTTTTGACGGATCTGCTAACAAAGCTTTTTCAACATCTTCAGCATCTGCTGGCTTGGCAAGATAATCGATTGCACCCTCTTTAATAGCCGCAACTGCTGTTGGAATGTTTCCATATCCAGTTAACATTATAATTCTGCTCTCATTATTTGAGGTTTGAATTTCTTTTACTACTTCAAGACCATTTCCATCTCCAAGTCTTAAGTCTACTACAGCAAATCCAGGTTTTTTTGCTTTAACAGCTTCGACACCTTTTTGTACACTCTCTGCTTGAAAAACCTCAAAACCTTTCTTTTCCATTGCTCTTGCCAATCTTTCTCTAAAAGGATTGTCATCATCACAAATTAACAGTGATTTATTCTTAAAATCACTTAGGTTTTGAAGCATTGCTTGTTCTTTCATAAGGCTTATATGGTAACTCAGTAACATTTTTCAATATATGATTATTTAACAATACTGACCTGAATTATTTACTTTACATTGGTGATTTTTAACTTTAGATGCCAAAAATATTAAAGTTTTTTATTTAAAAGACTTTTTTTTGTTAAATTTTTTTTGGAGGCATTAAAAATGCAAAAATTTAAATCAGTTGAAGAACTTATAAATCAACTGAAACCTGAAAAACCAGTATATTGTATCAGAAAAAGCTCAATTGAATCTGCAGTAAAGTTTTTTTTAAAAAAATTCTCAGGATCGGTTTTATATGCTGTAAAGACAAATCCTCATCCAGAAATAATTAAAACAATAATAGATAGTGGAATAGAACAATTTGACGTTGCATCAATCGAAGAAATAAAAAGCATAAGAAATTTTAGTCATAATGCAAAATGCTCATATATGCATACTGTAAAAAGTAGAGAAAGTATTAAGGAAGCTTATTTTAATTACAATGTTAAAACTTTTTCATTAGATACTAAAGACGAATTAATCAAAATTATAGAAAGTACGAATAATGCAAAAGATTTAGAATTATTTGTGAGAGTGGCAGTTTCAAACGAGCATGCAGAAATTGACTTGTCAAAAAAGTTTGGAGCTTTAACTTCTGAGGCTGTAGGTTTAACTAGATTAGCAAAACAACATGCAAAAAAAATAGGTTTAAGTTTTCATGTTGGATCCCAATGTATGCATCCAATTTCTTACTCGAAGGGTATAACCGAAATCGGAAATATAATAAAAAAAACAAAAATAGTTCCAGATTATATAAATATAGGAGGTGGATTTCCAACTATCTATCCTGATTTAATTCCTCAATCATTGAATAGTTACTTTACTGAAATAAAAAAAAGTTTAGAAAATTTAAAACTTGAAACATTGCCAAAAATAATTTGTGAACCTGGAAGAGCTTTAGTTGCAGAAAGTGGATCAACAATTGTTAAAGTTAATCTAAGAAAAAAACAAAAGCTTTATATAAATGATGGTACGTACGGTACTCTTTTTGATGCTGGTACTCCAAATATTATTTACCCGTCAAAGATGATTAAAGAAAACTCAAATAAAATTATTTCAAAAAAATTAACAGCTTTTGATTTCTTTGGTCCAACATGTGATAGCATGGATTATATGAAGGGTCCTTTTTTGCTTCCAAACAATATTAAAGAAAATGATTATATAGAACTTGGTCAACTTGGAGCTTATGGATTAACTTTTAGAACTCAATTCAATGGCTATTATTCGGATGAGATTTATGAAGTTGAAGATAAACCAATAATGACCATGTACGATAAAGATAGCAATAAAGCAAATATGGTCGCTTAATGTCAGACCAAAAAAATCTGGGTCACAATAGTAAAAAAGATTTCTTAAAAAACCCGGTAGAACACATTGATATCACCTCCTTTGATTCAAGAAAGATAATCTCATCAATGGAAAAAATGTCTTTCGTATCTAGAGAGACTGCTAATGCAGCGAATATTTATAATGAGATGTTGAAAGATAAAGATTGTACAATTTTCCTAACTTTGGCTGGATCAACATCAGCTGCAGGATGTATGAGTATATATAAGGATTTAGTTAAATATAATATGGTCGATGCAATTGTTGCAACTGGCGCCTCAATTGTAGATATGGATTTTTTTGAAGCACTAGGTTTTAAACATTACCAGGGCTCACAGTTTCAAGATGATACCGAGTTAAGAAATAATTATATCGATAGGATTTACGACACTTATATTGATGAAGAAGAGCTTCAAATGTGTGACAAAATCATATGTGATATAGCTAATACATTAGAACCAAGGAGTTACACCTCTAGAGAGTTTATATATGAAATGGGAAAGTATCTGAAAAAGAACTCAAAAAAGAAAGACTCATTAATTGAAACAGCATTTGATAATGATGTTCCAATTTTCTGCCCTGCTTTTACAGATTCGAGTGCAGGATTTGGTTTAGTAATGCACCAGGAAAAAAATCCAAAAAAACATATGACAATTGACTCTGTTAGGGAATTTAGGGAACTTACAGAAATAAAGATTAAATCCAAAGGTTCAGGATTATTTATGATAGGTGGTGGAGTGCCAAAGAATTTCATTCAAGATACAGTTATTTGTGCAGAACTTTTAGGAAAAGGTGTTGATATGCACAAGTATGCTATTCAAATCACAGTTGCAGATAGTAGAGATGGAGCATGTAGTAGCTCAACTCTAAAAGAGGCAAGTTCTTGGGGTAAAGTTGATATCACAAAAGAACAAATGGTTTTTGCAGAAGCTACAAGTGTTTTGCCTCTTATAGCTAGTGATGCTTATCATAGAGGGGAATGGAAGAGTAGAGATCGGAAAAATTTTTCAAATATTTTTAAATAATTCATGGTAAAAAAAACTACAATTGGTTTAATTCAAACTAAAGTTTTTGATAATCAAAATAAAAATATAGAAAATTCTGTAATTAAGATTAAAGAAGCAGCAAAGAAAAAAGCAAAAATAATATGTCTTCCTGAACTATTTTTATCTCCATATTTTTGTCAAAGTGAAAATCATGCTAAGTTTAAATTAGCAGAAAAAATTCCAGGTAGATTATCAGATATATATTGTAAATTAGCCAAAGAACTTTCTGTTGTTTTAATGATTTCTTTATTTGAAAAAAAGACTACTGGTTTTTATCATAACACAAGCATTGTAATTGATGACAAGGGTAAGATAATATCAAAGTATAGAAAAATGCATATTCCAGATGATCCAGGTTATTATGAAAAATTCTACTTCACTCCAGGAGATTTAGGTTTTAAATCTACAAAAACAAAATACGGAAAAGTTGGTTCATTGATTTGCTGGGATCAATGGTTTCCAGAAGCTGCGAGACTAACAACGCTAAAAGGAGCAGAAATTTTATTTTATCCAACAGCGATTGGTTGGCACCCTAAAGAGAAAAAACAGTTTGGAAAATCCCAATTAGAAGCATGGATAACTATCCAAAGATCTCATGCCATAGCAAATGGGGTATTTGTTGCTGCTATAAATAGAATTGGTTTAGAGAAAACTGGAAAAAGAAAAATACACTTTTGGGGTAACTCAATGATTATCGATCCCAGTGGAAAAATTATTGCGAAGTCAAAGTCAGATAAAGAGGAAATCTTAATTACTAGCATTGATCTAAATAAAATTGAAACAGCTAGAAATCATTGGCCATTTTTAAGAGATAGAAGAATAGATTATTACAAAGGACTTCTAAAAAATCCTAAAGATGAATAATAATTTATCTCTCATTGGCTACAGAATGCCTGCAGAATGGGAGTTGCAAGAAAGTGTATGGATAGCCTGGCCATACAACAAAAGTGACTGGCCTGGTCTTTTTAAAAATATCCCAAAAATAGTTACACAAATAATAAGTGAATTATCAAGATCACAAAAAATAAATTTACTAATAAATAATTATAACGATAAAAAAAAAATTATAAATTTATTAAGTAAATTTCGTAATAACTTACAGAATATTATTTTTTACAAAATAACCACTAATCGGATTTGGTTAAGAGACTCTGGTCCAATATATATAATAAATGAAAGGACCAAAAAAAAGTTGATTGTAAATTTTAAATTCAATGCATGGAGTAAATACAAAGATTATAAGAAAGACAACAATATCAATAATAAATTATCAAAATTAACTAAAGTAAAAAAAATAGATCCTGTTGTTAAGATTAATAATAAGTCAAAACAATTAGTATTGGAGGGAGGTGCTATAGATGTCAATGGTAAAGGATCAGTTCTTCTAACGAAGGAATGTCTTTTAAGCAAAGTACAAGAAAGAAATCCTGGGATTACAAAAAAATCATTAGAAAAAACATTAAGTAAATATTTAAATGTTAAAAATTTCATTTGGCTTAATAAGGGGATTAAAGGAGACGATACTCATGGACACATCGATGATATTTCAAGGTTTGTCTCTGAAGACACAATTATGACTGCAGTCGAAAAAAATAGAAATGAAAAAAATTATAAAAATTTAAAAGAAAATTTAAATATTTTAAAAAACGCTAAAAATATAAATAAAAGAAAATTTAAAATAATTGAAGTACCAATGCCCAAGCCTATATATATTGAAAAAGTAAGAGTTCCTGCAAGTTATCTGAATTTTTATATTGCTAATAAAATAGTACTATTACCAATCTTTAAAGACAAAAATGATAAAAAAGTAAATTTAATTTTTAAAAAATTTTTTAAAGATAAAAAAATTGTACCAATTGATTGCACTAAACTCATTTGGGGTTTTGGAGCTATTCATTGTATGACACAACCAGAGCCCAAAATCTAGACTATACTGGCTTTAAAGTACCAAGAAGAATTCTGAATGGTATTAACATTACAAGAGCAACTAATATCTTAACTGCTAAATCTCCTAAAGATAAAGTAACCCAAGGAATACCTGTTGCATAAAAAGATATTGAAAAAAATAAAAATGTATCGATCGTAGATCCAATTAGAGAAGATGTTAGAGGAGCAATAAACCACTTTCTTTTTCTTAATTGATCAAATATTTGTACATCCAATAATTGAGCGACTAAAAAGGCTGTTCCTGAACCGATTGCAATTCTTACTGAAATTAAATCTGCAAAATTAGTTGAGAATATAAGAGTAAAACTAATTCCTATTGCAAAACCAACATAAACGACTTTTCTTGCAACTAATTTTCCATAAGATCTGTTCGCTAAGTCGGTTATTAAAAAAGCTATTGGATAACTAAATGCTCCATATGTTAATATCTCCTCTAGTCCATAGTATTTAATTGGGAATTGAACTAAATAATTTGATGATAAAACAACCACTCCCATTAAAAACGAGAGAAATAAGAATAATTTATTCATTATGCAGATTTAGCTAAAGGTTTTTTCTTAAATGGGGATTTAATTAGAATACCTTTTTTTAATTTTTTAAGTCTTGGAGATAAGTTTTTATTTTTTACAGTTTTTAGGTATTCGTCAAAACTACCTTTTTTATCAACTGATCTAACTCCAGCATTACTCACTGTTAGTTTTAAGCTTCTTTTCATTAGCTCGCTAGTAAACTTTACTTTCTTAAGATTAGGCAAAAATCTTCTTTTGGTCTTGTTGTTAGCGTGACTAACGTTATGACCTTTCATAGGAATTTTTCCAGTAAGTTCACATTTTTTTGACATAATAATAGTGCCTATATAAGGTTAGATGTTGGTGGCGTCAAGTTTAATAGAATTAAGAAAGAGTTTTATTTCCTATAATTTCGCTAAAATTTTTAACACCATCTCTAATCAATAATTCTTTTAGATCTTTTTTAATAATACTAGCGATATTTGGACCTTGAAACACCATTCCTGTATATAGTTGAATATAGTCTGCGCCTAGTAAAAACTTTTCATAAGCTGATTGTCCTGAGTCTACTCCTCCTACCCCAATAATCTTAATTTTACCTTTTAATAGATTATAAAACTTGTTTATTAGTAAATTTGATTTTTTCTCAATAGGTTTTCCAGACAACCCTCCTTTTTGATGTCTTTGAATATTTTTTAAAATGTCTCTTGATGCTTCTGAGGTATTTGAAATAATTATTCCACTTATATCATTTTCTAAAAGAATTTCTGAAATTAGATTGATCTGGTTTTCATCTACATCAGGTGAAATTTTTACCACTATTGGAATATTTGTATCTAAATTTTTTTTCTTTTCTGAAATAGATTTAAGTAAATCTTGCAATTTTCTTTCATCGTGAAAATTTCTTAAGTTTTCAGTATTTGGTGAAGAAATATTAATGGTAATATAATCTGCAACTTCATAGAATTTTTCAATTCCTATTAAATAGTCATTTATTCGATTATCAGAGTCTTTATTAGGGCCAACATTAATTCCTAATACGCCCAGTTTATTGTTTGATTTAATCCTATTTAATACAACATCTGAGCCATGATTGTTAAAGCCCAATCTATTTATAAGCGCTTGGTCTTCTACTAATCTAAAAACTCTAGGTTTACTATTCCCGTATTGTTTTAAGGGTGTGATAGTGCCAACTTCTACTAATCCAAATCCCAACTTAAATAAAGGGTTGTAGACCTCAGCATTCTTATCAAAACCTGCCGCTATCCCGATAGGATTGTTTAACTCTTTATTAAAAATTTTTGTTTTGAAAATGGGATCATTTTTATTCTTATCAAAGATATTTGAAACTAGGTTGAGTTTGAGTGACTGTATTGCTAAAAAGTGTGCTCTTTCGGGATCTATTTTGAATATTAAAGATCTTAAATTTGAAAACATTATTTTAATTTATTCGTTATAAGCTCTTTAGTTTCGTTTACACCAAAAAAACTTATGAAAAAACCCATTCTTGGTCCATTTTCATCACCAAAAACAACCTCATAAATTAATTTAAACCAGTCTCTAAGTTTATCAGCATAACCATTTTCTTTACCAGCTGAATAAATTAAAGTTTGGATTTCTTCAGGTGACATTCCATCATTACATGTTTCTAAAGTTTTAATTAAAGCTAGAAGGGCTTTTTTTTCACTTTCACTTGGTTTTTTATATTTTTTTTGTGATTTGATTACGTCATTAAAATATTTAATTGCATATCCAACTAATCCATCAAAGATTGGAGAGTTTTCTTCTTGGATATTTGGTTTATATTTCTTAACAAATTTCCAAAGTAAATCCTTGCTATCTGCATTACTTGTTTCAACTAAGTTAAGCAGCATGGAAAAAGTCATAATCATTTCTTCAGTCGGTATTTTGCCTTCATGAACATGCCAGACTGGATTCATTATCAGTTGCTGATCTATTTGTTTTTTAGATTTTTCAATATTATCTAAATATTCATCTACTGCCTTTGGAACAATTTCCTTATATAATTTTTTTGCCCTTTTTGGGTTTTGATACATATATAAAGATAAACTTTCAGGAGATGCATACTTCAACCATTGATCGATAGTAATTCCATTTCCCTTCGATTTAGAAATTTTTTCGCCTTTTTCATCTAAAAATAACTCATATGCAAAGCCTGAGGGATTCTTTTTACCAAGTAAGTTGATAATTTTTGTAGATAATATTGCACTTTCAATTAAATCTTTACCATACATTTCAAAGTCAATATCAAGAGCATACCACCTCATAGCCCAATCAACCTTCCACTGAAGTTTACAGTTTCCATCAAGAATACTTTTTTCAAGTTTTTTACCTTTATTGTCGAAAATTATTTGAGATTTTTCTTTATTAATTTCTACAAGTGGTATTTCAAGTACATGCCCAGTGTCTGGACATATAGGTAAAAATGGACAGTAAGTTTTTTGACGTTCTTTACCTAAGGTTGGGAGTATAATATTCATTATACCATCGTAATTATCTAAAATTATTTTTAGTGTTGAGTTAAAGTATCCACTTTTGTACAAATCTGTTGAACTTTTAAAGCTATATTTAAAGTTAAAACTATTTAAAAAATCTTTTAACATCTCATTATTATGTTCACCAAAACTATTAAATTTCCCAAATGGATCAGGAACCTCAGTTAATGGTTTATGAAGATTTTCATTTAACAAATTTTGGTTAGGAATATTTTCTGGAACTTTTCTTAGACCATCCATGTCATCCGAAAAAGTTATAATTTCAGTAGGTAAATCAGTTAATTGCTTTAAAGCATTTACCATCATAGAGGTTCTTGCAACTTCTCCAAAAGTACCTATGTGAGGTAAACCGCTTGGTCCATATCCAGTTTGTAATGTTATTTTTCCTTTTTTTTTAATGAATGATTTTCTTTCTCTCATCATTTTTTTGGCTTCTACAAAAGGCCATGCACTGGTTTTGTCTAAAACTTCTTTTTTAATCATGAATTGTTCTTTTAAAATCTCAAATTAGTGATTTTATTAATTCTTATAGAGTTGAAATTTATTTACCATAAAATAATGTTCTTTCAAAATGTCTAATTATAAAACGGTATTTTTTACACTTGGAATTTTACAAATAATCTTAGGGGTGTCTATGTTTGTCCCTATATTTGTGCAATTTATTTATTCAGAAATTGACTCGTCTTTTTTTGGAGCCTCAATTGTAACTATAATATTTGGAACACTTTTTTTTTTAACAAATATTAATCATGATAGAAAAGTTAATTTACAACAAGCATTTTTGTTAACAGCTTTATCTTGGTTGAGTGTAGCTATTTTTGGCTCTCTACCTTTCATTTTTTCTTCTATGGAAATGTCAATTACAGATGCTTTTTTTGAGAGTATGTCAGGAATTACAACAACAGGCTCAACTATTATATCTAATTTAGAAAACGCTCCTAAAGGTATTCTTTTGTGGAGAGCTATTTTACAATGGTTAGGAGGTATAGGTATAATTGTGATGGCTATCACTCTTATGCCGATAATGAATGTTGGAGGAATGCAATTATTTAAAATCTCTAGCAATGACTCATCAGAAAAAATACTTCCAAAATCTAAAGAAATTGCTTTGAGGCTGATATATATTTACTCTGCCTTAACAGCAGTTTGTGCTATTAGTTATTGGGTATTTGGAATGGGAAAATTTGACAGCTTAACCCATTCAATGACAACAATAGCAACAGGTGGTTTCTCAAATTATAACCAATCTATAGGTTATTTTGATAGTATTTATATCGAGATTTCCTCAATGATGTTTATAATTTTAGGAAGCATTCCCTTTATCTGTTATATTAAATTTTTAAATGGAAACAAAAAAATATTTTCAAGTGACACTCAAATAAAATCTTTTTTAAAAATAATAATTTTATCAATAATTATTCTGTGTCTTTATTTGTTTTTAACTAATAACGACAACTTTTCATTTAGATCAATATTTTTTAATTCTATTTCTATTTTAACTGGAACTGGTTATGTAAATGCTGAGTTTGATAACTGGGGAAGTTTTCCAATAACTATTTTTCTTGCATTAATGTTCATTGGAGGATGTGCAGGATCAACCACATGTGGAATTAAAATTTTTAGAATTCAAATTCTTTATCTTTTTATATTAAATCAACTTAAAAAAATTATTTATCCAAAAGGAGTTTTTTTAATAAAGTATGATCAAAGTTTGGTAGATGAAAAATTTATTGCGTCTATTATATCATTCATATTCTTTTATTTTGTAATTTTTTTTATTTTAGCTGCTTTGTTATCCTTAACTGGCCTTGATTTCATTACTGCACTATCTGGAGCCGCGACATCTATCTCAAATGTTGGCCCGGGTTTAGGGCCTATAATTGGACCAAATGGAGATTTTTCATCATTGCCAGATGTATCAAAATGGGTTTTGTCTGTTGGAATGATTTTAGGTAGACTTGAGTTGTTCGCAATACTAGTATTATTTCTACCATCCTTTTGGAGAAACTAAATGCTTGAGGTAAAAAAACAAACACTGTCTGAAACTTTTTCTGTTTATTACGACAAAAGAATGCTCAGAATTCTTTTGTTAGGAGCCATCTCAGGTTTTCCTTGGGTCTTGATTGCAAGCAGTTTAAGTCTTTGGTTAAAAGAAGAGGGTCTAAGCAGATCGACAATTGGTTGGGCAGGATTAATCTTCGGTGTATACGCCTTTAACTACTTGTGGGCTCCAATTATCGATAGAGTCCAAATACCTTACTTAACAAAAAAATTAGGTCATAGACGGGGATGGATAGTTTTAATGCAAATCGTAATTTTACTATGCCTGGTAATTTGGAGCGTAATAAATCCAACAGAAAATTTAGCTCTATTGATAAGTGTAGGATTAATTATAGCTATAGCCTCAGCAACACAAGACATAACTGTCGATGCATTAAGAATTGAACAAATAAATGAAAATGAAGGAAAATCTATGGCGGCAGGTGCTGCAATGGCTGTTGTAGGTTGGTGGACAGGTTATAAATTGGGTGGTGTTGTTGCATTGTTTACAGCTGAATTTTTTGAAAACTTAGGCGTATCTGACTATTGGCAAACTACTTTTTTAATTTTGGGAATTTTAATTATTTTAATGAACATAGGTTTAATGTTTGTTCATGAACCTATTCAAACAGATAGACAGGCTAAACAGAAAGAAACCGACCAACTAATTGAAAAAAAACTTGGATCGAGTAATTTTGTAACAAACTTTATTGCCTATATCTCAGGAACTATTGGTGGACCCATTATTAGTTTTTTTAAAAAAAATGGCTTTGCTATCGCAGGAGGAATATTAGCATTCGTTTTTTTGTTTAAAATTGGTGAAGCTTTTATGGGAAGGATGTCCATTGTTTTTTATAAAGAAATCGGATTTTCAAAAGGACAAATTGCAATTTACTCAAAAGGACTTGGTTGGATTACAACTGTAATATTTACATTATTAGGCGGCTTAATGGCTATGAGAGCTGGAACGATAAAAACAATGTTCTTCGCAGGAGGGCTAATGGCTATAACAAATCTTTTATTTGCAGTTTTGGCTTGGACAGGAAAATCTGAAATTTTATTTGCAATCGCTGTAATTGCTGACGATATTACTGCAGCATTTGCTACAGTGGCTTTTGTTGCTTTTATTTCTTTATTGGTAGATAGAACTTACACAGCAACTCAGTATGCATTACTTGCTTCAATAGGTACTGCTGGAAGAACTACTTTGGCATCATCCTCAGGTGCGTTAGTAGATTGGCTAAATGGAGATTGGGGAACATTCTTCGTTTTAACTACAATTATGGTCATCCCTTCTTTACTTTGTTTATCGCTTATAAAAAATAAAATCAAAATTGGTGAAAAATAATTTTTACTTTAAAGGGAATATTTCGAATATTTACAAAGAACCTCACACGTCATCTGAGGTAACTTCTCAAATAATATACGGTGAAAAATTTAAAATTTTTTCCAAAAATAAAAATTGGATAAAGATTAAATCTACATATGACAATTATGTTGGATACATTAAAAATAAACAATATATCAAAAATTTTAATCCAAAATATAAAGTAAATACCTTAAAGGCAAAAATTTATATAAAACCTAATTCTGTCTCAAACAGCTACCTCCCCCTAGGATCTAAATTAAGTGTAGAAAAAGAAAATAAGTTATATATAAAAATTGACAAGAATAAGTGGATTAAAAAAAAAGATATTAAAGAAATTAATCACAAAGAAAAAAACTTTGTAAAATTTTTTATAAAATTTCTTAAGGTAAGTTATAAATGGGGTGGTAAGACTTATAAAGGTATTGATTGTTCAGCTTTATTACAAATTTTTTTTTATTATAATAATTTATTCTATCCAAGAGATACTAAAGATCAAATAAAGTATTCGGTGAAAAAAATACCAAAAAAGTTTAAAAAGGGAGATATTATATTTTGGAAAGGTCATGTTGCCATTTGCGTAAACTCTAAACAGTTGATCCACGCTTATGGTCCAAAAAAAAAAGTAATTATCATGCCAATAAAGGAAACAATTAAAAGAATACTTGATACAACAAGTCTTGAAGTGAGAAAAATTTCTAAAATAAAATTTTAGCTTCTACCAAAGTCAGGTTTGTTTATATCTTGTTTTAACTTAATAATTTTAGAACGAACTCTTTTTGTCTGAACTAATTTTTTTAATATCGATTTATTGTTTTTTAAATTTATATCTTTTTTAAAAGCTGTTAGATTTTTGATAAATAAATCAATGGCTTTTGAAATATTATTACTATTATTAAAAAAAATATCTCTCCACATAATTTCATTTGAAGCTGCTATACGTGAAAAATCTCTAAGTCCTCCAGCACTAAACTTAATCAAATCGTAATTTTGTTTTTTTTCAAAATCTTGTGCTGATTTTACCAAATTATAGGCAATTAAATGGGGTAAATGACTTGTTATGGAAAAAATTCTATCATGTTTTTCAGGTGTCATAACGATAACTTTTGAACCCATTTTTTTCCAAAAATTATTTAAAATGTTCAAATATTTTTTTTTTGTATTTTTTTCTTTTATTAAAATACACCATCGATCTTGAAACATATTTTCCTTACCATGCTCTGGGCCACTAACTTCAGAGCCTGCAATTGGATGACTTTGAATCCAAGATATATTTTTTTTCAAAAATTTTTTTATAAGCCTCGAGGTTTCTACTTTAGATGATCCGATGTCTGTAATTAATGTTTTGGGTGAAATAAAATTATTTATCTTTAAGATTAGATTTTTGTATTCACTCATTGGCGTGCAAAAAATAATTAGATCATAATTATTTGCTCCTTTATCTAACTTGTCAATAACAATACCTGGAAGCCTTAATTTCCTAATTTTTGTAACATTTGATTTTGATTTTTCATAAATGAATATTTTTTTAACAATTTTTTTTTTGTGAATGCGTCTCAATAAAGAGGATCCTAATAAACCACATCCGATAATTAAAATATTATTCATTTAATTTAATATTCTTTTTACAGTATTCATAAATTTTAAATTTTCTTCCTTAGACCCTATGGTTAATCTTAATTTATTTTTAATACCATAGCCATCCTCTGTTAATCTTAAGATAACACCTTTTTGTTTCAATTTTTCATATAAATATTTTGCTGAAATTTTACAATTATCAAAATTTAAAAATAGAAAATTTGCTGAAATTTTATTTGATGAAATATTGTAAACTTCAAGAAATTTTTTTAACTTTTTAGCATAAAGTAAATTGTGCTTAACAGATCTACTTATAAATTTTGTATCTCTTAGCGACGCAATAGCTGCAAGTTGTGCTACACCATTTACATTGAATGGTGGTTTAATAACATTTAGAGCATCTATTATTTTTTTTGATCCATATCCCCAACCTACTCTTAAAGAGGCTAATCCAAACATTTTTGAAAATGTTCTTAATATAAAAACATTATCTTTATTTCTAAATAAATCTAAACCTGAAGTATAATCATTATTTTTCATATATTCTGAGTACGCATCATCAACCACAAGTAAAATATTTTTATTCATTTTATTCCTTAGTTCTAATATTTCTTTTTTAGTCAAATAAGTTGCAGTTGGATTATTTGGGTTAGCGATAAATACTATTTTAGTTTTTCTTGTGATTTTTTTTAAAATCTCTCTTATTGACACTTTAAAATTTACCTCTTTAGCAAATAAAACTTTAGCACCTACAATTTTTGCATAAATTCTGTACATCAAAAAACTATATTCTGGAACTATTACCTCATCTTTTGGATTTAAATATAATTGACACAACATTTGAATTACCTCATCAGAACCTGCACCACAAATAATTTTATTTAAATCACACTTATATTTTTTGGAAATTGCTTTTTTCAGATCTTGTGACTTTCCATCAGGATATTTATCCAAAATCATTTTTTTATTTAATATCAATTTCTTTGCCATTGGGCTGATCCCAAGAGCAGATTCGTTAGCTGAAAGTTTTATTACTTTTTTAAGCTTTTTGACCTTTGACTTGCCAGGTTTATAAGCTTCAATGTTAAATTTTTTAAATTTTGGAGTAACCATTTTTTTAATTTTATGAGCTCTTTATAGATAAAATTACAAATTTTTATAGAGAATAAGACAATTTTTAAAAAAATTGACATAATAAATAAGTTCTAGTACAAAAAATATGCGCTGATTTAACTGAATTGCGAGCGCTTAAAAAAAACCGCTAAAATAGTTTTTTTTCTCACAATTCAAACATTAGCTTAGTTATGAATGCTGAGAATAATATTAAAACCTTTATAGTAAAAAAACCATTAAAATTAGATTGTGGAAAAACTATTAATGAATTCCCAATTGCATATGAAACTTATGGTTCATTAAATAAAAATAAAGATAATGCTATTTTGGTTTTTCATGCATTAACGGGAGATCAATTTGTCACTGGCCAAAATCCAATAACAAAGAAAGATGGTTGGTGGTCTTATGCAGTTGGTCCTGATAAAGCAATTGATACCAAAAAATATTTTGTTATTTGTGCAAATGTAATGGGTGGATGCATGGGCTCATTTGGGCCAAGCCATGAAGACCCTAGTACTGGGACTGCTTTTGGTACAAATTTTCCAGTTATAACTATAAACGATATGGTAAATGCGCAATATAATTTGCTTGACCATTTTGGTATAGACAAACTTTTTTCAATCGCAGGTGGCTCAATGGGTGGTATGCAGGTACTTCAATTTATTAGTAATTTTCCTGATAAAGCTAAAACTGTTATCCCGATTGCTTGTACGTCTAGTCACTCAGCACAAAATATTGCATTTAATGAATTAGGACGACAGGCTATAGCGGCTGATAGTAATTGGAAAGGTGGGGATTATTCTTCTGAAGATACAATCCCAAATAAAGGTCTGGCTGTTGCAAGAATGGCTGCACATATAACTTATCTTTCAAAAAAAGGTCTACAAGAAAAATTTGGAAGAAAACTTCAAGAACGAGAAGATTTGAAATTCGGTTTTGATGCAGATTTTCAGATAGAAAGTTATTTAAGATATCAAGGTTCAGTATTTGTAGATAGATTCGATGCGAATAGCTATCTTTATATTACAAGAGCAATGGATTATTTTGACTTAGCAAAACAATACAAGGGTAATTTATCTGACGCTTTTAGAGCTACAAGGGCAAAGTTTTTTATAATATCATTTACATCTGACTGGCTTTATCCAACTCAAGAAAACAAAGACATTGTAATTGCCTTAAATTCCATTGGCGCAGATGTAGGTTTTGTTGAGATAGAGTCTGACAAAGGTCACGACTCCTTTTTATTAGATGTTCCAGACTTTTTAAGTGCGCTTAAAAACTTTTTAGATAAATCTTATACAGAAAATTAATTATGAAAAATGAATTTCAAGTAATAGCTGAATTAATTGAAAAAGATAAAAAAGTATTAGATGTGGGTTGTGGAGATGGAATTTTAATGCAGTTTTTAAAAAATAATAAAAATACTAATATTAGAGGACTGGAGATTTCAAAAAGTAAAGTACAAGAGTGTATTGCAAAAGGATTGACTGTCATTGAAGGAAATGCAGAAAAAGATCTAAAGCAATTTCCAGACAAATCTTTCGAATATGTTGTTCTTAGTCAAACTCTTCAAGCTTTCTTAAATCCTGAGCTAGTTATAAACGAACTTTTAAGAGTTGGAAAAAAAGCAATTGTAACTATTCCAAACTTTGGTTATTGGAGAGTCAGACTTCATTTGCTCATAAAAGGGACAATGCCAATTACTAAAACATTACCAGATGAATGGTACAATACTCCTAATATTCATATGTGTTCAATAAAGGATTTTTTTTACTTTGCAAAATCAAGAAACATCAAAATCTTTAAATCATTGGCTATAAACAATCAGAATGTTTCAATAATAAATGATAGCAATTTAACAATTAAAAATTTTTTTGCAGATCTAGGAATATTTTTAATAGAGAAATAAAATGAAAGTAGAAATAATTTCATGTCTCCGAGATAATTATAGTTATTTAATTATAGATGAGACCAATAATTTGGCATGTATTGTTGACCCAAGCGAGGCCAGTCCAGTAATTGATTATCTAAAAAATAAAAATATTAATCTAAAATATATTTTAAATACTCATCATCATTATGATCATATTGGAGGTAATAAGGAATTAAAAAAAAAATATAATAGTATTGTTGTTGGCTTTAAACATGATTCAGAAAGAATTCCAGAAATTGATATCTGTCTTGAAGACAATGAAATATGGAAAAGCGATAATTTTGTAGCTAAAATAATTCATGTTCCTGGACATACTAAGGGTCATATTTGTTTTCATTTTTATATAGATAAATTACTATTTACTGGAGATACTCTTTTTTCCCTTGGCTGCGGGAGAATTTTTGAAGGTACCTTTGAACAAATGTTTAGTTCTTTAAATAAGCTTAAAGCTATGCCTCTTGATACTCTAATTTATTGTGGTCATGAATATACTCTTAATAATTCAAAATTTTGTATAAAACATGATTCTGAAAATTTAAATCTTAAAAAAAAAATACAAAATATTCAAATAAAGTTAAAGAATAGCTTGCCCACAATTCCGTCTACACTTAAAGAAGAATTGGATTGCAATATTTTTCTAAGAGCAAAAGATGTCAAAACCTTTTCAAAACTGCGAGATTTAAAGGATAATTTCTAGTTAATTCGGCTTGACTAAAACTTAGCTGCAACTATATTGCGGATACTTAAATATATATTCATACTATGTCTTACGCAGTTATAAAAACAGGTGGAAAACAATACAAAGTTAAGTCTGGAGAAATTCTTAAGGTAGAAAAGCTTCCAGATTCAAAACCTGAAACAAAAATTGAATTTAATGAAATCCTAGCATATGGGGATGATAAATCTATTGAGGTCGGAGCTCCTCATGTAAGTGGAGCAAAAGTCGAAGCTGATTTAATTAAAAACAGTAAAAATAGAACTATACTAATTTTTAAAAAAAGAAGAAGACACAATTCAAGAAGAAAAAATGGACATCGACAAGGGTATTCTATGATAAGAATAAATAAAATTTTTTCAAAAGAAGGCAAAGTTTTATCTGAAGCTGAAAAAGTTTCTAAGAAGCCAAAAAAAGAAGAAACTAAGGAAGCGGTAAGTAAATAAAACTAGGTAAATTATGGCAACAAAAAAAGCAGGTGGATCATCAAGAAACGGACGAGATAGTGCTGGACGAAGATTGGGTGTTAAAAAATATGGTGGTGAAACTGTCGTACCTGGTAATATAATTGTAAGACAAAGAGGAACTAAAATTTTTCCTGGTGAGAATGTAGGCATGGGTAAAGATCATTCTATTTTTTCAGTAGTTAAAGGTAAAGTTGTATTCAAAAAATCAAAAGCAGATAGAACTTTCGTTTCAGTAAAACCCAATTAATAGTACAACCAAAGTAGATGTTGTATTATGAAATTTCTAGATCAAGTCAAAATTTATATTAAAGCTGGTAATGGCGGAGATGGATCCCCAAGTTTCAGAAGAGAGAAATATGTTGAATTTGGAGGTCCAGATGGTGGAGACGGCGGTAAAGGTGGATCAATAGTTTTAAAGTCAGAGGAAAATTTAAATACCTTAATTGATTATCGATATCAGCAGCATCATAAAGCAGAAAGAGGTGAAAATGGTGCAGGACAAAATAGGACAGGAAAAAGTGGTGATGATCTAGTTCTAAAAGTTCCTCTCGGTACACAAGTCTTTGAAGAAGATAATAAGACATTACTTTTTGATTTTAGTAAAAAAGGAGAGGAATTTATTGCAGCAAATGGTGGTAAAGGTGGTCTTGGAAATACCAGATTTAAAAGTTCAACGAATAGAGCTCCAAGAAAATTTACTAAAGGAATTGTTGGAGAGGATTTTACAATATGGCTACAACTAAAAACAATCGCAGACATTGGTATAATTGGTTTACCAAATGCAGGTAAGTCAAGCTTGCTCGCCGCACTTACAAATGCAAATCCAAAAATAGCAAATTACAGATTTACCACATTAAATCCTAATCTTGGTGTTGCTTCTTATGATGATAAAGAAATTACAATTGCGGATATACCTGGATTAGTGGAAGGAGCACATGAGGGTATAGGTCTTGGGATTCAATTTTTGAAACACATTGAAAGATGTAAATCGCTTTTACATTTAATTGACATTACAAATATTGATCTCAATGAGTCTTACGATCAGGTCAAAAATGAATTAAAAAGCTACAGCTCTAAATTATTAGATAAAAAAGAGCTTATAGTGCTAAATAAAATTGATTTGATTGATGAGGATACTGCAAAAGAGGTAATTGATCATTTTTCCAAAAATAAAAAATGTGAGATATTGACTATGACAACTTTAGAAAAAAGTTCTATATCTAAAATAAAGGCTAAACTTTTATCTTATGTATCTTAAAAATTCTAAAATAATTGTTGTGAAAATCGGTTCTTCACTAATTGTAGATAAAAATAAAAAAATTAGAAAGAAATGGCTATCAAGTTTTGCAAAAGATATCAAAAAATTAAGGGATAGAAATCAAAAAGTTGTAATTGTGAGTTCTGGTGCAATAGCTCTTGGTTGTAAAAAAATGAATTATAATAAAAAAAATATTAAACTAGATCAAAGTCAAGCTATTGCATCTATAGGTCAAATCGAGTTAATGAATTTATTTTCACAAACATTTGCTAGATATAAACTTAATATTTCTCAAATACTTCTTACTCTTGAAGATACAGAGGAAAGAAGAAGATCTTTAAATGCCAAAAGGACTTTTGAAAATTTGTTTGACTTAGGATTTATCCCAATAGTAAATGAAAATGATACTATAGCTACAACAGAAATAAAGTATGGAGATAACGACAGGTTGGCATCTAGAGTTACACAAATTACTAACGCAGATACTTTAATTCTTCTTTCTGATGTTGATGGACTTTATACAAAAAACCCCAAAATTTTTAAAGATGCAAAATTACTTAAAATAGTTAAAGATTTAAAAAAAGATTTAAGCAATGTAAATATTAAAGGTATGAATGAATTTGGTAGTGGAGGTATGCAAACTAAGATTGAGGCTGCAAAAATTTGTCAACTAGCAGGTAGTAGTATGGTCATTGCAAATGGACTCCATAATAACCCAATCACAAAAATAATTGAGCAAAATGAGTGCACATGGTTTAGCCCTAAGGTCTCAAAACTTGACGCGAGAAAAAAATGGATAATAAGCTCGATAGCACCAAAAGGAGAAATTATTATTGATGATGGAGCAAAAAAAGCTCTACGATCAGGCAAAAGTTTACTAGCTGCTGGAATAAAAAAGATTTCAGGAAAATTTAATAAAGGTGATCATATAAAAATTTTGGATAAGAAGAATGTTGAATGTGCCAGAGGATTAAGTTCATTCACTTCTGATGAAATAATTAAAATTATGGGTCATCATTCAAATCAAATTGAAAAATTATTAGGTTATGTTTCGAAATCTGAAGTAATTCATAAAGATGATATGGTGGAAGTTTAAATGATCAAATATATGAATTTAGTTGGAAGAAAAGCAAGAAGAGCTTTTGAACAGAAAATTGACACAAAAATCAAAAATAAAGTTTTAAATAAATACGCAGAATTATTAGGTAATGAAAAAAAATTAATACTTAAACAAAACCTAAAAGATGCAAATTACGCCAGAAAAATAGGTATTAAAAATAATTTAATTAGTAGACTTTTAATAAATGAAACTAAGTTAAAAGATATTCAAAATTCAATTATTAAAATTGCAAAATTGAAAGATCCAGTTGGAAATACTTTAGAAAAATGGAAAAGGCCTAATGGTTTGAATATTAGTAAAATATCAATACCTATAGGAGTAATTGGAGTTATTTACGAGAGTAGGCCAAACGTTACCTCAGATGTAGCTAGTCTATGCTTTAAATCTGGAAATCCAGTAATTTTGAAAGGTGGCTCAGAAGCAATAAATACTAATAAAATTTTAGCAAAAATTTTTAGAAAAGCACTTAAAGTTAATAAAGTTGACGAAAACTTTATTCAATTCATTGATACAAAACAGAGAAGAGTGGTGGATATTATGTTATCAGGTATGAAAAAATATATTGATGTAATTATTCCACGAGGTGGAAAAAACTTAGTAAAAAGAGTTCAAGATTTATCTAGTGTGCCCATTATCGGACACCTTGAAGGACTTTGTCATACATATGTTGATAAAGATGCAACTTTAACTATGGCAAAAAAAGTTGTTTATAATGCAAAACTAAGAAATACAAGTATTTGCGGTGCAACAGAAACCATTCTGATTCATAAAAAAGTTGCAAAAAATTTTTGTAATCCAATTTTGAACGAGCTACAAAATAAAAATTGCAAAATATATGGAGATAAGTTTTTAAAAAAGTATTACATGGGAAAAATATTACCAGCTAAAGAGAAAAATTGGTCTACAGAATATTTAGCGCCAGCAGTATCAGTAAAAATTGTAAATAATCTTGAAGAAAGTATTGATCATATAAACAAATATGGAACAATGCATACAGATTGTATAATTACAAATAATAAAAAAACAGCCAAAAACTTTTTAAGAAATGTTAAAAGCTCAATTGCTATGCATAATACATCAACTCAATTTGCTGACGGTGGAGAATTTGGATTCGGTGGAGAGGTAGGAATTTCTACAAATACATTGCCTCCTAGAGGGCCTGTAGGATTAAATCAACTAGTTTCTTATAAATATGAAATTATAAGTAAAGGAAAAATAAGAAAATAAATTGAATAATAAAAAAATAAAAATTGGAGTTCTGGGAGGTTCTTTTGATCCTGCACATAAAGGACACTTAGCAATATCTAAAGAGGCAAAAAAAAGATTTCAACTTAAGAGCATAATCTGGGCTATAACAAAAAAAAATCCTTTTAAAACTGAAAGTGAAATATCGGTTTTAAAAAGAATTAAAGAATGTAGACGTATTATTGGCTCAAATTCATTTATAAAAGTGAAATTTTATGAAAATTTAATTAAATCAAACAAAACCATTGATCTAATAAATCACTTAAAAAAAAATAATAATATTGAAATCTATTTTTTAATGGGTGCAGATAATTTAATTGGCTTCCACAAATGGCATAAGTCGAAATTAATTTCACAAAAATGCAACATTTTAGTATTTGATCGTCATGGTTATAAAAAAAATTCATTAAAATCAAAGACATTTAAGCAACTTAATAAAGATGTGCTTAAATTTATTGAATTTAAAAAAGTCAACATTTCATCTTCTCAATTAAGAAAAATTTGATAGTCTAAATTTAATTAATGGATAAAATTTCAGATCTTAAAAAGATTGTAATAAACACTCTCGATCTTAATAAAGCACAGGACATAATAACAATTGATTTAAAAGACAAGAGTTCAATGGCTGATTATATGATTATTGCCAGCGGCACCTCTTCTAGACATATTCAGTCATTATCAGAACAAGTTTTAGAAAAGTTAAAAAAAAATGGATTTCCAGACTCTAAGATTGAGGGGAAACAAAGTAATGAATGGAAATTAGTTGATGGTATAGATTTAATTGTTCACATTTTTCATCCTGAAAAAAGAAAATTTTATGAACTTGAAAAAATTTGGTCAGAATTTATTCCGAAAGAAAAAGTTATGATATGAAATTATTTAAAACATATTTAATAATTTTTTTATCTGTTTTTTTTTTTAATAGTAGCGTAAATACTGCTGAGACTGATATTTATAAAAAAATTGATCTTTTTGGTGAAGTCCTAGAAAAAATAAATAAAGAATACGTAGATGAGATAAATCAGTCTGAAAGTATGGACTCAGCTATCAATGGTCTCCTTCAATCTCTTGATCCTTACTCCGCATATATGTCACCAAAAATTCTTGAACAGATGCAAACGGAGACAAGTGGTGAATTTGGAGGTTTAGGTATTGAAGTAAGTATGGAGGCTGGAGTAGTTAAAGTAATATCACCTATAGATGATACACCCGCTTCAAAGGCAGGACTAAAAGCTGGTGACTACATTGTAAAAATAAATAATATTCAAGTACAAGGTAAATCCTTAGCAGAAGCTGTAGATTTGATGAGGGGGCCGGTTGGTTCTGGAATAGAACTAACTGTGAGGCGAAGAGGAGAAAAAAAAGCACTAACATTTAATATTGTTAGAGAAATAATAGAAATTCAATCAGTTAAATCTGAAATTTTAGAAAATAATATAGGATATATAAGACTTACATCATTTAATGAAAATAGTAGCGATCAAATTGAAAAACAGATTAAAAAATTAAAAAAAAATGAAAATGTAAATGCGTTTATTTTAGATCTAAGAAATAATCCTGGAGGACTATTATCTCAAGCTATAACAATCTCAGATTTTTTTTTAGATAATGGGGAGATAGTATCTACAAAAAGTAGAAAAAAATCAGAAAATAGAAAATGGTTTGCTAAAAAAGGAGATATTACAGATGGAAAAACATTGTTGGTATTGATTAATTACGGTTCAGCCTCTGCCTCCGAAATAGTAGCTGGTGCACTTAAGGACCATAAAAGAGCAATAATTGTTGGAGAAAACAGTTATGGAAAAGGATCTGTACAATCTATCATTCCACTTAAAAATAAAGGTGCTATACGATTAACTGTTGCAAAATATTATCTTCCGTCCGGAAAGTCTATTTCTGAGGTCGGTGTCCGACCTGATATTGAAATCAATGAAGATGGAGATGATTTTAAGATAAAGAGTGACACAGACAATCAACTAAGTTACGCCATTAAGTTACTCAACGGATAACATGGATAAGAAATATAGCAGCTTACCACTAAGAAGTGGTGTGGGAATTGTAGTTTTAAATGAACAAAACAAAGTATTCGTGGCTAAGAGAATTGATAATCCAAAAGATTTTTGGCAGATGCCTCAGGGAGGAGTTGACTCTGGTGAAGATTTTTTAAAGGCTGCTTATAGAGAGCTAGAAGAAGAAACTAGTATCAAAAGTGTTAAACTTATCAGAGAGTTAGATGGCATGATAACTTATGAACTTCCAGAACGTCTACTAGGTATTATTTGGAAGGGTAAATATAGAGGGCAAAAACAAAAATGGTTTTTAATGAGATTTACTGGTGAGGATGAGGAAATTAATATTAACACACATCATCCAGAGTTTTTAGATTGGAAATGGATAGAGCTAGATCAACTAACTAAAGTAGTAGTAGATTTTAAGTTGCATGTATACAAAGAAGTACAAAAAAAAGTTGAAAAATTAATCTAATTGAGCGTTTTTAAAACTTCGATTTTCTGATCAATTAAGTACCTAGACTGGTCACTTATTTCTTCCTTACCAGATTCTTTCTCCGCTTGTTTCAATAAATCTTGTTGTTTGGATTTATCCATATCAGCAATATTAAATATGGAGCTAGTTAAAATTGAAAGATTATTATTTTTAAATTCAACAATCCCATCTTCAATATAATAACTTTTATTATCTGATTTTGATAAAATTTTAATAATTCCAGGCTTTAAAAAAGAAATAATTGAAATATGATCTTTTAATATTCCCATTTCTCCTTCATAGGCAGGTACAACAACTTCAGAAACGTCATCTTTTACTAAAAAAGATTTTTCTGGATTTACAATTTCAATTTTAAATTCTTCGCTCATTAAGCAGCAGCTTCTTTTTCCATTTTCTTAGCTTTTTCAATTGCTTCCTCAATAGTACCAACCATATAAAATGCTGCTTCTGGTAAATGATCATATTCACCTTTACAAATAGCATCAAAACCTTTGATGGTTGATTCTAAATCAACTAATTTTCCAGGTGAACCAGTAAATACTTCAGCTACAAAAAACGGTTGAGATAAAAATCTTTGAATTTTTCTTGCTCTAGCAACTACTAATTTATCCTCTTCAGATAATTCATCCATACCAAGAATTGCAATAATATCTTGAAGTGACTTATAAGATTGTAATATTTTTTGGACATCTCTTGCTACCTTATAGTGTTCGTCTCCCACAACTCTTGGGTCCAAAATTCTGGATGTAGAATCTAATGGATCAACAGCTGGATAAATACCAATTTCAGCGATCTGTCTTGAAAGTACAGTCGTTGCATCCAAGTGCGCAAACGAAGTCGCTGGAGCTGGATCAGTTAAATCGTCAGCTGGTACATAAATTGCTTGAACTGATGTAATTGAACCCTTGTTTGTTGTTGTAATTCTTTCCTGTAGATTTCCCATGTCTGTAGCTAGTGTTGGTTGATAGCCAACTGCAGACGGAATTCTTCCTAAAAGAGCAGAAACCTCTGAGCCTGCTTGAGTAAACCTAAAAATGTTATCAACAAAGAAAAGAACGTCTTGACCTTCCTGATCTCTGAAATACTCAGCAACTGTTAAACCTGTAAGCGCAACTCTTGCTCTTGCACCTGGAGGCTCGTTCATCTGTCCATAAACTAGTGCAGCTTTAGATCCAGGACCATCTTTTTTTATTACTCCTGAGTCCATCATCTCATGATAAAGATCATTTCCTTCTCTAGTTCGTTCACCTACTCCTGCAAAAACTGAAAATCCTCCGTGAGCTTTTGCAACGTTATTAATTAATTCCATAATTAAAACTGTTTTACCTACTCCAGCTCCACCAAATAATCCAATTTTTCCACCTTTTGCATAAGGTGCTAACAGGTCAATAACCTTTATACCAGTTACAAGAATTTCTGTTTCAGTTGACTGATCATTAAATTCAGGGGCTGCTCTGTGAATTGGCCAACTTTCTTTTGTCTTAACTTCGCCTCTTTCATCTATAGGCTCACCAATTACATTGATAATTCTTCCAAGAGTTTCAGGTCCAACAGGTACTTGGATAGGAGCATTAGTATTCATTACTTCATCACCTCTTTTTAATCCTTCAGTAGCATCCATTGCAATTGTTCTAACTGTTGTTTCACCTAAATGTTGAGCAACCTCTAAAACTAACCTGTTATCTCCATTTTTACATTCCAATGCTGTTAGAATTTCTGGAAGTTCTCCGTCAAATTTTACGTCAACTACTGCTCCAATAACTTGTGTGATTATTCCTTTGCTCATAATTATAAACTTTCTGCTCCTGATATGATTTCTATTAGTTCTTTTGTAATTGCTGCCTGACGACTTCTATTATATTGGATAGTAAGTTTGTCAACCATTTCACCTGCGTTACGGGTTGCATTGTCCATTGCACTCATCCTTGATCCTTGTTCGCTAGCTGAATTCTCTAACATTGCTTTAAATATTTGTGTTGAAATATTTTTTGGCAATAAATTACTTAAAATTTCATCTTCATCTGGTTCAAATTCGTAACTTTCCTCTGAAGTATTATCTTCACTATCTTCACTATTTAGAGGGACTATCTGTTGAGCTTGAGGAATTTGAGTAATTACGTTTTTAAATTGATTATAAAAAATAGTACATATATCAAATTCACTATTCTCAAATTTATCTATTACTATCTTGCCAACCTTGTCAGCATCAAAATAATTAGCATTTTTTGACTCCTTGAAAGAAATATTCTCTATAATTTTATCACCATACATTCTCTTTAACTGATCATTTCCTTTTGAGCCTACAGTTATGATTTTAAGTTCTTTTCCCTCGCTTAAAATTTTCGAGAAGTAACTTTTAGCTTTTTTAATTATATTAGAATTGAAACCTCCA
>CACLFK010000011.1 GCA_902606105.1 uncultured Pelagibacteraceae bacterium | reverse complement strand
TAAATTGTCACCTGTAAGAGCTCCAACCATTAATAAAGCAAGGACAACTAAAAGAAATTGTTCTCCAAATCCAAATGCCATTATTATTGGAATGGCGTAATAAATTGATATTGATAATATTAACGCTCCAAAGACACCTCCAAGCAATGAAGCACTGAAAGCTGCGCTCAACGCTCTTGCAGCCATACCTTTTTTAGATAACGGAAATCCATCCATTACTGTTGCTTGAGAACCTGATGTGCCAGGTACTCCCATTAGTACTGCAGGAAATGTATCTGAAGTCGTCGTTGGTGCCAGAACTCCAATCATCATTGCAAGTGCATGTGATGGTTCCATTGTAAAAACAAAAGGTAAAACTAGAGCTAAACCGGATGTTCCACCCATGCCTGGAAGTATACCAACAATTAAACCAAGTAAAGTACCAGCAAATAGAAAAGCTAAATGAGTAGGCTCAAAGAGTTGAAAAAGTGCAGCTAATAATTGTTCCATAAAAAAAGCTGCTAGCTATTAGCTAGCAGCGCTTTTTTTATTTGTTCTATTGAACTCTATATGTGAATTTATGTTTCTTTAAAGCTGCATTTAATTGCTTTTTAGTAGTATCAGAAAATACTGCAGCCTTTTTAATAATTTCACCAGCTTCTTCTCCTATGATTAATGGAAATGGTCCAAGAGCTTTTTCAGCTTTAGCCTTAAACTCTGGGTCATTTGTCATTTTAATAGCTGCATCTCTGTATGCTTTAACTATTTCATCCGATGCATCTTTTGGAAGCATCATTGCTTTAGATGCTTGAGACCATGCTGCGCCTATTGCATAGTATGCTTCAAGGTCATCACCTTCAAGTTTTTTACCATTTACCTTCTCATACATTTCAGGAAATGTAGGTGCATTTGGTGCCAAAGGATTTCTAGAAACTGAACCATCAGCTCCTATAATTCCTAATGTCATTAAATCTACAACTTTTCCTTTTGCTATTTCAGGCTTAACTTTTTTTACATAATTCGCTGCACCATGTGAACTTAGATGAATTTCACCTCTTAGGAATGCTTGATAACCTCCAGAAGATGAAAGACCGGGTATAGGTTTAGCTCCTTTTATACCAAGCTTATCATAAATCCATATGTGAAATAAATCTGCAGAAGCAGGAGTTTTCAATGCATAGAGAGCCAACTTTCTTTCTTTAATTTTAGATAGATCGTGAGGTTCAGCTAAATCTGAACGTGTAAACCAATGAGTATTTTGTGGTAGCAAAACTACTGGTCTATATTCACTAAGATTATATTTAACAAGTGGATTTCCAGTAGCAACATTAACTATAACTGAAGTTGAGCATCCAAAAATAAATGTTCCATCTGCTTTAGCATTTTTTTCAAAATAGTTTGAACCTTTAATAGCTCCACCTCCTGGTATATGCATGATTTGGACATCAGGATTTCCAGGTAAGTATTTTTTTAAGAAAGGTTGAATGAATCTTGCAAATCTGCTGGTACCACCACCTTCTTTAAATGGTACGACCCATGTAATTGTTTTGCCTGAGAAATTCACATCTGCACTCGCAACAGATACAAATGAGAATAACGACATTATTATAAGTATTAAAATTTTACGCATATTTTCCCCCTTCGAGAATGTTGATTTAGAACTATAACTTGTTCATTATGGGTTTTTCAACTAGTATATTCCAAATTTAAACAGTAAGTTGAAAAATGCTGAAAATACTTGTGAATTGATGCTTTTGACTTATACAAAGTTATAAAAAAACATGTCAAAAACCACAAATTCAATAAAAAAAATTTTTAATTTAAGCAGTATTGGACCAAAGCCTCGAAAAAAATCACAACTATGGATGAAAGACGTAGGTTTTGATGAAGCACCATGGTATCGCGAAAGAATGGGACTTGGGGAGTTAGAAGATTTTCTAGAAGTCGCTGATAATAGAATAGATCACGTTAAAATTACAACATTGCAAGTTCTGGGTCACCCGAAGGAGTGGTTGGAACGTAAGATTAAACTTTACAAAAAGCATTCAATTCAACCTTACTTGGACCATGGTTACTTTTTAAAAGCTTTTAAAAAGGGAAAAGTAAATGAAGCTATTGATGCTGCGGCTGATTTAGGATTTTCAGCAATGGAGTTCATGAATACGTTTGGAGACATACCTGAAAATCAAATCAAAGATTGGTGTAATCGCGCAATTAAAAATGGAATGAATATAATCTATGAGCATCATCCAGAAAGCGGATGGAGAAAAACAAAAAAAAATATCCCTACTACATTGAAACAAATTACTGAAAGTGCAGATCGGTTTTTTGATTACGGTGCATTTGCTATGCTTATTGATCACGAAGAAATTGAACTTCATGATAGTAAGTCAAAAGTGTTAGTTGAAGTACTAGAACATTACGGAAAAAGTGTTGTAGCGTTTGAAGTTACATCGCCTAAGGAAGCTGAAACGAGATGGTATTCGGATATCCTTAATTATTTTAAACTCTTTGGTTCAGACTGCAATTTGACTAATATTATGCCCAGCCAAGTAATGCTTATTGATCTATTGAGATCTGGAGAAAGACCTGCAAATATTTTATTTGATAGATTTCCAGAATTGGCTTCAGTAAAAGATAAATAAAACTAAATAAAATTTAAAGAATGTTAAAAACTTTAATTTTTACAGATCTCGACGGATCACTTCTTGATAGAGATACTTTCAAATTTGATGAAATTAAAGACTATTTAAAAAAACTGCTTTCTAAAGGTATTTTTATAATACCTAATACAAGCAAAACTGAAAAAGAAATTTTAGAATTCAATAATGAGTTAGGTTCGAATTTACCTTATATTTCTGAAAATGGAGCTGCTATAAACGGTTTAGATTTATTAAATTCTAATTTACCAAAAGAACTTATCTTAAGTAGAGATAAAAATAATTTAATCAATATTTTTAAAAAGACAGTCCCAGAAAACTTGCAAAATAAATGTAAATGGTTATCGGAAATGGATAAGAAAAAACAAAGTTTAATTTTTGGTTTAGAGGATGAAAAACTTAAAATGGCTTTAGATCGTAAGTATACTATTCCTTTTATATTTGAGGGAAACAAAAATGAAAAAAATAAACTATTTAAAATTGTTAAAAATAAGGGACTAGCATTGCAAGAAGGTGGGAGAGTTATAAATTTAACCGATAAAGTAAATAAAGCTAAGGCTCTTCAAGTGTTTGTCAGATTTTTTAAAAAAAATAATAAAGAGGTAAAAACAATAGCTGTTGGTGATAATTATAATGATTTGGATATGCTTAAAATTAGCGACTTTCCTTGCTTAGTTTTCAATGACAAATTTACCTTAGATGAAATTCCTATAAAAAATCTAATCATAACTAATAAGCCATCTCCTGTAGGCTGGGCAGATGTGATCAAAATGGCTCTGGCCAAAATTAATAAAAATTAATAGAGTTTTATATGAGTGAATTTTCTCAAAATGGAATAATTTCAACACTTCATGATTTTGGAACAAAATCACTAGAGCAAATTGAGAAGGAACTTTTAGGCTTTTCTAAAGAAAGAAAAATGGAGCTTATATTACCATGTCTTTATTCAGAACTAAAAGGTGATGCTCTTCCAAAGATCGTTGAAGAGATATCTAAGACAAACTATATCCATCATATAATTATAGGTTTAGATCAAGCAAGTGAAGCTCAGGCAAGAAAAGCTTGGACATTTTTTGAAAAATTAGAAACTCCATTTACAATCCTTTGGAATGATGGTCCTAACTTAAAGAAATTAGATAAAGAATTACAAAAAAAAGGTTTAGCTCCAAATGAATACGGTAAAGGAAGAAATGTTTGGTATTGTATAGGGATGTCTATTGCTAGAGATAGTGCAAGATCTGTTGCTTTACATGATTGTGATATTAAGACTTACGATAGAAGAATGTTAGCAAAATTATTTTATCCAGTTGTAAACCCTCTTTTTAACTTTGAATTTTGTAAAGGTTTCTATCCGAGGGTAGCAGATAATAAGATGAATGGGCGTGTAGCAAGACTGTTAGTTTTTCCATTATTAAATGCTTTAGAAAAAACTATTGGTAAAAGTGATTATTTAGATTTTATGAAGTCATTCAAATACCCACTTGCCGGTGAGTTTTCATTTAGAAGAAATATTTTACCTGAACTAAGAATTTCATCTGACTGGGGCATTGAGATTGGAATTTTATCGGAAATGCAAAGAAACTTTTCACCTCAAAATATTTGCCAAGTAGATCTAGCAGATACTTATGACCATAAACACCAAGATTTATCTATAGATGATGAAAAGAAAGGTCTATCAAGAATGTCGACCGATATTATTAAAACCTTTATAAAAAAATTAGCTACACAAGGGCATTCTTTTAGCAGAGAACAATTAAGATCATTGAAAGCAACATATTACAGATCCGCTTTAGATTTAATAGATGCCTACAGGGCTGATGCTGAGATGAATGGTTTAAAATTTGACTCACATACAGAGGAAAAAGCAGTTGAGTTATTTTCTAGCAATATTATACGAGCTGGAGAGGATTTTTATTTAAACCCGATGGATGCTCCTTTTATTCCTACATGGAGCAGAGTAAAAAGTGCAATCCCAGATTTTTTAATAAGATTAGAGAAAGCTGTTAATGAAGATAACAGACATTATCTTTAATTACATTAAGACAAATCACTTAAAAAATTTTTATAATTGATATACATGATTTATTAAAATAAATTAATTACATCATTTAAATAATTGATATGAGACATGGCAAACATACAATTTAAAGGGATTCATAAATCCTTTGGTTCGAATAAAATAATTTCAGATTTTAACTTAGAGGGAAAAGAAGATGAATTTCTTGTTTTAGTAGGACCATCTGGATGTGGAAAATCAACATTATTAAGAATGATTGCTGGACTTGAACAAATTGATAATGGTGAAATATTTATTAATGATCAAAAAATAAACGAACTTCATCCCTCAAAGCGTCAAACAGCTATGGTATTCCAGTCTTATGCTCTTTATCCTCACATGAACGTATTTGAAAATATGTCGTTTGGATTAAAAATTGAAAAAAGGCCAAAAGAAGAAATTGCTTCAAAGGTAAAAGAGGCTGCAAAAATTTTAAAAATAGAAGAACTTTTAGATAGACGACCAAAAGAATTATCTGGAGGACAGAGACAAAGAGTTGCAATTGGTAGAGCAATAACTAGAAATCCAAAAATATTTCTTTTTGATGAGCCTTTGTCTAATTTAGATGCAGCGTTAAGAGCAGAAATGAGAGTAGAAATATCAAAGTTACATGATCAAATTAAAACTAATATGATTTATGTTACACATGATCAAGTTGAAGCAATGACCTTAGCTGATAGAATAGTAATTCTCAATAAAGGGAATATTGAGCAAGTAGGAACTCCAGATGAAATATACAATAATCCTGCAAATGTTTTTGTGGCTCAATTTATTGGAACACCAAAGATGAATATATTAGAAATTAGTGAGGAAAATATTATCTCAGAAACTACACTAAAATTATTTGGTTTAGAAATTAAATTTAATAATATTAAAATTGAAAAAACTAAACACTATATTGGAATCAGACCAGAGCATTTAAAAGTTAATGATGAAAGTGACTTTACTTTTGTACCTGAGGTTGAGTTAGTTGAAAACCTCGGAAATGAGAAAATTGCATATATTAAAAATGGAGCAAATCAGCTAAGTGCAAAAATTTCAAGTAAAGATGAAATAACAAATAAAATTGGTTTTAATTTTAATGATATTTTAATCTTTGATAAAAATGGGCAAAGAATTAAATCGTAATACAACTTTCAATTGTTAAAGATTTTTTTAAACAAAATAATTAAAGCATAATAATATTTTACTGCTTTTTTTTAATCAAATATTTGCGACATCCTGTCAAATATAGTAGTTTTTCAAAAATAATCCTAGGAGGGGAAATGAAAAATATAATAAAAATATTTTGCATAATATCATTATTCATTAGTAGTGTTGTTTATGCAGATATTAAATTTTGGACTACAGAGGTTCAACCTGCTCGAATGGCTAAGCAAGAAGAAATGGCTAAAGCTTTTGAGGCTAAAACAGGAATAAAAGTTGACGTAATTCCAATTGAAGAAAAAGAGTTAGGAACTAGAGCAACTGCTGCTGCAGCAGCTGGTGATTTACCAGATGTGATTTATCATACTCTACAATATGTGTTGCCATGGGCAGAGGCTGGAATTCTAGATGTTGATGCTAATGACGCTGTAGTTAAAGCACTTGGCAAAGGTACTTTTGCTCCAGGTGCTCTTAATATGGCTAAGTCAGGATCAAAAATTGCTGCTGTCCCAGTTGATGGTTGGACACAGATGGTTGTTTACAGAAAAGATCTTTTTGAGAACGCTGATCTAGAACCACCAACAAGTTATGCCAACATTGTCAAAGCTGTTGAAAAATTATCAAAAGTAAATGGCGTATTTGGTTTTGTAGCTGCTACCAAAACTGATGAAAATTTTATGAGTCAAGTTTTAGAACATGTGCTTTTAGCAAATGGAGTTAATATTGTTAAAAAAGGTGGTATCAAGAAGCAAGGTAAAAAGTTGAAAGAAGCATTGGAGTTTTATAAAGTCATTGCGAAGGCAAGTCCTCCTGGTGAACTTTATTGGAAACAATCAAGAGCACTTTATTTTGCTGGAAAGACACCAATGATTATTTGGTCTCCATTTATTATGGATGAGCTTGCAGGTTTAAGAGACTCGGCTCCACCAACAATAAATAGTGATCCAACATCACCTGAATTAGCTTCTAAAACTGGTTTTATAACTAATTTTAGTGGACCGAGTAATAAAAAAGGTGCTGCGTGGGCTGATATTAGGTATTTTGGTATAACTGCTGATGCTGATACAGATGAAGCGAAGCAATTTATCATGTACTCAATGGATGAGGGCTATACAAGCACTTTATCAATTGCTCCAGAGGGTAAATTTCCAGTAAGAAGAGGGAATTCGAGCGATCCTGAAGCGTTTACAAAAGCTTGGAGCAAACTGCCAGTTGGAGTTGATAGAAAAGCTCCTTTGTCAGATCTTTATTCGTCAGATGTTATAAATAACATTGTTGCCGGTTTAGATACTGCCAATAGATGGGGAGTTAAAGAAGGTGAGCTATCTAGAGCATCTAAAATTATTAATTCACAATTCATAAACAGAATCACAAGAGAATATATCGATGATGAAATTTCTGTTGATGAAGCAGTTGATAAAATAAATGCTGGATTAGCTAGCTTCTAATAATTTAAATTAATTAAAAAAGCGGATAAGATTACTTATCCGCTTTTTTTATGAAAGATACTTTAGCAAATACTGAAAAGAAAACTGCATATATTTTAACCTTACCTGCAGTTGCCCTAGTTTTTGCAATAATTTTATTTCCTATTTTTGCAAATGTTTGGATTAGTTTTAAAGAAGTTGAGCTTAAAGATATAAGAATACCTGAACCAAGAGCTAAAAAAATAATTAAATCCATATCTGAAGATCCTTCGAAAATAAAAATTTTATATAAATTAAGAAATAGCTCATTACTTCAAGAAATTAGAGATGTTTCATTTCAAGATAAATTTCCGAAAAATTTTAAAATTGAAAAATTAGATCCACGTTGTGAGTTCAAAAAATACACTTTAAAATGTAAATTCGGTAATTGGCCAGCGAAATATAGAGAAAACTTTCAAGTAGTTTTTGAAACAAATGATAGTTCAAATATTGATAAAAAAGGTCTCAAATCAACAAAACCTAAATTAAATGGTACATCTGATAATATATTACTTAACACTGATTTTACTTTAAAAAATTTCAAGAAAGTTTTATTTGATAATGAATTTGTAGACCTACTCCTTACAACTTTTTACTACACATTTTTTGGTACAGTTGGCTCAATCATATTTGGTATTTTAACAGCCCAAATGGTTAATCAAAAGTTTTATGGTAGAACATTTATGCGGAGTGTTTTGCTTTTTCCGTATGTTGCCCCAGTCGTTGCTTTAGCTTACACATGGGAACTTCTATTGGATCCAAATAGTGGAACTTTAAATAGTTTGTTAATCAACTACCAAGTTATTGAAACGCCTATAAATTTACTTGGACAAAAATACATCGACATTAATATATTGGGTTTTGATTTTAAATTAAGATTAGCTCTTACAACAGTAATTATGTTTGAAATTTGGAGATATTTTCCTTTAGCTTTTTTATTTATTCTTGCAAGACTTCAGGCTATTCCACAAGAATTATATGAGGCTGCTGATGTTGATGGAGCGAGCCCATTTCAGAAGTTTTTTAATATAACCCTCCCACAAATTACAGCAGTTATATCGATTTTATTTATGATAAGATTTATTTGGAATTTTAATAAGTTTGAGGATGTTTTCTTACTTACTGGTGGTGCTTCAGGTACTAGAACTTTACCAATAAATGTGTATCAACAAGGTTTTGCAATATCTGATATTGGAATGGGATCTGCTGTATCAATAGTAATAGTTGTTTTACTTTTATTGTTTATGTTTTTTTATTTCAAACTTTTGGGAAAGAGAGTAGATGAAAACTAAAAATTTAATTTTATTTACTTTGATATCGTCATTTTTTTTGATTTTTATAGTTTCTATATGGAAAATATTAGCAACGTTACAAGGATTAAATATTCAAAATTTTAATTTAGGGATAATTTTTATTTTTGGTCTCCTAATATCATTTGCTAATTTAAGAATAGGTAAAAAAATTAAAATTTTTTATAAATCAATTATTTTTTCTTTAATTTTTGTAGTTTGTGATGGTTATATTATTCAAAAATTACCATTATGGTATAACACTGGTATTTTCTTAATTTTGTATTTTTTTGTTAATAAAATAAATAAATATAGTTTTGCAGATTTAAAGGAACAGCACTCAACTCAAGTAATCTTTTTTGATTTTTTAACATTGTTTGGTATTTTATTTTTTTCATTCGTAATACTTTTTCCTTTTTATATGATGTTAATTACAAGTTTTAAAACTCAAATAGCTTTATTAGTTAACCCTTTAGATTTCAGTATTAATTTTGGTCAAGATTTTAAAGATCTATTTAAATCTTATTTTGTAATTTTTAAATCTTATAAATTTGGTCAATATATTTTAACTAGTACTATTGTCTCTGTAGGCACAGTGATAATAACTCTTATATTTGCTATCCCGGCAGCATATGCAATTGCTCGATTAAATTTTTTTGGAAAAACATTTATGTCAACATCAATATTGATAATTTATATGTTTCCTGCAATTGTCTTAGTAATTCCTCTGTACACAATCTTTAGTCAATTAGGTCTAAGAAATTCTATAGAGGGTTTATTAATTGTTTATACGGCCACAACTCTACCGGTAGCAATTTATATGCTACAAGGATATTTTAAGAGTATCCCTAAAGAATTAGAGGAAGCAGCAATATTGGATAAACTTAGTTGGTTTGGAATAATTACTAAAATAATAATTCCATTAAGTATACCCGCAATATCTTCTGTAGCTTTATATGTTTTTATGATAGCTTGGAATGAGTTCTTATTTTCTTTAATGTTTCTAGATAACCCAAATTCTTTTACTCTTTCAAGAGCCATACAATATTTAAGTGGTGATGCAGAAACGCCTAGACAATATTTAATGGCTGGTTCAGTTATTGTTACTTTACCTGTTCTGTTTATCTTTGTTTATTTTGAGAAATATTTAGTCAGTGGTCTTACTGCAGGAAGTGTAAAAGGATGAGAGATAATTTAATAGAAAAGGCAAAAAATGTTCTACTAGGTAATAAAAAAAAAGGTTTCACATTACCTACAAATAATAAATTATATCCCGCTCAATGGAAATGGGACTCCGGCTTTATTGCTCTAGGGTACTCGCATTTTAACCTCAAGTATGCACTAGATGAAATAACAACTCTTTTGAGGGGCCAATGGAAAGATGGCATGATACCTCATATTTTATTTCATGATTTAAATACTAATTATTATCCAAATCACTCAGTATGGAATTGTGGAAACAAGATACATTCATCAGGAATAACTCAACCACCAGTTCTTGCAATTATGTTAAAGAAAATTTTGGATAAAAATAAAATTAAAATTTCAGACAAATTAAAAATTAAGTCAATAGTTCAAAAATTAAAAAAATATCACGAATGGTTAATTAAATATAGAGACCCAAAAAATACAGGTCTGGTCTCGATATTGCATCCTTGGGAAAGTGGATATGATAATTCTCCACTTTGGGATTATTCTATGAATGAGGTAAAAGTTGAAAAAAATTTAAAATATAAACGGGGAGATAATAAAGTTATAAATCCAGAATATAGACCCTTAGATACAGATTACGATAGATATGTAACAATTAAAAATCATTTAAGAAAAAATAAATACAATCCTAAGAATCTTTATAACAAGTCTATGTTTAATGTTGTTGATGTCGGCTTTAATTCAATATTTTTAAGAGCAAATAAAGATTTACTAGAATTACTTAAAATTTTTAATCTTGAACATAAAAGTTTACAAAAATTTATTTTAAAATCAGAAAATCAAATTGAAAAACTATATAATGAAAAAAAAGGAGTCTTTACTAATTATGATATTAAAAATAAAAAAAAAATTATAGTTCCTTCAATTACAAATTATTTCATTTTATTTGCCGATTTAAAAAATCAATCTATCAACAAAAAAATAATTAAGAGTCTAAAAAATCATAACCAAAATGAAAAATATTTATTTTCTAGTATTAAACCAAATTATGGAAAATTTGAGGAAAAACGCTATTGGAGAGGTCCAGTTTGGATAAATTGTAACTGGATTATCTACCAAGGGTTAAAAAATAAAGATAAAAAATTTGCTAATAAAATCAAAGAAAAAACAATAAATCTCATTAAAAAAAAAGGTTTCTATGAATATTACAGTTTTAAAACTGGAGAAGCATTTGGAGCAAGTAATTTTTCATGGACTGCTTCTTTATTCTTAGATTTGATATTCGAAAAAAAATTAAATTAATTTTTTAGAGCTTTTAAAAGATAACTATAATTTAAACCACAATCTTTATATCCTCTTTTTACAACATTTAAGTATCTTTCAGTTGGAAACTTAAATTGTGATTTTTTAACCATTGTATAAGTCATTACTTTTTTTCCATAATAATAAAAATAATATTTCTTATAAAGTATTGGATAATCCTCATATACATCCAATTTTTTTTCATCACTTTTTGAAATTTCAAATAAACCTCCTGGAACAATTGAATTTTTTTTAATTTCAATATCTGCAGCTCTATATTTACTTCTAAAAGTAAGTCTAAAATCTTTTAAATTAATTTTTTTTAGAAAAATACTATCTTTGCATCTTCGTTTCATCTGGAAGTGATGTAAATTACTGCCGTATGCAAAATAAAGCATTACCTCTCTACTACTTCAATTTTTTTTGCATTAACAAATTCTAAGATTTGAGAATTACACACATCTATTTTTGATTGATCTTCAGATCTTATTACAATTGAAACGCCTAATTTTCCAGCATGAAAAAAAGGATAGCTTCCTATCTCTACATCTTGATTATCATTTTGAACTTTAGTTAAAGAGTTTGCTATTTCACTCTCAACTGTTCTTAAACTGATTGTATGGCTTTTAATCGGTTCTCCACCAACTATTGTATTCGTTAGGCCACCTAGCATTGACTTAAGAATAGATGGCACACCTGGTAAACAAAAAACATTTTCAACATTAAATCCAGGAGCACCACTTGTTGGGTTTAAAATTAAATTTGCGTTTTCAGGCATCCAACACATTTTCTGTCGCCCATCATTAAATTCACCTGGTTTGTAGTATGCTTCTAAAATTTTAAAAGCTTGTTTGTGGATTTCGTATTTTATTCCAAAGGTTTTTGAAACAGACTGAGCAGTGATATCATCATGCGTTGGACCTATACCTCCAGTTGTAAAAACATAATCATAAGTTGTTTTCAAGAAAGATAATGTATCTACAATTGTTTTTTCAATATCTGGTATTACTCTAACCTCCTCCACTTTTACACCAATTGAATTGAGCCAAACTGCAAGTGTTGAAGTATTAGTATCCTGTGTTCTGCCTGACAATATTTCATTGCCAATTATTAGTATAGCGGCATTAACTTTTGTTTTTTTGCTCATTTTATATGTATAATTTAGAGATGGAATTTACCAAGTCTTTAGTAAAAGGCAAATTAATCAAACGATATAAAAGATTTTTTACTGATGTAAAGTTACAAAAAGAAACTGTAACAGCACATTGTCCAAACACAGGATCTATGAATGGATTATTAGAAGAAGGTAATGATGTTTATTTGCTTCCAAATAACGATCCAAAAAGGAAGCTTAAATATGGGCTTGAAATTATAAAGTCTAAGAAAAATTTGGTTGGCGTAAATACCCACATGGCAAACAAAATTGCTAAACATGGTCTAGAAAATAACCTTATAAATGAACTTAAAAATATAGATTTAATAAAGCCAGAGGTATTTTTTAATAAGGAAACGCGTTTTGACTTTTTGCTTGAGAAAGGTGACCAAAAAAGCTTCGTTGAAGTTAAAAATGTAACTTTATTCAGGAATATGGATACATCAGAATTTCCAGATGCTGTTACATCACGTGGATCAAAACATTTATTAACCCTTATTGATGCCATAAAAAAAGGCTATAAAGCATATCTATTATTTTTAGTTCAAATTCAAAATATGAAATATTTTAAAATAGCTAAAGATATAGATGAACAGTATTACAAAAACTATATTTTAGCTAAAAAGGCTGGAGTAAATTTTTTAGCTTACAGCTGTGATATTAGTTCAAAAAAAATTTTTATAGATAAAAAACTTAAAATAATTGATGAATAATTATAAAGAAAAATTTGAAAAAATGAGAATTGCGGGAAACCTTGCAGCGAGAACTCTAGATATGTTAACTGAAAATATAAAAGAAGGGATTTCTACAGATTATATTGACAAATTAGGTTATGAATACATAAAAGATAATGGTGGTCATTCTGCTCCACTTTTCTATCGAGGGTTTACAAAATCTTTATGTACATCTCTAAATCATGTTGTTTGTCATGGAATACCTTCAGATAGAATTTTACAAGAAGGCGATGCTGTAAATGTAGATGTAACTGCAATAGTCGATGAACATTACGGTGATACGAGTAGAATGTTTTGCATTGGTAAAACACCAGTTAAGTTAAACAATCTAATAGACACTACTTATGAGTCGATGATGAGAGCTATTAAAATATTAAAACCAGGAATTAAGTTAGGAGATATTGGATATACCATTCAATCATTTGTTGAGGAGAAAGGTTTTTCTGTAGTGAGAGATTTTTGTGGTCATGGAATTAGTACAACATTTCATGAATCTCCTAATATATTACATTACGGAAGTAAAAATACAGGTATGGAACTTAGGCCTGGAATGACATTTACTATTGAGCCTATGATCAATTCAGGAAAATATGATGTAAAGATGTTAAATGATGGTTGGACAGCTGTTACAAAAGATAAATCTTTATCTGCACAATTTGAACATACGTTAGGAATTACTGAAAATGGTTATGAAATCTTTACAGAATCTGCTAAAGGTTATTCAAAGCCTCCATACTTATAATTAATGATTAAAAGATATTCGCGTAAACAATTAACTGATATTTGGTCAGAGGAAAATAAATATAAAATTTGGCTAGATGTTGAAGTTGCTGCGGCAGAAGCGATGGAAAAACTTGGCCAAATTCCCAGAGGAGTTGCTTCAACTGTAAGAAAAAAAGCTAAAATTAATGTTTCAAGAATTCATAAAATTGAGTCTGAAGTTAAACACGATGTGATTGCGTTTCTAACCTCTGTTACAGAAAAAGCAGGAATTAAAGCTCGATATCTTCACCAAGGAATGACTTCCTCAGATGTTGTAGATACTAGTTTCAATATTCAACTAGTCCAATCAGGAAAAATAATTTTAAATGATATTGATCTAATTTTAAAAGTTCTAAAAAAACAGGCTAAAAAATATAAACTAACCCCATGCATGGGACGCAGTCATGGGATACATGCTGAACCAATCACTTTTGGCTTAAAACTAGCATCATTTTACGAAGAATTTAAAAGAAATAGAAAAAGACTAGCTTATGCAATTGATGAAGTATCAACTTGTGCAATTTCAGGTGCTGTTGGAACATTTGCTAACATAAACTCTAACGTTGAAAAACATGTTGCAAAAAAATTAAATTTAAAAGTTGAGCCAATCTCAACACAAGTAATTCCTAGAGATAGACATGCATTCTATTTTTCTGTTTTAGGAATTATTGCTGGTTCAATAGAAAGAGTTGCAATTGAAATTAGACACCTGCAGAGAACTGAAGTTTATGAATTACAGGAATTTTTTTCAAAAAAACAAAAAGGATCCTCTGCAATGCCTCATAAAAAAAATCCTATTTTGAGTGAAAACCTAACAGGACTAGCAAGAATAGTAAGGAGTGCTGTTATACCTGCTTTAGAAAATATTGCACTTTGGCATGAAAGAGATATTTCTCATTCAAGTGTTGAAAGAAATATTGGTCCAGATGCTAATATCACCACAGACTTTGCCTTAGTAAGACTTTCAAATATTTTAGATAATATGATTGTTTATCCAAAAAAAATGCTTGATAATTTAAATATAACCAAGGGTTTGATTTTTTCACAAGAGGTGATGCTTGAATTAACAAAATCTGGATTAAGTAGAGAAAAATCTTATAAAATAGTGCAGAGCTATGCAAAAAAATGTTTTGCAGAAAATCTAAATTTATATGATGTTCTTTTAGAAGATAGATTGATCATGAATAAAATTTCTAAAAAAAAATTAGATTCTATCTTTAGTTACTCTAAGCATTTTAAAAATGTAAATTTAATTTTTAAAAGAGTTTTTAAATAATGAAAAAAGGAAAAAAATTATACGAAGGAAAAGCTAAAATTATTTATGCTACAAACGATAAAGATTTAGTAATTCAATATTTTAAAGATGATGCAACAGCTTTTAATAATCAAAAAAAATCTACTATTGAGGGAAAAGGGGTTTTAAATAACAGAATCTCAGAACACGTACTTTCAAGTCTTTCTCAAATAGGTATAAAAAATCACTTAGTTAAAAGATTAAATATGCGAGAACAAGTTGTTAAACTTGTTGAGATTATACCAATCGAATTTATAGTTAGAAATGTTGCAACTGGATCTTTAACAAAACGTCTAGGAATTGAAGATGGTACAATTTTAAAAGAACCTTTGATTGAATACTGTTTAAAAGATGACAAACTTGGTGATCCACTGATCGCTGAGGAACATATTCTAGCTTTTGATTGGGCATCTAAAAAAGAATTAGAAAAAGTAAAAAAAATGATCCTAAGAATTAATGACTTTATGATTGGTATGTTTAGAGGTGTTGGAATAAAACTTATAGACTTCAAGTTAGAGTTTGGGAGACTGGATATTAATGGGAAAAAAGATGTTATTCTAGCTGACGAAATTAGCCCTGATACCTGCAGATTATGGGATAGTTTAACTGATAAAAAATTAGACAAAGATAGGTTTAGAAAAGATTTAGGAGATCTAATTCCAGCCTACACCGAAGTAGCCAAAAGACTCGGTATCCTTCATGAACAATCCAATTTAAGTGCAGTAAATGTAACAAATTTATCTTCAGTTAAAAGAAAACGAAAATGAAAATTTCAGTAATTATAACACTTAAAAAAGATGTTTTAGATCCTCAAGGTAAAGTTATTCATCAAGCACTCGATGGTATGGGATTTGATGATGTTAATGAAGTAAGACAAGGTAAATATTTTGAAATTGATACTAGTGAAACCAATCCCAAAAAAGCAAAAGATAAAGTTGAAGAAATGTGCAAAAAACTTTTAGCTAATCTTGTAATAGAAAATTACAAAATTATTGATGCACAGTAATTAATGAAATCAGCAGTCATTACATTTCCAGGTTCTAATTGTGATAGAGATATGGATGTTGCTTTAAAAAAATTTGGATTTAAAAATAAAATGGTTTGGCATCAAGATGTTGAACTACCCAAAAGTGACTTGGTAGTTTTGCCTGGTGGTTTTTCTTATGGGGATTACCTTAGATGTGGAAGTATGGCCTCTAAATCTAAGATTATGCAATCAGTAATTAATTTTGCAAATTCTGGTGGAATGGTAATGGGTATTTGTAATGGTTTTCAAATTTTAGTTGAAACAGGCTTAGTACCTGGAGTTTTGTTAAGAAACAAATATCTAGAATTTATTTGTAAAAATGTTTTTGTTAAAATTAATGATAAAAGTAATATTTATTTCAAAGATATTAGTAGTAACGTCTTAGAACTACATATTGCTCATAATGACGGAAATTATTTTTGTACAAATGATCAATTAAAAGAAATTGAAGATAATGCTCAAGTTGCAATCAATTATTGCGATCCTGAAGGTAAAATTGAAGAACCATTCAATCCCAATGGGTCTATAAAAAATATTGCAGGAATTTTTAATAAAGAGAAAAATGTTTTAGGTATGATGCCTCATCCTGAAAGGATGATTGATCCTTCTTTATCAGGTGAAGATGGTTCTTATTTTTTTAAAAACCTAATCAATAACTTAAAATGATTGTAAACGAAAAAATAGCTATCGATCATGGATTAAAAAAAGATGAATACAAAAAAATCTGTGAACTTTTAAAAAGAACTCCTAACATCACAGAATTAGGAATATTTTCTGCAATGTGGAATGAACACTGCTCTTATAAATCTTCAAGACTACACTTAAAAAAATTACCCACCAAAGGAAAACAGGTTATTCAAGGACCTGGTGAAAATGCTGGGGTAGTAGATATTGGTGATAATGATGCCATTGTATTTAAAATTGAAAGTCATAACCACCCTTCTTTTATTGAACCATATCAAGGTGCTGCCACAGGAGTTGGTGGAATAATGAGAGACGTGTTTACAATGGGTGCAAGACCAATTGCTAATTTAAATTCAATACACTTTGGTTCTACACAGCATAAAAAAACTAAAAACCTCCTTAGAGGTGTTGTTCACGGAATAGGAGGTTATGGGAATTGCATGGGGGTTCCAACAATTGCAGGACAAACAAGTTTTGATAGCTCTTACAATGGAAATATCTTAGTTAACGCAATGACTTTAGGATTAGTTAAGAAAGATAAAATTTTTTACTCAAAAGCAGCTGGTTTAAATAAACCGGTAATATATGTCGGATCTAAAACAGGTCGTGATGGTATTCACGGAGCAAGTATGGCTTCTGCCAGTTTTGATGACAAAATTGAGGAAAAAAAACCAACAGTACAAGTTGGTGATCCCTTTACGGAAAAACTTTTGCTTGAAGCATGTTTAGAATTAATGGCTGGAGACTCAATCATTGCTATCCAGGATATGGGAGCTGCAGGTTTAACCTCTTCAAGTATTGAAATGGCTTCAAAAGGAAATCTTGGAATAGAAATTAATTTAAACAAAGTGCCATGTAGGGAAACAAAAATGACCCCTTATGAAATTATGCTTTCTGAAAGTCAGGAAAGAATGTTAATTGTTTTAGAAAATGGAAAAGAAGAGCAAGCCAAAACAATATTTGATAAGTGGAATTTAGATTTTGCTGTAATTGGAAAAACAACTAAATCAAAGAAAATTGAACTTTATTTTGATAATGAAAAAGTTGCTGATATTCCAGTTAATACTCTTGTTGAAAATTCACCGATGTATGATCGTAAATGGAAAAAAGCAAAACTTCCAAAGAAAAATAAAAATAATAAAGATGATATAAATAATTTAAAAATAATTGAGGTCCTAAAAAAAATTTTAGCTAATCCAAATATCTGCAGTAAAGAATGGATTTGGCAACAGTATGATCATACAGTGATGGGAGACACCATTCAAAAACCTGGAGGAGACTCTGGTGTAGTAAGAGTTCATGGCACCAAAAAAGCAGTTGCGGCTTCAGTAGACTCTTCAGCAGTTTATTGTTGGGCTCATCCTCTTACAGGAGGGAAACAGGTAGTGTGCGAAAGTTTTAGAAATTTGATATCCGTTGGAGCAAAACCAATCGCTATTACAAATTGTTTAAATTTTGGTAGTCCTGAAAATGAAGAGAATATGGGAGAGTTTGTTGAATGCGTTCAGGGTATTGGAGAAGCAAGCTCTTACTTAAAATTTCCTGTCGTATCTGGAAATGTTTCTTTTTATAATCAAACAAAGGATCGGGGGATCAAGCCCACTCCATCTATAGGTGGAGTTGGACTTATTAAAGATTATACTAAAATGACTACTATGGATTTTAAAGAAGTCGATAATGTTGTACTGGTTATTGGTAAAACAGAAGGTCATATTGATCAAAGTTTATTTTCAAGAGTTATCTTAGATGAAAAAAACGGGCCTCCACCAGAAATAAATCTTTTTAATGAAAAGAATAATGGAGAAACACTTTTAAAATTAATTGATAGTAATTTAATTAAAAGCGCCCATGATATTTCTTTAGGTGGAATAATGACTGCCGTATCGAAAATGTGTATTAAGGGTAATAAAGGTATTAATCTAAAAAAGCCAAAATACTTAATTAGTGAAATAGAATATTTTTTTGCAGAAGATCAAGGGAGATACGTTGTTGAAATCAGTAAAAATGATCAAAAAAAAGTCCTTGATATATTGAACAAAAATGCAGTTCATTATGATCAACTTGGAACAATCAATGAAAATATGCTATTTTTAAATGAAAAGACAAAAGTTACAATTGACGAACTAAAAGAGTTTAATACAACGTGGTTAAAAAAATATATGAGTAACTAATGGCAATGAATTTAAATGAAATTGAGAGTTTAATTAAAGAGGCAATGCCTGATGCTGTTGTTGAAATACAGGACTTAGCTGGTGATGGAAATCATTATTCTGCAACTATAACTTCATCTCAATTTTCAGGAAAAAGTAAAATAGAACAGCATAAAATGGTTTACAACTCATTAAAAGGAAGAATGGGTAACGAATTACATGCTTTAGCAATCAAAACAAAGGAAAATTAAAATGGACCAAGAAACAAATGATTTAATTAAAACTGAAATTGAAAATAACGAAGTTTGCCTATTTATGAAAGGTACGCCCGATGCACCTCAGTGTGGATTCTCAATGGCTACGTCTAACATTTTAAAAGTAATGGAAGTAAATTTTAAAGGTATAAATGTTCTAGCAGATCAGAAACTTAGAGAAGGTATAAAAGTTTATAGCGATTGGCCTACTATCCCACAATTATATGTTAAGAATGAATTTGTTGGTGGATGTGACATTATAAAAGAAATGTTTGAAAGTGGTGAACTTGCTAAACTGCTTGAAAGTAAAAATATTAATTTTAAAGCTAAAAACTAATTATCTAGAATAATATTCAATAACTAGGTTGGGTTCCATAACAATTGGATAAGGAACTTCATCAAATTTTGGAGTTCTTACAAACTTAAGTTTTTTATTTTTTTCATCCATCTGAATATATTCTGGAGTTTCTCTTTCCTTATTTGCTAGAGCAATATCAATAATAGCTAGTTGTTTAGACTTATCTCTTATCTCAATTGAATCTTCTTCTTTAACTAAATAACTTCCAATATTAACTTTTTTACCATTAACTTTAACATGTCCATGATTAATTAGCTGTCTGGCTGAAAATATTGTTGTTGCAAATTTTGCTCTATAAATGACAGCATCTAATCTTCTTTCGAGTAAACCTATTAAATTTTCACCTGTGTCACCTTTAAGCATTACTGCTTTTTTGTAAATATTTCTAAATTGCCTTTCATTGATATTACCATAGTAAGCTTTCAGTTTTTGCTTAGCTTGTAACTGGATTCCATAATCTGAAGGCTTAGATGATCTAGTTTGACCATGTTGTCCCGGTCCGTAGGCTCTTGTATTAAATGGACTTTTCGGTCTACCCCAAAGGTTGACCTTCAATCTTCTATCTACTTTATGTTTAGAGTTTAATCTTTTAGTCATTTAATAGGGGGGGTTATAAACCTACTCATTATTTTGTCAATCAACGTTTTTTTCCTAAACTAGCAAATACACTTGATAAAATACGTGTTTCCTTTGAGGATAGTTCCAACCTGTAGAAAATATTTCTTAAGTTCTCAAGCATTATAGGTTTCTTTTCTTTGGGTTTGAAGAACCCTATATCTTCTAAATTTCTAATACATAAGTTGGTCATTGATAATATATCCTTTTTTGAGGCTGATTTTACTTTTTTAGATTTTTTAAAACTAGAAACTTTTGAATTAATAATGTTATGCACAAATTGAGCAATTATAATTAAACTGTGAGACAAATTCAGAGATTTAAAATCTGGGTTAGCTGGGATCTGAAGAGTATAATTTGCATAACTTATCTCATTATTTGAAAGTCCTGAGGCTTCAGATCCAAATAAAAAAGCCACTTTTTTTTTATAATCAATCTTATTTAAATCTTCTAATTGAATATGTTTAATGTTTTTATTTCTAAACCTCACTGAAGTGGCAATTACTACATCAATATTTTTTAATGCAGACTCTAGGTTGTCAAAATTTTTACTCTTACCGATAATATTTTTTGCACCTACAGATGTAGCTAAAATTTTATCATTCGGAAAAATGGGTTTAGGATCTACAATAATCATTTTTTGAAAATTAAAATTTTTCATCGCTCGCGCACATGCACCAATATTTTCTGAAAGCTGAGGTTTATGTAAAATAAATGAAATGTTATTTTTTGACATAATTAGTCTATGCCGTGACTTCTATTATAATTTGAAATTTCAGATGTATCTAAATCTTTTAAATATTTTTCATCTGTTTGCCATATACTCACCTTTAATGGATAACATTTTGCAACATCAGAGGAATGTTCAGATCCACAATCTCCACCAGGACAAGCTGATAGAGCTCCTAATAAATCAGTCTCTGCAAAAAATTCCAAGTAATCACCTGGTCTTACAGGACTTGCCTTCATAAAATATTGTTTAGTTTCATTAGTAAATCCAGTTAGCATAAAAACATTTAAAACATCATGAACTATTTTTTCAGCTTCATTAATTTTAAGTTTTTTTTCTTTAACTAATGCTCTAGTTAAATTTGAATGACAGCAGTAATGATAGTCGTTACCCGATAGAAGCTTTGAAGTATAAGGATCGCACCTAGTACCAATTACATCATGTACTGACCCACCATCATCATCATAATCATACCAATCTAACGTATCCCATGTAATAGTTGCTAAAGATCTAAGATAAGGAAAACTACTAAACATTTTATCACCTACTGAAAGATGTGTTCCATAAAGTGCTCTAGTTTTCCCAGAATAAAATTTTTCATTTAAGTTATTCAAATTAAAAAGGTTTAAATCTCCTACTTGAGGTCCCTCAACACTTTCTATTCTAAAAAATTCACCCCTTTTAACTTGAAATGTTTTAGCGTCTCTCGGAGGAATTATTATTTCATTTTTTTTATTCAAATTTTTTCGAGCTAGATGTAAAATATTTAAGTTTTCTTCAATATTATTATTGGGATAACAAACAACTGGTTTTGCACCAATTCTTTCACTAATATCAGACGGTTTATTTGAGAACTTTTTAATCTTCATGCCTAAAGGCTAGCAGGAGCGTTATCTTTATAAAGTTTGTAATCCAAGCTATCGATGAGTGCTTTAAAAGATGCATCTATGATATTTGGTGAAACTCCTATAGTAAACCAATTTAATCCTTTAGAGTCAGTGCTTTCAATACTAACTCTAGTTACTGCCTCAGTTCCTGTATTTAAAATTCTTACTTTATAATCAACTAATCTTAAATCTTTTAAATATTTAGAATACTTATCAAGTTTATTTACATTTTTTCTAATTGCATTATCTAAAGCATTAACTGGTCCATTACCCTCTCCCTCACATAATATCTTTTGGCCATCTACCTCTAATTTAGCTTTAGCATGGGAAATAATTTCTCCCGATTTGTCTTTTTTAACAGAAACATCGTATTCATTAATTGAAATATATCTTGGTATGTCGCCCATTAATCTTCTCGCTAATAATTCAAAAGAAGCATCTGCACCATCGTAGCTATATCCTATAAACTCCCTATCTTTTACCTCTTCAAGAAGTTTTTTTATTTTAGGATCATTTTTCTCTACCTTTATTCCTATAGAATTTAATCTAGACATAATATTAGACTGTCCTGATTGGTCTGAGACAACTATATTTCTCGAGTTTCCTACCTCTTCAGGATTAATGTGTTCATAAGTTTTTGGATCTTTTTGAACAGCAGAAACATGCATTCCTCCCTTGTGAGAAAAGGCCGATGCACCAACATAAGGTAAGTGTTTATTAGGTTTACGATTAAGTAATTCATCCAACAACCTTGAACATTGTGTTAAATTTTTTAAATTCTCACGTTTAATATTTATTTGATAATTTTCGTAAAAATCTTTTTTTAAAAAGAAGGTTGGGATTAGAGATGTTAAGTTTGCATTACCACATCTTTCTCCTAATCCATTTATAGTTCCCTGGACTTGTCTCACACCAGCTTGAACTGCAGTTAAACTATTTGCAACAGCATTTTCTGTATCGTTATGAGCATGAATTCCTAAATTTTTTCCTGGTATATGTTTTGTAACTTCCAAAATAATTTTTTCAATCTCATGAGGTAGTGTTCCTCCATTTGTATCACACAAAACAATCCATCTTGCTCCATTGTCATAAGCAGATTTTAAGCAAGCTAGTGCATATTCAGAATTTGCTTTATATCCATCAAAAAAATGTTCAGCATCAAACATAAATTCTTTGCCTGATTTAACGATATGTTTTGCGCTGTCGCTAATATTGGTAAGATTTTCCTGATTTGATATACCAAGGGCTACGTCAACTTGGAAATCCCAAGATTTTCCAAACAAGCAAATTGATGAACTTTTCGAATTAATTAATGAGGATAACATTGGGTCATTTTCAGCACTATGCTCTGATTTTTTTGTCATACCAAAAGCAGTTAAATTAGCTGATTTAAAATTGTGATCTTTGTTAAAAAATTCTGTATCAGTTGGGTTTGCACCAGGCCAACCTCCTTCAATATAATCAACACCAAGCTCATCTAAAGCAGAAGAAATTTTCTCTTTATCGTCAATTGAAAAATCAACACCTTGGGTTTGTGCTCCATCACGAAGAGTTGTATCAAATATATATAGCTGATCTTTATTCATTTAAATTTCCACGTCGTTTTACCATCTTTATCTTCTATTAAAACACCTTTGTCTAAAAGCTTGTCTCTTATTTTATCAGCTTCTTCATAGTTTTTATCTTTTCTGGCTTTATTTCTTTGCTCAATTTTATTTAAAATTTCAGTTTCGTTTATTGAAATTTTATTTTTCTTAAACTCTAACCATTCGATTTCAGTTTCATTCAATAAACCTATAAAATTGCATGCAGATGTAAATAATGCTTTGTCAGTGGAATTACCTTTTTGTGCTTTATCATACAATTTATGAAGGTTGGCAATATAACCTGGTGTATTTAAATCATCGTAAAGTGGTTTTAGAATTTCATCGTCAACTTCTTCTTCCATATAATTAGATGAGTAAACATTGTACCATTTACTAATTGTATTTTGACATTCATTTAAAAGTTTATCATTCCAATCTAGTGGTTGTTTGTAATGTGTGCTCATTAAAGCCAATCTTAGTACTTGACCACTTACTTTATTCCTAAAATCCTTTATTTTTAAAATGTTCCCTTGAGATTTAGCCATTTTTTCATTCGACATTGTTATAAATGCATTATGCAACCAGTAATTTGCAAAAACCTTTGTATCATTTGCACATCTTGATTGTGCAATTTCGTTTTCATGGTGTGGGAACAATAAGTCTATACCACCTCCATGAATATCAAACTCATTTCCAAGAAACTTTTTTGACATAGCAGAACATTCTAAATGCCAACCAGGTCTTCCTTTGCCCCAAGGTGATTCCCAAGAAGGCTCATCATCTTTAGAAGGTTTCCATAGAACAAAATCTTGTGAATTTTTTTTATTATCACTTACTTCAACTCTAGAACCAGCAATTAATTCATCAAGATTTTTATTTGAAAGTTTTCCATAATCTTTAAATTTATTTACCTCAAAATACACATGCTGATTTTCCTCATAAGCAAATCCTTTTTTTGTTAAATCAGAAATCATTTCGATCATTATATCAATATGGTCTGTTGCTTTCGGTTGATGTGTAGGGATATCGCAATTTAAGTATTTACAATCTTTATCAAAACTCTTAATAACAGTATTGGTCAAATCAGAAATTGAAATATTTTTTTGCTTTGAGAAATTAATAATTTTATCATCAACATCAGTTATATTTCTAACATAAGTAACTTTTGGATATATTTTTTTAAAAATTTTATAAAGGACATCAAAAACTACAATAGGTCTTGCATTGCCAATATGAGGATCGTCATATACGGTTGGACCACAAACATACATTCTAATATTTTTTTTATCTATTGGAACAAACTTTTCTTTTTTGTTACTAAGATTATTAGTTAAAAAAATATCATTACTCATGATTTTAGGAATATACTTAAAAAATAGATTTGTGAATCTATTTGATTAATTTGGAATTATGCATACTGGAATTGGCTCCATTTTATGCATATTTTGTTTTCTAATAGTTTCGTATTTAGATCGATTCGGAGAATTAGGATTAGTCATAGCCTCTTCTAATTCTTCATATTTTAATCCTAGTTGACCTTCATCGGTTCTTCCATCATCCCACAAACCATCAGTTGGTGCAGCTTCAATTATTTCTTTTAGAATCCCAAGTTCTTTTCCTAGTTCCCAAATTTGAGTTTTATTACAGTCTGCTATTGGTGAAATATCAACTCCACCATCTCCATATTTTGTATAAAATCCTACACCAAAGTCTTCGACTTTATTTCCAGTTCCTACAACAATGCCTTTATTAGCTGCAGCTACTTGGTAAAGAGTTGTCATTCTTAATCTTGCTCTTGAATTTGCCATCCCATGTTCGTTATCAAATTTAGATAAGCTGGCACTAAAAGCTAAAAATAATTCATCTAAGTTAACTGTGTGTCCTTCAACATTTTTAAAATTTTTCACCAACCATTCTTGATGTTTTAAACTTAAATCATGTTGGTGCGATTTTTGCTTAATTGGCATGGACAAAACAATGGTTCTAAAACCTGTCATAGCACTTAAAGTGCTTGATACTGAGGAGTCTATTCCCCCTGAGATACCAATTACTAAAGACTCAGCCTTGGATGGCATATTATTTGCATAATCTTTTATCCAATTAGAAATAAATTTAACTTTTTCAGAAGTATTCATAATCCCCTAAATATTAATTATTACAGATTTTGCAATGTTTTAAGATGCCGCTCTATTTGCATTTTTTGAATAAGAGCTATTCTTTTTAATCTCATCTGATATTAAAAAAGCTAATTCCAAAGCCTGATTTGAATTCAATCTTGGGTCGCAATGGGTATGATATCTTGATGACAGATCTTGTTCAGATATTTTTTGAGCACCCCCTATGCATTCTGTTACATTTTGACCAGTAAGCTCAATATGAAGACCTCCTGCATAGCTTCCTTCACTTTGATGACAAGCAAAAACATCTTTAACTTCTTTTAAAACTCTATTGAAAGGTCTTGTTTTAAAACCTGTAACTGCTTGAATAGTATTTCCATGACATGGGTCACAAGACCAAATCACATTAAGTCCTTCTTTTTTAATTGCTCGAATAAGTTTTGGTAAATGTTTTGAAACATTATCTGCTCCAAATCTTGAAATTAATGTAATCTTGCCTTTTTCATTTTTAGGGTTAATTTTATTACATAAATTAATTAAATCATCAGCTTTTAATGTTGGTCCACATTTTATCCCAATTGGATTTTCTATTCCTCTACAAAATTCAACATGTCCTCCATCTAATTGTCTAGTTCTATCTCCAATCCAAACAAAATGAGCTGAAGTATCATGGTTCTCACCAGTAGTAGAATCTGTTCTTGTCATAGACTCCTCAAAAGGTAACAATAAAGCTTCATGTGATGTCCAAAAATTAACAGTGTATAGTCTATTATTAAAATCCGATGTGATACCACATGCTCTCATGAAAGCTATAGCGTCTGCGATTTTATCTTCAAGATCTTTAAATTTTTTAGCTTGTGGACTTTTTTTAATATAATCTAAATTCCATAAATGTACTTTATTTAAATCTGCAAAACCTCCTTTTGAAAAAGCTCTTATAAGATTGAGTGTTGCAGCTGACTGTGAATAAGCCTTAAATAATCTTTTTGGATCAGGAATTCTTGCTTTTTCAGTAAATTCCATTCCATTAATGTTGTCTCCTAGATAACTGGGAAGCTCTACACCATTTTTTGTTTCAACTGGTGAACTTCTCGGTTTTGAAAATTGACCAGCTATTCTTCCAAGTTTCACAACTGGTAAGGAGGCTGAATATGTTAAAACTAAAGACATCTGTAATAATAGTTTAAATGTGTCTCTTATATTGTCTGGATTAAATTCAGCAAAACTTTCAGCACAATCTCCACCTTGGAGAAGAAAAGCTTTTCCATCCACAACTTCAGCAAGTTGGTCTTTTAAATGTCTAGTCTCTCCTGCGAAAACTAACGGTGGAAACGTTCCTATTTTATCCAAAACTGTATCCAATTCTTTTTTATCTGGGTACTCTGGTATGTGTTTAACAGAATATTTTCTCCAACTATTTTTTTTCCAATTTTTCATATGCAACCTGCAGGTGTTTTAACAGAGTTTAAACTTTATTCAACAGTGACAGATTTAGCCAAATTTCTTGGCTTATCGATATCATATCCTTTCTTAAGTGCAGAATAATATGCCAATTTTTGAAGTGGGATTGTTAAAAGAAAAGGAAGTAAATCATCATTTGTATTTTCAACTTCAATAGTTTCCCAAATATTTTCAGAAAAAATCTCGTCTTTACTTTTGTTGGTTATTAATAAAACCTTTGCACCTCTTGCTATTACTTCCTGCATATTTGAAATAGTTTTTTTATAATAACTATCTCTTGGAGCTAACACCACAACTGGCATTCCATCTTCAATTAATGCCAATGGACCATGCTTCATCTCACCTGCAGGATAACCTTCTGCATGGACATAAGATAGCTCCTTTAATTTTAAAGCACCTTCAAGTGCAATCGGATATGAAAAGCCCCTACCCAAAAACATTGAGCCTTTTGCATCATTAAAAGTAGAAGATATAGCTTGAATATCATTATCAATTAATAAAGATTTTTCAATTAAACTTGGCAGACTCTGAAGGTCTTTAATCTTTTCTTGATAAATTTCTTTAGTAATTTCGTTTCTCAAAGATCCTAGTTTTAAAACTAAAATGTATAAAATTAGTATTTGTCCTAAAAAGGCTTTTGTAGATGCGACGCCAATTTCTGGGCCACAATGAATTGGTAATATAAAATTTGCATCTCTTGCAATTGAACTTTCAATTACATTCACTACAGCACAAGTTTTCATATTATTTTTGTTACAAAGATCTAGTGCTGCATATGTATCTGCGGTTTCTCCAGATTGTGAGACAAATATATATAGAGTATCTTTTTTAAATCTATTTTTTCGATACCTAAATTCTGATGCAATATCTATGGATACATCAAGTTGAGTTAATTCTTCAAACCAATATTTTGACATCAGGCAAGAGTGATAAGCAGTACCGCAACCTATTAAAGTAATTGAATTAATTTCACTTATTTTCCAAGGGAAATTATAAATATTTATATCTGAATTTGTTCTATCAATATATTCTTTAATACCAGTCTTAATTGTCACTGGCTGTTCTTCAATTTCCTTAGCCATAAAATGTTTAAAATCGCCTTTTTCATAATTAGCTTCATCTGATGAAAGTTCTAAAATTTTTTTATTTATTTTTTTTCCATCTTCATTGAAAAAAAGAACTTGATTCTTTTTAATTAAACAAAATTCACCATCTTCAAGGTAAGTAATTTTATTTGTCATTGCCTTTAGTGCATAAGAATCTGAACCTAGATAATTTTCATTTGGTCCATAGCCAACAGCTAAAGGTGAGCCTCTTCTAGCACCTACTATTAAATCAGGCATTTCTTTGAAAACAATCCCTAATGCAAAGCTACCATGAAGTTGCTCTAATGTTTTCGTAATTGCTATCTCTAATTCGCTAGTTTTTAAATTCTCTGTTATTAAATGTACTATGACCTCTGTGTCGGTTTGAGATTTAAAGTTATGTCCTTTGCTGATTAAGTATTTTTTTAATATTGTGGAATTTTCAATTATTCCGTTATGAACAACAGATACATTGTGAGATGAATGTGGATGCGCATTTACACTATTTGGAACACCATGTGTGGCCCATCTAACATGGCCAATTCCAATATTACCTTTTAAATTTTTTAAATCAAAATTTTGTTCTAAACTATCAACCCTACCCTCAGACTTAACCTCTTTTATTTCACCTTCAAAAAGAGTTGCAATCCCCGCAGAGTCATAACCTCTATATTCAAGCTTTTTAAGTGAGTTGATTATATTTCCAGATACGGGTTTATTACTTGAAATTCCAATTATACCACACATAATTTATTTTTTTCTTTTATAATTTTTAATTTCTGCTTGTAAAGATCTAGTTAAAGCCAAGGATTTTTTTGATACATTTTTTGTTATAACTGAACCTGCTCCTATGATACTTTCATTATTTATTGTAACTGGTGCAACTAATGAAGAATTAGATCCTATAAATACTTTATCTTTAATTTTTGTTTTATTTTTTTTAATACCATCATAATTACAAGTTATTGTCCCAGCACCTACATTAACAGCTTTGCCAATTTCAGTATCACCAATATAAGACAAATGACTTACT
>CACLFK010000010.1 GCA_902606105.1 uncultured Pelagibacteraceae bacterium | reverse complement strand
TGGTTGCTCTTTTTCCTAAAACGAAAAATACTTTAAAAAATGATTTGGGTACTGAGTCATTAAATGAAAATAATTTAGTTTGCAGGGCCATAATAGAAATTAAAAAAAGATACAAAAACCAAATTGGAATTATGTGTGATGTTGCTCTAGATCCTTATACATCACATGGTCATGATGGATTAATAAAATCTAATCAAATAATTAATGATGAAACGATTGAAGTGCTAATAAATCAATCTCTATTACAGGCTGAAATGGGATGTGATGTTCTTGCACCTTCAGACATGATGGATGGAAGAATAGGAAAAATAAGAAAAGCACTTGATAATTCTAATTTTAAAAACACTCAAATTTTATCCTATGCAGCAAAGTATGCCTCTAGTTTTTATGGACCTTTTAGAGATGCTGTTGGTTCTAAAAGCTCACTTAAAGGTGATAAAAAAACTTATCAAATGGACTTTAGAAATAGTGATGAGGCTATGAGGGAAGTTGCTTTGGATATAAAGGAAGGTGCAGATATGGTTATGGTTAAACCAGGTATGCCATACTTAGATATAATTAAGTCAATAAAAGAAAAGTTTAGAATTCCAGTTTTAGCATACCAAGTATCTGGTGAATATAGTCTTTTGGAAACAGCTATTAATAAAAAACTAATACAAAAAAATGCAGTTTATGAAGTTTTAGTTTCTTTTAAACGTGCGGGAGCAAACGCTATTGTTTCATATTACGCTGATAGAATAGACAAAATTTTAGAATAATTATTTCAAAGAATTTAAAAAAATTACTCTACTATTAGGATAATTTAAATTATTTGGTTTTAAGATTGTTTTATCTAAATAATCTCCAACCAATTTCAATCCACTTAATAAAATATTAATATCTGTTACTTCTAAATCTTTCTCGATAAGAAAGTTAGGGACATATTTTTTTTCAGTATAAGAAGTTGCAAAATAAACAGTTTTGTTATCTTCTAAGTTTTTTTCAACCAAATTTTCTAGCTCGAGATCGTAACCTAGTAATTTAAGTAATTCTAATTCCCAGAAAATATATTTTTTAAGCCAGTTTTGGTCATTTAATAAATAAAAAAGATCTTCGATAAGAAGGTAAACTTTTTTATTTGCCTGTGCTTCGGCTGTTAATATTTTTATTAGGTTAATTGCTGAGGTAATACAAGAAAGCTTTTGTTTATGATCAAAATAAAATGGACTGTAAGCATTTAAAATTTCAATTTTAAAATAACCCATTCTATTATCATTTTTTGAGCTATAATTAACATGGAGTTTATTGCCCACTTGAAGATAATTTTTAATTTTTTTAGATGTTCCTCCAAATATAATGCCTGAAACCTTACCTCTATCCAAAGTATATAACTCAGCAATTATAGAGTTTTCACTATACCTGCTTTTGCTAACTAAAAAACCTTGATCAATCCAATTCATATTTTTTTCAATTTATATTTTTTAGACATTCGATAGCAGCATTTTGTTCGGCATCTTTCTTTGATTTACCTGAAGATATAAAAAATATCGTATTAGGAAGCTTAACTCCCACTTTAAAAATAGGTTTATGACGTGGACCTGTATTAGAAATAATTTTATAGGTTGGTAATTTTTTAAATTTTTTTAAAGCTAGTTCTTGAAGTTTTGTTTTTGCATCTATTTGAGTAACAACACTTTTTTTAATATGACTACCCCAAAGTTTTAAGATAATTTTTTCAGCTATATTTAATCCTTTATCTATATAAATAGCCCCCATTAATGCCTCACAACTATCTGAAATAATTTTGTCTTCAATTTTGATAATTTTATTTTTAGAGTTGAAAGTTTTTATATATTTTTCTAATTCAATTGTTTTTGCAACTTCTAAACATGTTTTTTTATTTACTAATGATGCAAATTTTTTATCAAGTATACCTTCTTTTTCATTAGGGTATATTTTTAAAAGTTTTTGAGCAATAACTAAGCCAAGTACTCTATCTCCTAAAAATTCAATCTTTTCATTATTTTCATTTGGGTTAAAACTTTTGTGGGTTAATGATTGAATTAACAAATTATTATTTTTAAATTTTATGTTTAGTTTTTTTTCTAATTTTTGATAGTTTATTTTCATCAATTAATTTTATCGAATGTTCTATTAAATCTAATTGATTTATGCCATTTCCAAAATTCAAAAATACTACCCACTTTTCTATCTGATGAAAAAAAAATAAATTGAGCTTTACCAACTAAATTGTCTTTATGAACATAACCAACACTTGTTAAATATCTACTATCTTTAGAACAATCTCTATTGTCACCTAAAAAAAAATAATGGTTATCAGGGACAGTAAAGATATCTGAATTCTGGTAAGTGTATTCTTTTAAGTAGACAGTGTGAAATTTTTTTCCATTTGGTAATTTTTCTTCAAATTTAATAACATCAATAATTTCACTTCCACAATAAATATTACTTTTACTTGGAGTTTTTGACTTTAATATTTCACTGTTATTTAAATAAAGGTTAGAGTCTATAAATTGAATATTATCTCCCGGTAGACCAATAAGTCTTTTTATATAATCTGTTCTATTATCTGCTGGTGTTTTGAAAACAACTACATCTCCACGTTTTGGGCTATTGAACATTACTCTTTTACTGAGTATCGGGGGACTAAAAGGAAAAGAATGCTTACTATAGCCGTAGGAATATTTTGTAACAAACAACCTATCGCCTACCAGCAATGTTGGCTCCATTGATGATGAGGGAATATAAAATGGTTGAATTAAAATAGATCTAATTACTATAGCAATTAATAAAGCATAAAATAAAGTTTTTAAATTTTCAGAAAAAAAATTTTTATCTAGCTTCATATGGATTGAATTATTGCAAAGGCCGTTGAATAATCTTTTTCATCTGAAATTGAAAGAAAAGAATTGAACTTTTTAATTTTATATTTTTTTTGCACAATTTTTATAATTTTTTTATTATTGACATATCTAGGCATACCTTTTTTATCATTTGTAATTTCAATGTCTTTAAAGTTTAAATTTGATGAAAAACCAGTGCCTAATGCTTTAGAAAAAGCTTCTTTTGCCGCAAATCTCTTCGAAAAAAAAGCGACTTTATTTTTAGTTTTTTTTGATAATTTGAGTTCATTATTGCTATAAATTCGTCTTTTAAATTTATTGTTCTTAATTGACTCTTTGATTCTTTTGTTATCAATGATGTCGACCCCAATCCCGAGAATTTTCATATTATTTCAATAATTTTTTAAAATTTTTAATTACTTTCGACAAACCATGAAATACAGACTCCCCTATTATGAAATGACCAATATTATACTCATGAATTTCTTTTATTTTTGAGAGTAATTTAGTGGTTTTGTAATCCAGACCATGCCCTGCATGAACCTCAATCCCCAATGAATTTGCGAGCTTTGAACTTTCTTTAATTCTTTGAAGTTCTTTGATATGTTTTTGTTTTGACTTAACGTTATTTGATAATTTTCCTGTATGGATTTCAACACAATCAACTTCAAGAAATCTAGAAAGTTTGACATCATTTACAGAAGGATTAATAAATAAACTAGTTCTTATTTTAGCTTTTTTAAATTTAAAAATTATTTTTTTTAATTTATTAAAATTTTTTTTTAAATTTAAACCTCCTTCAGTAGTAATTTCTTTTCTATTTTCTGGTACTATACAAATATAATTTGGTCTAATTCTTAGAGCATTAGATACAATACTTTCATTCATTGAAACCTCAAGATTAACTAATACATTTTTCAAATTACATATCTTTTTTGCATCTTTGTCATTAATATGTCTTCTATCTTCTCTTAAATGTATTGTTACAGAGTCTGCTCCGCACTTGACTACATGTAATGCAGCGCTGATTGGGTCTGGATGTTTTTCACCTCTTGCATTTCTTAATGTTGCAACGTGATCAATATTTACACCTAGTCTTTTCACTTAATAAATCTACTCCCTGGCGTTGTTATAGGTACAGATTTAAGAGTTTCAGGTAATTTTTTTTGACTATATACAGGCACATCTATTTTTAGATGAGATACAATTTTTGTTTTTATTTTTAGAGATTTTTTAGACGATCTATCTATTATAGATGCAAATCCCAATAATTTCGCATTTGCTTTCTTTATTAATTTAACGCATTCTAAACTTGATTTTCCTGTAGTAATAACATCTTCAATAATTAGAACTCTAGCACCTTTCTTAATATAAAAACCTCTTCTGAGAGTAAATTTTCCTTTAACTCTCTCACAAAAAATTGTTTCTTTTTTTAGAAGTCTACCGATTTCATAACCGATAATTATTCCACCCATCGCAGGGGATAGAATTAAATCAATTTTTTGATATTTTTTTTTTATTTGGTTTGCTAATGATTTGCAAATTTTTTCAGCTAAGTTTGGAAAACTTAGAAGTTTTGCACATTGGATATATTTAGATGAATGCAAGCCTGATGATAAAATGAAGTGACCTTCCAATAATGCATTAGTTTTTTTTAAAATATTTAAGGATTTTTTGTGTGAAAGCATTTCTTTTTTCTTCGTGTCTAATTATCTTAAATTTTATACCTTTTTGTTTTAGCACTGCAATAAAATTTGTAAAATTTTTAAGGTTTCTTATGATTAATTTAAATTTAAAATTAATATAGTTTGGGTTTTTACCTACCATCTCTAAACTAGAGATATTTAATTTATGACTTCCAATTAATGAACTGATATCGCCAAGTTGACCAGGTTTATCAGGTAATGACATCCATAGTGTTGTGTTATATTTTTTAATTTTTTCCTCTTTTTGCTCACCTTTGTCATGCCAATAACGTCTTATAGCAGCTCTAGCCTTTCCAGTTTTAGTGGTAGGTATCCAATGAAGTGATGGTGAATTATTTTTTGATGTAATGATATTTACACGATCACCATTATGAAGAATTGTTTGTAAGTCGCTTTTGTTTCCATTTATTTCGCATCCTATTGCTGAGTTACCAATTTTAGTATGTACAGCGTATGCGAAATCAATAGCAGTAGCCTCTTTAGGTAATTTTATTACAGAACCTTTGGGTGTAAAACAAAAAACGTTTTCCTGAAACATTTGAAGTTTAGTGTATTCATATGAGTGCTCAGGATTTTCATTTTTTTCTATAATTTCAACTAAATCCTTTAACCAATCATACTCTTTCCAGCTTAATGAATTAAATTTTTCTGAAGATTTATATTTCCAATGTGAAGCAATACCTCTCTCAGCAAATTCATGCATTTCACTTGTTCTTATTTGTATTTCTATTGGTTTCTTGTTTGAACCGATAACTGAAGTATGAATAGACTCATAACCATTAATTTTTGGAGAAGATATATAATCTTTAAACTTTCCAGGAATACAATTCCATTTTTTATGAAATATTCCCAACGTTTTATAACAGTCATCAATATTTTTTAAAATTACTCTAAATCCAATAATGTCAGTTACTTGTTCTAGTGAAACTCTTTTTTTTTGAACTTTTCTCCAGATTGAAAATGGAGTTTTTTCTCTACCATAAATATCTGCGTTGATATGATTTTCATTCAAAATAGAGCTTAACTCAAAAGAAAGTTCTTCAAATAAATTTTTCTTATCAAGTTTGATTTCGTCCAATCTTTTTTTAATTAATTTCCTTGCATCATTATTTAAAATTTCAAAAGATAAATCTTCAAGCTCATCTCGAATTCTGTGCATACCCATTCTATCTGCAAGCGGTGCATATATTTCCATTGTTTCCTGAGCAATTCTTTTTCTTTTATCTTCTTTGGTTATTGCTTTGATTGTTCTCATATTATGAAGTCGATCAGCAATTTTAACTAATAAAACTCTGATATCTTTAGAAGTAGCTAAAATCAATTTTCTAAAATTTTCAGCTTTTGAGTTAAAGCTTGCGGTATTTTCAAAAACAGAAATTTTAGTAACCCCATCTACTAAATCAGCTACTTCTGGACCAAATTCATTTTTTATTGTCTCATAAGTAGCAACAGTATCTTCAATTGTGTCATGTAATAATCCAGTAGTAATAGTTGCACTATCTAATTTTAATTCCGTAAGAATATTGGCAACTTCAATTGGATGAACAGAGTAAGGGTCACCAGATGCTCTTTTTTGATTTTGATGTGCCTTGATAGCAAAGTTATATGCTTTATCTAATCTCTCATGATTAAGAAATTTGTTATATACTTTAACTTTATTTATAAGTTCATTAGAATTCAACATCCTTTACTATATCATTAAATTAAATTTGTTTAATAGATGTAATATCGTCCACAGGAAGTAATGAAATTAGGGTCTTAATATCTAATTTTTTAGATGGGTGTTTCCAGTTTCTTTCAATTTCAAATAAGGGGATTAAAACAAAATTTCTTTTATGCATTCTAGCATGAGGTAAATTAAGCTTACTTTTGATATTTAATTTCATTCCATTATAATCAATTATATCAATGTCACATATTCTTGGTGAGTTTTTTTTCGATTTTTTTCTGCCTAAATTTATTTCTATTTCTTTACATATATTAAGTAATTTTAAAGGACCATAATTACATTTAACTTTTAATAATATATTTAAATATTTTGGATATTTCGGATTGGGCCAGGATGGTGTTTCATAATAATTTGAAACTGAAAGAAAATTTATATTATTTTGTTTTAAAAAAAATTTAGCTTTTTCAATATTCTCTTTCCTTGCTCCAAGATTGGATCCAACTGCTAAATACACTGTTTTAGCTAGATCTTCTGATATATCTTGATTTTTCACGGTTCCAATCTCTATTTTTTTTAGTAGCTCTTTTATCGTATTGTTTTTTACCTTTAGCAACTGCTAGTTCAATTTTAGCTTTTCCTTTTTTAAAATACATTTTTGTTGGCACAATAGTAAAACCATCTCTCTGCATTTTTCCAATAAGTTTATTTATTTCTCTTTTGTTTAATAAAAGTTTTCTTTCATCTGTTGGATTGTGATTTGAATAGCTTGCTTGTTTATATGGAGAGATATGTGAATTAATAAGAACTATCTCACCTTTTTTTTCAACAGCATATGCATCAGCTATATTAACTTTACCGTCTCTAATAGATTTTATCTCTGAGCCCTTTAAAACTATTCCTGCCTCTAAAATATCTTCAAAAAAATAATTAAAACTTGCTTTTCTATTTAAACAAATGATCTTTAAACCAGGATTGGTTTTGTTGTTCATTAAATAAGTTTTGCAGTCTCTATGGCTTTTTTTACAATTATTTTAGTCTCTTCAGTAACTTTAACTAATGGTAATCTAACCTCATCATTACACAAATTCATTAGTTTAGCTGCGTATTTAACTGGACTAGGATTGCTTTCAACAAACATTGCAGTATGAACTGGTTGTAAAATATTATCTAACTCTTTTGCTTTTGCAAGATCATCGTCGTTTTTAGATATTGAATTTTTTTGGAATTCTGAACAAAGTTTTGGTGCGATATTTGCTGTCACACTAATAGTGCCTACTCCTCCTCTTTTGTTAAATTCAAACGCATTGTCATCATTTCCAGTTAATTGAATAAAGTCTTTACCCATTTTATTTAATTGTTGATTAACTCTATCTAGATCGCCAGTAGCATCTTTTACACCAACAATATTTTTTAGTTCATATAATCTTGCCATGGTATCAACCGACATATCAATTACTGATCTGCCTGGAATATTATAAATTATAATAGGGATCCCACATTTATCATTAATAGCTTTGTAATGTTGGTATAGCCCCTCTTGTGTAGGTTTGTTATAATATGGCGTTACAACTAAGGCACCATTTGCTCCTGCTTTTTCAGCGTGAGAGGTTAAGGATATTGCCTCCTCTGTAGAATTAGATCCTGTTCCAGCGATAACCGGTATTTTTCCATTACTCTCTTTAATACATAAATCAATTACACGTTCATGTTCAGTATGACTGAGAGTTGGAGACTCTCCAGTAGTACCTGCTGGAACTAGTCCAGACGTGCCATTATCAATGTGAAAATGAATGAGCTTTATATATGCAGCTTCATCTAAACCATTATTTTTAAATGGTGTGATTAAGGCAACATTTGATCCTTTAAACATAAATACTTATAACATAGTTTACAGATTCATATACTAAAAGATTATGTACAAAAAAATATTAGTTATTATTGGAATGGTCTTATTTGTTTCTCTTAAAATAACCAACCTACATGCAGAGAGCTTACAAATTATTCCTCCTCAAAAACCGACTTTATCATCAGAAGAGATAATTAAAAAAATATCAAAAAATATTATTACACCTCTTAAAAAACCTACAAAATTAAAAATGGTTGAAAAAAAGGTTGTTGTTAAAGAAATAAAAGAGAAAAAGCTAAGTTTTAAAATTCCTAAAAAAAAACCAAGTGTTGCAGGAGTAGTAACTACTAAAAACATTAAAATATCTAAATATTATAGCAAAAAAGATTTTGGTTTAGCAAAAAAGGCGATTTCTGAAATGCAAAAAAGTAAATGGACTTCAGCTTTAAATGTTTCCAAAAAAGCTAAAGATAAATCTATTTATAATTTTATTCAGTGGAGACATCTACTAACAACTGGAAATCAAGCCTCTTTTTACGATTATAAGGTTTTTATAGACAGTAATCCTGATTATCCAAGAATTGATAGATTAAGATATTTGGCAGAACATAAATTGTCTACGGCTAATGTTTCTCCAAATAAAATCATTAATTGGTTTGGAGCTAACGAACCGCTTAGTGGATACGGTAAAATGATATTAGGTGAAAGTCACCTATTAATTGGTGATAAATCTAGGGGTACAAAGTTAGTTAAAGAGGGCTGGATTACTGCAAAATTATCTAAAAACGATTTAAAGTTTTTTAGAAAGAAATTTAAAAAAAGTCTTAATGTCGATGATTATATTAAAAGAGCTGATTACCTTGCGTGGAATGGAAAGCATTGGGATCTAAAAAGACTAACAAGATATTTACCAAAAGATTATGAGCTCTTATATACAGCCAGACAAATACTAATTAGTAAGGGATATGGAGTTGACCAAGCAATTAAAAATGTACCACAAAAATTAAAAAATGATCCAGGACTTAATTATGACCGTTTGAAATGGAGAAGAAAAAAAGGTCGTGTAGACTCTTCGACAGAGATTCTACTTAAGATTAGAAATGATAAAGAATATTTAGTGATGCCTGAAAAGTGGTGGAAAGAAAGAGAAATAATATCACGGGCTCTAATTTATAAAAAAAAATATGAAATTGCTTATAAGATATCAAGTAATCACGGTATGACTGAAGGGTCAGACTTTGCAGCCGCAGAATGGATGAGTGGCTGGATAGCTTTAAGTTTTTTAAATGATCCTTTAACAGCAAAAAATCATTTTAAAAATTTTTATGACAATGTTAACTATCCAATTAGTACCTCTAGAGGAGCTTATTGGCTTGCTAGTGCATATGAGAAACTTGGAGATAAAGAGCAATCGAATAAATGGTATTTAGAAGCATCAAAATATTTAACTACTTATTATGGTCAATTAGCATTTTTAAAGATCAATCCAAATGGAAAATTTGAACTTAATAAAGACATGGAAGTTGATAAAAAATATCGACTTATTTTTTTTAATAAAGAACTGGTTAAGATTACTTATCTTTTAGATGAGCTTAAAAAAGATAAATATACTAAATTTATTTTAAGACATCTAGCCAATGATGATATTTCTAAAGGAAGTGAAATTCTTGCAGCTGAACTTGCAACAAATATAAATAGATATGACTTTGCTATACAAGTTTCTAAAATTGCTTCCTATCAAAAAAGGTTTCATAATAAATTTAATTATCCAATAATTAGTACTCCAAAAAGTATTAATGGAAGAAAAATCCCAGACAGTGCTTTGATTTTATCTATTATAAGACAAGAAAGTGAGTTTGATTTAGAAGCCAACAGTCACGCTGGTGCAAAAGGATTAATGCAACTAATGCCATACACTGCAAAATTAGTTTCTAAACAAGCAAAACTTCCTTATTCAAAATCAAGATTAACTACTGATCCTGAATATAATATCAATTTAGGTTCTCATTATATTGCAGGCCTTATCTTACAATATGATGGTGCATACCCTTTTGCAGTTGCCGCTTATAATGCAGGACCAAACCGAGTTAAGTATTGGAAAAAAATTAATAAAAATCCACAAAAGAAACAAATTAATTATGTTGATTGGGTTGAGTTAATAAAATTTAGGGAAACACGAAACTATGTTCAGCGGGTAATGGAAAACTACAATGTTTACCGATATATATTAGAACAAAGGCCTATTCAAATGAGAAATTTCTTTAAAGATCGTCCTCTATTTTAATGGCGGAAGAGGAGGGATTCGAACCCTCGGTACAAGTTTCCTCGCACGGTCATTTAGCAAACGACTGGTTTCAGCCTCTCACCCACTCTTCCGTATGACATTGTGTAATAAGCGATTGTATTGAAAATTCAATATTTATAAAGTAATTATTCAATTATTATGAGAAATAAGTACTCCATATTTTCTTTATTTAAAAATGCTTTGTCGGATCATGAAAATTGGCAAAGAGCCTGGAAAGATCCAGCGCCTAAAAAAGAATATGATGCTGTAATTGTTGGTGGTGGTGGTCACGGTTTAGCAACAGCATATTACTTAGCAAAAAAACATAATATGCAAAATATTGCTGTAGTAGAAAAAGGTTGGATTGGTGGTGGAAACACCGGTCGTAATACAACAATTATTAGATCAAATTATTTATGGGATGCTAGTGCAGGTTTGTATGATCATGCCTTAAAAATATGGGAAGGTTTATCACAAGAACTAAATTATAATGTTATGTTTAGTCAAAGAGGTGTAATGAATCTTGCTCACAATTTGCAAGATGTGAGAGATTTAAAACGAAGAACTCACGCTAACAGACTGAATGGAATTGATGCAGTTTATTTAAACACTGAGGAAGTAAAAAAATTTTGTCCAATTATAAATACATCACAAGATATTAGGTATCCTGTTTTGGGTGGTACTTTACAAAGAAGAGCTGGTACAGCTAGACACGATGCAGTTGCATGGGGATATGCAAGAGGTGCAGATGAAATGGGAGTTGATATCATTCAAAACTGTGAAGTTAAAGGTATCAAGAGAAGTGGTGATACAATTGAGGGTATAGAAACAACAAAAGGATTTATTAAAACTAAAAAAATTGGAGTAGTTGCAGCAGGACATTCTAGCGTAGTTGCTAATATGGCAGGTTTAAAACTTCCACTTGAAAGTAAACCCTTGCAAGCTTTAGTTTCTGAACCTGTGAAACCAATTATTGACACTGTTGTTATGTCAAATGCTGTTCATGCATATGTTAGTCAATCAGATAAAGGTGAGCTAGTTATAGGTGCTGGTACAGATGATTATATTTCTTATTCTCAAAAAGGTAGTCATCAAATTGTAGAAGGCACTTTGAATGCAATTTTAGAATTATATCCAATTTTTAGTCGTATGAGAGTGCTGAGGCAATGGGGTGGTATTGTTGATATATGTCCTGATGCAAGTCCTATTCTAAGCAAAACATCGATCAAAGGATTATATTTTAATTGTGGTTGGGGTACAGGTGGATTTAAAGCAACACCTGGTTCTGGAGATTTATTTGCTCATACTATTGCTAATGACGAGCCTCATAAACTGAATGCTGCATTTAATTTAAATAGATTTGTAAGTGGTGACCTTGTAGATGAACATGGTGCTGCAGCAGTTGCACATTAATGTTTTTAATTAATTGTCCGTATTGTGGAGAAAGAGATCAGCAAGAATTTAAAGCTGGTGGAGAAGCACACATTGAAAGACCCAAACAACCAACTGAACTAAGTGATAATGAATGGGCAGAATATTTATTTATGAGAAAAAATATTAAAGGTGTCCAGTTTGAAAGATGGAACCATGCTCATGGTTGTCGTAAATGGTTTAATATGGCTAGAGATACATCTAATGATGAAATAAAAGCAATTTATAAAATGGGTGAAAAACCTCCAACACAATAAAATGACACAAAATCTAAGAGTAAAATCAAGTGAATTTATTGATGAGACTAATAGAATTTCATTTAAGTTTGATGGAAAAACATACTATGGATTTAAAGGAGATACTTTAGCATCTGCTTTAATAGCAAATAATGTTCATTTAGTTGGTAGAAGTTTTAAATATCATCGACCAAGGGGAATTATGACGTCTGGTTCTGAGGAACCAAATGCAATCGTTCAAGTAAATCCTAATTCAAATATTACAGAACCAAATGCAAGAGCAACAGAAATAGAAATTTATGAAGGTTTAGAGGCATCTAGCCAAAATTGCTGGCCAAGTGTTAATTTTGATATAGGTGGAATAAACAATTTTCTAGCTCCCCTCTTTCCAGCAGGCTTTTATTATAAAACTTTTATGTGGCCTAAAAGTTTTTGGGAGAAGTATGAATTTTTTATTAGACATTCTGCCGGCCTTGGCAAATCTCCAAATACAAGAGATCCCGATATATACGACCATAGAAATATTCATTGTGATGTATTAGTTGTGGGTGCCGGTATATCTGGAATATTAGCAGCAAAAAATGCAGCAAAAAATAATTTCAAAACTTTACTTTTAGATGAAAAGAATGAACTTGGTGGATCAATAATATTTGAAGCAAATGAAGACAATAAAATTAATTATAATTCAGCATTTGAATGGTTAAAAACAGAAATTAATGAACTTAAAAATATTAAGAATCTTGAGATTAAAACTAGAACAAGCGTAGCTGCATATCATCAATACAATTATTTACTTGCTAGAGAAAATTTAACAGATCATTTAGTCAAAAAGGATAAAAAAAATAAAATTAGACAACGACTTCTTAAAATTAGAGCTAAAAAAGTGATTTTAGCAACAGGCGCACTAGAAAGACCTTTAATTTTTAATAATAATGATAGACCTGGTATCATGCTCTCTTCAGCTATTAAAAAATATGGTAATTTTTATGGTGTTGCATGTGGAACTAAAAACATTTTTTTCACAAATAATGATAGTGCTTATGAAAGTGCTTTATCATTGCATAATAAAGGAATTAAGGTTGAAGCTATTATAGATATCAGGGAAAATTCTGATGCAAAAATAATTAAAAAAATTAATGATGCTGGTATAAAAATATACTGGGCACATACAATTGTTGATACTAGAGGGTACAAACGATTAAGTGGCGTATCTATAATGAAACTTTCAAATGACGGTACATCGGTTACTGGTAGTAAAATTTCTATTTCTTGTAATTGCTTAGGTATTGCAGGTGGTTGGACACCTGCCGTACATTTATACACGCAATCGGGTAGTAAACTAACTTTTGATGAAGAACGAAAAATTTTTATTCCTAAAGCAGATACAAAAGAACAAATTAGTGTTGGATCCTGTGGGGGCGACTTTGAACTAGATGAAATAATTACAAATTTAAATTATAAATTAAAAAATTTTTTAAATATCAACAAAACTGATTTTGAAGGTATTACTTTAGAAAATGATCATGAAACTTCAAAAAGAAATATTTGGCTTTTACCCTCTGATCAGACTATTGGTAAAACTAAGCCTTTCGTAGATTACCAGAATGATGCAACAGCAAAAGACATAAAACTCGCATTAAGAGAGGGTTTTAGATCAATCGAGCATGTTAAAAGATATACAACAACAGGAATGGGCACTGACCAAGGTAAACTTGGAAATATGCATGCTTTAGGAATCATTGCAGATATAGCAGGTGTAAAAATGGGAGAATTAGGGACGACAACTTTTAGACCACCATACACTCCTTTAACATTTGGAACTATTGTTGGAAGAAATGTAGGAGAATTTTTTGATACATTCCGAAGAACTCCTATGAATGATTGGCACATTAAAAATAAAGCTGAATTTGAAAATGTTGGACAGTGGAAAAGATCTTGGTATTACCCTAAAGAAAATGAAACAATGCATCAAGCCGTTCAAAGAGAAAGTAAAGCAGCTAGACAGAGTGCTGGATTATTAGATGCTTCTACCTTAGGTAAAATTGATATTCAGGGAAGTGATGCTTCTGAATTTTTAAATAGAGTTTACACTAACGCATGGTCAAAACTTGCTATTGGTAAATGCAGATATGGATTGATGCTTAATGAGGACGGTATGGTTTATGATGATGGTGTTACTACTAGACTAAGTGAAAATCATTATATTATGACAACTACAACAGGTGGTGCCGCAAATGTTTTAGGAAAACTTGAAGATTACCTTCAGACTGAATGGCCCGAGTTAGACGTATATTTAACTTCTGTCACAGATCATTTTGCAACAGCTAGTCTGTGTGGTCCTAACAGTAAAAAAATTTTAAATAAAATTATTCCTGATTTAGATTTATCAGATAACAATTTTCCACACATGTCATTTAAAGAGGTATTAATTGATAAAATCAAATGTAGAATTATGAGAATAAGTTTTACGGGTGAGCAGAGTTATGAGATTAATGCACCAGCAAGTTATGGTGAGGCTATATGGCAAAAATGTATAGAGGCTGGAAAAGAATTTAATATTACTCCCTATGGAACAGAAACAATGCATTTATTAAGAGCAGAAAAAGGTTTTTTAATTGTAGGTCAAGATACAGATGGAACAATGACACCTATTGATCTTCAAATGGACTGGATTGTAAGTAAGAAAAAATATGACTTTATTGGACAAAGATCACTTTATAGATCCGACACAATGAAAGAAGATAGAAAACAATTAGTAGGTTTATTGACTGAAGATCCAAATATTGTTTTGGAAGAAGGTGCTCAAATTGTTTCTGAATTAAATCAAAAACCAGTTGAAATGCTTGGTCATGTAACATCAAGTTATTTCAGCCCAAATCTTAATAAATCAATAGCATTAGCAGTTGTTAAAGATGGAAAAAATATGATGGGTAGAAAACTTTTCGTTCCAATGGAAAATAAAAATATTAGTGTCACCGTGGCTAATACAGTGTTTTATGATGAGAAAAATGAGAGGCTAAATGCTTAATTATAAAACAGCAACAAATGAAGAAATTAACTACAATGGTATCGTTGTTAAAGAAATTTCACCTACAATGAAATTAAATTTAAGAGGTAAAAAAAGAGAATTTTTTACTAATATAGGTAAAAATCTAAATATGCTTCTTCCAACAGAGGCTAATACCTCAACAATCAGTGATAAATTAACCGCTATTTGGCTTAGCCCTGATGAATGGATGATAGTTACTAACCATGAGGTGAAAAAAGATACAAATGAATATCAGCTAAATGAAATACTTTTTAATGATATATCCAAATCAAGTTTAGGTGCTATAATTGATGTTACAGATCAATTTGTTCAATTAGAAATCAAAGGGAAAAATATCTACGAAATATTTTCTGCTGGAAGTCCATTCAATTTTAGTGAATTTAAAGATAAAAAAGGTTCATCTGTGCAAACAATTTTAAATCATATAGATGTTATAATTCACAATAAGGGAGATCAAATTGTTAATTTATTTGTAAGAAGGTCTTTTGCTCAACATCTTTGGTCCTGGATTAATGACTGTGCTTCAAGATTATAAATTTAATTTTTTCTTCTAAAATCCCATGGCATTTCAAATTTGCCCTGCCAAATACCAAGTTTATTATTTTTTGCATTCATTTCATCTGAAATGTATTTTTTAGAATACTTTCTATAAGCTACTGCATAACCGTTTGATACTAACCAAGAATTAAGATTTTGGTTTCTTTTATAACATTCTCCAATAAGCCTATTATATCTATCAACATCCTTTATCTTACATTTTATAATTTGATTATTTATTTTTTTAGTTAATTTATTAGTAGAAACTTGTCCACATAAGTAACTCTTGGTGAACGAAAAAACACTAATTGTTAGGTAAGGCTTTTTACATGTTTGTTTTTTTTCTGGAGCATCTATCCCATGTAACCTAATTTTTTTATTACTTATTTTAATTGTATCTCCATCAATAATTTTTGCAAAACCAGTAATTTCCTTAATTTCTTCTGACTTAACATCATTGTAAGTGAATATAAAAACAACTAAACAAATAATAATCATTATTAAAACTTTTTTTTTGGTAAAAAACATCTTTAAGTAATTTAGATCAAATTATGTAGTGACTAATTTATTTTTTATATAATATTTAACGTAAAAGAATAAAATAATTGATATCGACCATTGAAATGTGGCCCAAATATAAAAAAATGTTTTAAAATCTGCATTAATATATCTAGCAATATGAAATGATAATATGGGTACTATAACGTTTCTTATAATATTATTTAACATGGCTTTTTCCGATTTTTTTAAAGCCATAAAAAAGCCATTTGAAAGAAAGAAAATTGGATATGCTGGTAAGATGAAGGCTGATATTTTTAAGTACATAGAGCCATATGCGATAACTTCAGAATTAGAGGAGAAGAATTTTGGAACAATGTCAGCACTTAAATATACAAGAACACCTGAGAATAACATTAAATACAAACCGTATTTTACTGATGTAAAATATGATTGTTCAACTCGCTTATAATATTTAGCTCCAATATTTTGAGCAATTATAGAAATAATTGCTGTATTTATTCCTAAAATAGGAAGTAAAACAACCTGTTCAATTCTAGTTGCAGACCCATAACCTGCTACTGCATATTCGCTAGAATAACCAACATAAGTAAAAACAATAGCGGCAGCTACTGAGTATCCTAAAATAGCAACTGTTATTGGCATAGATTGAAAGAAAATATTTTTTAGAAAAAAATATTTTACTTTAAAATAACTAAAAGTAATTTTCTTTATTCTTTCATTAATTAGAATTTTTCTAAGTACAATTAAAAGAGAAACAAATTGAGCAATTAGCGTTGCTACACCAATTCCTGATATTCCTAAAGCTGGTATAAATAAAAAACCAAAAATAAAAATAGGATTTAAGATTATATTCAGAAAAAAGGATAAAATTAAAGCATTTCTATATGTTACTGTGTCTCCTTCTGCATGTAAAAATGAATTTAGTGCTACAACTAAAATAAACAATATTGTACCCAAGAAAATTATATTTATATATTTTAGACCTAGACTGGTAACCTCTGTCGTTGAATTCATTAATAGAAATACTTTTTCACCAAATGTAAAACCAAGTATAGATACGATTAACGAAATAATTATTGCATAGAAAATAACGTTTACAAAATAACCTAAAACATTTTTTTCATTTTTCTCTCCAATACTGCTACCAATTAAAGATGTACCAGCTACTGTAACACCAATAGATGTAGCAATTATTATAAAGAAAATTGGAAATGACTTACTTAAAGCAGAAAGAGCTTCAGGAGATATTTTTCCAGCATAAAAGGTATCAACTATTGTATACAGGGTTTGAAAAAGCGTTCCTATACTAGCTGGTATTGCAAGCTTTCTGACTAAAGTTGAAACTTCATCTTTTAATAAATTCATCTAGTTTGTTAAATGTTATTAATATTCTTTTTGGAAGATATGTCTTTTTCCAACTTTTTTAGCAAGGTTAATTTGCTTTTGTCTCATTCTAAATCTTGTTTTTTGTTGATCTGTTAATTTATCGTGACAATTTGGACATGAAACGCCTTCCTCATATTTTTTTGAATTTTTAATCTGTTGAGAAATTGGTTTTCTGCAACCACTACAAATTGAATAAGAACCAGATTTTAGACCATGTTTTAAACTAACTCTGTTATCAAAAACAAAACATTCACCTTTCCATAAACTTTTTTTTTGATTTGTCTTTTTTAAATAATTTAAAATACCACCTTTTAATTGATACACATTACTAAAACCTTTTTTTTCTAAATAAACTGAAGCTTTTTCACAACGAATTCCACCAGTACAAAACATTGCAATAGATTGATTTTTTTTAAGATTTTTTAAATATTTTGGGAAATCCCTAAAATTATCAATATTTGGATTCGTAGAACCTTTAAAAGTACCAACATCATATTCAAATGGTTTTCTAGCATCAATAACAAGTGTTTTTTTATTCCTTATTAATTTATTCCATTTGTTTGGGTCAACATGACTGTCTTTTTTTTTGATCATTTGACTAAGTTTTAAGTTCATAGGAACGACTTCAGTCTTAATTTTCACTCTAGGTTTATGAAACGGTAGAAACAAACTTTTTGATTTATTGAAACTATTAAAATCTTTAAATTTTAAAATTTTTTTTAACTTATTAATAGTAGTTTTAATATCTAGTGCTTTACCAGAAATAGTACCATTTACACCTTCTTTTGAAATTATTATTGTTCCTCGAATATTATTTTTTATTAAAACTTCATTTATCAATCTCTTATTTTTTTTTAAATACTTAATATTTAAAAACCTATAAAAACCGAATACTTCGTACATTACAATTTCCTACATATAGTCATTCCATCCCCTAAAGGAATTATGGTTTTCTCTACTCTTGTATCGTTAGAGACAAATTCGTTAAAGTTTTTAATTGTTTTAGTAATTTTGTCATGTTCGTTTTTCTTTGCCACTTCTCCATACCAAAGGACATTATCAATTATAATTAAGCCACTTGTCTCAAGTAAACTCAATGATCTTTCATAGTATTCTTTATAGTTACCTTTATCGGCATCTATGAATATGAGTTCAAATTTTTCTTTAATTTCGACCAGGCTCTCTAGGGCTGGTTTAATTAATGTTGTAATTTTATGATCTTGTTTTGCTTTTTTAAAAAAATTAATAGCAACTTTATTTGTTTGCTCATTTTTATCTAATGCAATTATTTTACCATCATCAGGTAATGCTAGTGACATAGATAAAGTACTTAAACCTGTAAATGTGCCAATTTCTAATACTTTTTTTATTTTAGAAACTTTAATAATTAGATGAAGTAACTGAGTTTGTGAGATTGATATCTGCATTTTTTTTATGTCACCAAGTGATGTATTGTACTCAATTATTTCTTTTTGGACTGGGTGAAGATTATGTCCATGTTCTAAAATATAATCTTGCAGCTCTTGTGTTATATTAAGGTCTGAACCCATAAACTTTAAAGTTTCTTCTTTAAAATCTCATTTACTAATTGAGGGTTGGCTTTTCCACCTGATACTTTCATTACTTGTCCAACAAAAAAACCAAATAATTTTACTTTACCTGATTTGTATTCAGTGGCTTTTTCTCGGTTATCATCAATAACTTTATCAATTAGTGCTTCTAGAGCTTTAGGATCACTTTCTTGTTTTAATCCTTTTTCTTCGACTATTTTTTTTGGGTCTTTGTCCCCTTCCATCATGTGTTCAAAAACAGTTTTAGCTATTTTCCCGGAAATAGTTCCATCTTTAATCAAATTTATTAATTTTGATAAATTACCTGCACTTATGGGGCTTTCAGTGATTTCTAAATTCTTTTCATTTAAAGCAGCAAACAACTCACCAATTATCCAGTTAGTAGCAAGTTTCACATCTGATTTTTTTATTACATTTTCAAAATAATTAGAGGTTTCATTATCTGAAACTAAAATGGTTGCCTCGTAAGGAGATAGTTTGAATTTTTCAATAAATCTTTTTTTCTTTTCATCAGGTAACTCTGGAATTTCTAATTTTAACTTTTCTATAAAATCATCTGAAACTTCTAGAGGTAAAAGATCTGGATCAGGAAAATATCTATAATCATGTGCATCTTCTTTTGATCGCATTGATCTTGTCTCATTTTTTTTAGTATCAAAAAGTCTAGTCTCTTGATCAATAGATTGACCATCCTCAATTAGATCTACTTGTCTATTTGCTTCGTATTCAATAGCCATTTGCATAAATTTTATTGAATTTACATTTTTTATTTCACATCTTGTTCCGAATTCTTTTGTGCCTTTTCTTCTTACAGAAACATTCACATCAGCTCTTAATGAACCTTCTTGCATGTTTCCATCACAGGTTCCAAGATATCTCATTATTGATCTTAATTTTTTTACGTAAGCATTTACCTCTTCAGGTGATCTTAAATCTGGTTTACTAACAATTTCCATTAAGGCAACGCCTGATCTGTTTAGATCTACGAATGTATTTTTTGGATCCAGGTCGTGTATACTTTTACCTGCGTCTTGCTCTAAGTGTAATCTTTCAATACCAACCTCTTTTTGACCATCTGGCATATCTAATATAACTTTACCTTCACCAACAATTGGATCTTTAAATTGTGATATTTGATATCCTTGTGGAAGATCTGCGTAAAAATAATTTTTTCTATCAAAAACAGAACGTTTATTAATTTTAGCTTTAAGTCCTATACCGGTTTTTATTGCTTGTTTTACACAAAATTCATTTATTACTGGTAGCATGCCTGGAAAAGCTGCATCTACTAAACTTACTTGAGTGTTAGGTTCTGCACCAAATTTTGTGGATGATGTTGAAAATAACTTTGATTCTGAAGTAACTTGTGCGTGAACCTCTAAGCCAATTACAACCTCGTACTGATTATCTTTTCTATTAATTAGATATTCTGGCTTATCTTTACTCATTTAATCCACCAATCAGTAATTTTATTTTTAAAATTTATCTTTTCTTCCATTGCATAAGCAATATTTAATATGTTTTGCTCATCAAATGCTTTACCAATTATTTGCAATCCTAAAGGATAACCCTTTGCATCATGACCAGCTGGTATAGAAATTCCAGGCAAACCTGCTAAATTTACTGGAACTGTAAAAATATCGTTCAAATACATAGATACAGGATCGTTTGTTTTTTCACCAATTTTAAATGCTGAACTTGGAGTTGATGGAGTTAATATAGCATCTACCTTCTTGTAAGCTTCATCAAAATCATTTTTAATAAGCTTTCTTACTTTTTGAGCCTTAAGATAATATGCATCGTAATATCCTGATGATAAAACATAAGTCCCTATCATTATTCTTCTTTGAACTTCTGCTCCAAAACCTTCAGATCTAGTTTTCTCATACATATCTATCAAATTTTCTCCATCAGCTCTAAATCCATATTTAACACCATCATATCGCGCAAGGTTAGATGAAGCTTCAGCAGGTGCTACAATATAATAAGTGGGTAAAGCATAATTAGTGTGGGGTAGAGAAATATCTATAATTTCTGCACCACAATCTTTTACATAATCAATACCTTTCTTCCAAAGATCTTCTATTTCTTTAGGCATGCCATCTACTCTATATTCTTTAGGAATACCTATTTTTTTTCCTTTGATATTATTAGTTAATTCCTGAACGTAATTGTTTCGCTTAAAATCTATGGAGGTAGAGTCTTTTTCATCATAAGAACTAATAACCTCGTGTAATAAAGCACAATCTCTTACGTTTTGAGCCATTGGTCCTGCTTGATCTAAAGAAGATGCGAATGCTACAATTCCGTATCTTGAACAACTTCCGTAGGTTGGCTTTAAGCCTACAGTCCCTGTAAAAGATGCTGGTTGTCTAATTGAACCACCAGTATCTGTTCCTATTGTAATTGGTGTTAATTGTGCTGCAACAGCTGAAGATGAACCACCTGAGGATCCACCAGGAACTAAATCTTTATCAATTGGATTTTGTACATTTCCAAAAAAACTTGTTTCATTAGAAGATCCCATGGCAAACTCATCACAATTTAATTTTCCAAGAAGAATAGCTCCCTCATTCCAAATATTTTGAGTAACTGTGGACTCATAAGTTGGAATAAAATTATTCAAAATTTTACTCCCTGCAGTAGTTTTAATATTTTTGGTACAAAATAAATCTTTAACAGCCATTGGTATACCAGGTAATTTTAAATCTAAATTAGGGTTTTCATCAAACTTTTTAGCTTTATCAATTGCAGCTGAAAAGTCTTCTGTTACATAGACATTTAACTCTTTGGATTTTTCAGACCTTTCTACAAATGCTTTTGTAACTTCAGTAGATGAAAGTTTTTTATCTTTAATATTTTTGATTAATTCTGAAAGTGATTGTTTTGTAATATCAGACATTATTCAATCACCTTTGGCACAACAAAATAATCCTCATTTTCCTGAGGAGAGTTTTTAATTATTTGCTCTCTTAAATTTTTACTTTTTACCTCATCATCTCTTAACTTTAATGTTGTTTCTGCAACCGAAGCTAAAGGTTGTACATTATCTGTCTTTAATTCATTAAGTTTTTCAATAAATTCAAAAATTGAATTTAAATCTCCTGCTAGTTTCTCTGCTTTTTTTTCATCAACAGAAATTCTTGATAATTTTGATATGTGCTTTATTGTTTTAAGATCGATATTCATATGATAATTAAATATGTCGCAAACTATCACTTAAGTCTAAATTATACAATATGATCACTATAGAAGAGTTTAAAAAAAAACAGTCAGAAACACATAGATTAATTGGTCTAGATCTTGGCTCTAAAAGAATTGGTGTTTCAATCTGTGATGAAAAACAATCTATAGCTACACCATTAAAAACAATAAATAAAACCAGTGCAGATAATTTAATCAATGAATTAAAAATTATTATTGAAGAAAATAGTATTAAGGGAATTATAATTGGATATCCTATTAATATGGATGGAACTTTAGGCAGATCTGCCCAGTCTGTACATGATATCTCTAAAAATCTTGATAAGAAATTAGATATTGATGTTTGTTTATGGGATGAAAGACTCTCGACGGTAGGTGCGTTCAATTTATCTAGTCAATTGGATATAAATGTAACTAAAAGAGAAAAAAATATAGATCAGAATGCTGCTGCATTCATACTTCAAGGAGCAATAGATTTTTTAAATAATTAATGCTTGCCAACTAACTGTATTATAGTTATAGAGTTAATTTTAATGGCATCTAAAACCAATAAAGCTATTAAAATCTCTCAAAAACATTTGTTAGGTATTCAAGATTTGTCAGTTAGTGACATAAATATTGTTCTCGATGAAGCTCAAGCCTTTATAAAAGTAAATCGAAGTAAGAATAAAAAAATTGATGTTTTAAGAGGCAAAACTCAAATAAACCTCTTTTTTGAGCCGTCAACCAGAACTCAAAGCTCATTTGAATTAGCAGGAAAAAGATTAGGGGCTGATGTGATGTCAATGAACATGGTTAACTCCTCAATTAAAAAAGGTGAAACACTAATTGACACTGCTATGACTTTAAATGCAATGCATCCAGATATCATAGTGATTAGACATCAAGACTCAGGGGCTTGCAATCTTCTTTCACAAAAAGTTAATTGTGTAGTATTAAATGCTGGGGATGGTCGAAGAGAACATCCTACCCAAGCTTTATTAGATGCGCTAACAATAATTAATCGAAAAGATAAAATCCAAGGATTAAAAATTGCAATATGTGGAGATATTTTGCATTCACGTGTAGCTAGATCAAATATTTACTTGTTAACTATGCTTGGAGCTGAGGTAAATATAGTTGCTCCTACGAATTTGATGCCAAAAGAAATAGAAAAATTTGGGGTTAATACTTTTACTGATATGAAAAAAGGGCTGAAAGATTGCGACATAGTAATGATGTTGAGATTGCAAAATGAGAGAATGACCAGTTCTTTCTTGTCATCTAATAGAGAATATTATGAATACTATGGTTTAACACCAGACAAATTAGATCATGCAAAATCTGATGCCCTTATTATGCATCCAGGTCCAATGAACAGGGGTATCGAAATTGACACTAGGTTAGCTGACGATATCAACAAGAGTGTTATTAAGGAACAGGTTGAACTTGGTGTTGCTGTAAGAATGGCGTGTTTAAAAATATTTTGTGAATAAATGAAAAAACAATACTTTATAAATGCAAATATTATAGATCCTCATAATTCGTTAAACGAAAATGGTGGATTAATTATTGATGAAGATGGAAAGATCGAAGCAATAGGTAAAAAAGTAAACAACAATAATCTTCCATCACGAGAAAAACCAATTGATTTAAAAGGAAAATATATCTTCCCTGGTCTTGTGGATATGAGAGTGTTTGTAGGTGAACCAGGTTACGAATATAAAGAAAATTTTAGAACTTTAAGTAATGCTGCTTTATCTGGTGGTGTAACTTCTGTTGTTACTATGCCAAATACAGATCCAATTATAGATAATGTTTCTATTGTTGATTTTTTAAAAAGAAGAGGAAGAGATAAATCTAAGATAAATATTTTTCCTAGCGCGTCTTTAACTCATAATATCGAAGGAACTAATATGACCGAATTTGGTCTTTTGGCCAAAAAAGGAATAATTGCATTTACTGATGGCGTCAAAACTATTCAAAATACAAGACTAATGTCCAGAATAATGAATTCAGCAAAAGACTTAGGTTGTTTAATTATGCAACACGCTGAAGATTTGCATTTATCAGAAAACGGTATGATTAATTCTGGAATAATTGCCTCAAAGCTAGGGCTGTCTGGAATACCTGATATTGCTGAAAGAATTATAATTGAAAGAGATTTGACATTGCTTGAAAAGGTTAAATGTAGATATCACATCTCACAACTTTCCTCTTCGAAGTCTGTTGATATTATAAAACAAAGAAAAGAAGATATAAAATTTACATCAGGAGTTTCAATAAATAATTTATCTCTGAATGAAAATGACATTGGAGATTTTAGAACTTTTTTAAAATTATCCCCTCCTCTCAGAAAAGAAGAAGATAGAGAAGCATTGGTCCAAGGATTAAAAGATGGCGTGATTGATGTAATCGTCTCAGACCATAAACCTGAAGATGAAGAATCTAAAAGATTAACATTTTCCCAAGCTGCAACAGGAGCATCAGGTATTGAAACACTATTGTCATTAAGCTTAGAATTATTTCATAATGGATCTATTAAACTGGATACTATAATTCAAGCATTGACATCAAATCCTGCTAAAATATTAAATATAAATAAAGGAAACTTATCTATTGGAAATGAAGCTGATTTTTGTATTGTAGACATAGACAAACCTTGGGTTGTTAAAAAAGAAAATTTAATCTCTAAATCAAAAAATACGTCTATAGAAGATAAAAAATTGCAAGGAAAAGTAACCAATACGTTTGTAAAAGGTCAGGAATTATTTAAAGTATAAAAATGGAATTTTTAACTATAGGTATAATCTCATACCTAATGGGTTCTATACCTTTTGGATTTATACTAACAAAAACTTTTTTAAAAAAAGATATAAGAGAAATTGGATCTGGCAATATAGGTGCAACAAATGCATTAAGAACAGGTAATAAATTAATTGGTTATTCAACCCTTTTGTTAGATGTTATAAAAGCTATACTTCCTGTACTATACGTAAAGATTAATCATCCAGAATTAATTTATATTGCATCTCTTTGTGCTTTTTTAGGTCATGTTTTTCCAGTTTGGTTAAAGTTTAAAGGTGGAAAGGGTGTGGCCACATATGTAGGCATATTGTTTACTATAAATATTCTTTTAGGTTTTATTTTTTGTATATCTTGGTTACTAATTTTTTTAATATCAAAATACTCTTCTTTGTCATCACTTATTGGTTCACTAACGATACCAGTATATATTTTTTTTAATGATCAAATAAGTAATGCACTTTTTTTTGGAATTATGTTTGTATTGATATTTTATACTCACAGAGAAAATATTAAACGTCTGAAAAATAAAGAAGAAAGTAAGACAAAAATTTATTAAATTGACTATCAACTACTTTTAAGTAGTTTGTTAAATTATGAATCTAGTCATAGTTGAAAGTCCTGCTAAAGCCAAAACAATTAATAAATACTTAGGAGATAATTATACCGTTTTAGCTAGTTATGGTCATATTAGAGATTTACCATCAAAAAATGGTTCGGTTGATCCAGATCAAAATTTTAAAATGGAATGGGAAGTTGATAGCTTTTCAAAAAAATATCTTAAAGATATTACTGATGCTGCAAAAGAGTCATCTAAAATTATTTTAGCAACAGACCCTGATCGTGAAGGAGAAGCAATAGCATGGCATGTAAAGGAATATTTGAATGAGAAAAAACTACTTAAAGATAAAGAGGTTGAAAGAGTTGTGTTCAACGAAATTACTAAAAAGGCTGTTACTTTTGGAATTGAAAATCCAAGACAAATCGAGCCCTTGCTAGTTGATGCCTACATGGCAAGAAGAGCACTTGATTACCTTGTTGGTTTTAATATTTCACCAATATTGTGGACTAAACTTCCTGGGTCAAAGTCAGCAGGTAGAGTGCAATCTGTTGCTTTAAAATTAATAACAGAAAGAGAGCATGAAATTGAATTATTTAATCCAGAAGAGTTTTGGACTTTAAGTTTAAAATTTCAAGATGAGAAAAAAAATTCAATTACCGCAAGCATCTATCAATTAGATGGGAAAAAAATTGAAAAATTTACCTTTAAAAAAAAAGAAAATATTGAAAAGGCAATCTCTGGATTAAAGAATAAAAAATTTAATATTAGTGATATTTCATCAAAAATTATTAATAGAAATCCATCTGGTCCATTTACAACTTCTACACTACAACAAATTGCTTCAAGTAGATTGGGATTTGGTGCTTCTAGAACCATGCAAATTGCACAAAAACTTTATCAAGGAATTGAAATTGAGGGAGATACAGTTGGTTTAATAACCTACATGAGAACTGATGGTACAAACTTATCAGCTGATGCTATCAGTGATTTTAGAAATTTTATTAAAAAAAGTTATGGAAATGATTATATACCTGAAAAAGCAAATAATTATTCAGGTAAAAAAGCCAAAAATGCACAAGAGGCACATGAAGCGATTAGGCCAACAGATATTAATAGATCTCCTGAAAATGTTAAAAAATATTTAAGTCCTGACCAAAATAAATTGTATAATTTGATATGGAGCAGAGCTCTATCCTCTCAAATGACATCTGCTAAGTTTGATAGAAATACGATAACTATTGAAACTGAGGATAAAAATACTGTTTGTAAAACAAGTGGATCAGTTTTAAAATTTGATGGTTTTTTAAAAGTTTATAAAAATCCTAATTCAGAAGATGATGATGAAATACTTCCAGAAGTAAAAAAAGGACCTATTAATATTGAGTCATTTTTAGATGAACAGCATTTTACACAACCACCTCCAAGATATTCAGAAGCGAGCTTGGTTAAGAAATTAGAGGAACTTGGAATTGGACGACCTTCTACATATGCAAGTATTATATCCACAATTTCTAACCGTGGATACGCTGAGATAGCTAATAAAAGATTTTTTCCAACCGATCGAGGAAAATTAATTTCTGCTTTTTTAGAAAAATTATTTTCTAAATATGTTGATTATAATTTTACTGCAGGATTAGAAGATCAATTAGATGAAATTACAACTGGAAAAGAAAGTTGGATAAAAGTTTTAGAATTATTTTGGAAAGATTTTAACAACAATGTATCTGAAGTAAAAGAGAAAAGAACTAGAGAAGTTTTGGATTTACTAAATGAAAGTTTGGGTGCGTTAATTTTTGACAAAGATGAAAGTGGTAATGTTGTTAGAAAGTGCCAATTGTGCAATACAGGATCGTTAAGTCTAAAAAATAGTTTTAGGGGTGGCGCATTTATCGGATGCTCTAATTATCCAGAATGTAAATTTACTAGACCTTTGTCAAAAGCTAAGGCTGCAGCACAGGCTCAATTGGCTGAACCAAAATATTTAGGCAAACATGATAATGGAAATGATATCTTTCTTAAAAATGGAAGATTTGGACCTTATTTACAATATGAAAAACTTCTAGAAAGTATTGAAAAAGAAAATAAGAAAAAAAAGAAAAAATCAAAAAAAACTAAAAAAGATGTAAATGAATTGTTAAAAAATGTCTCCATTCCAAAAGGAATTGAATTAGACAGTATTGATATTGATAAAGCGAGATTTTTGTGTTCACTACCAAAGTCTTTAGGCATTAATCCAGATAATCAAAAAGATATTTCTCTAAACACAGGAAGATTTGGCCCTTATTTAAAGTGTGAAAATAAGTCCGCTAGACTAGAAAATGTTGAGGAGATTTTTTCAATAGGTTTGAACAGAGCAATAACATTAATAGCTGATGCCAAACCAGGAAGAATGTCATCCTCAATTATAAAAGATCTTGGCGAACATCCTGAAGACAAAAAACCTGTAAGAATCATGAAAGGGCAATACGGTCCTTATATAAAATATAAATCCCTTAATGCAACAATTCCTGAGGAAAAAGACCCTACAGAGCTAAATATGGAAGAGGCTCTTATCCTTATTGAGAAAAGACGTGAATACGATAAAAATAAGAAAACTAAAAAAAAGAAAAAAAAATGAAAATAATAAAAGTTCTAATTTTATCAATATCCCTATTTTGTACAAATCAATCGATTGTCGTAGCCCAGGATTGCAGTAAATTAGATAAATTAAGTAAAGAGTATGCTGAATGTAACGCAAAATTATTAAAAAAAAATGCAGAAGTTTTAAAAAATAAAGCGTCTGATAAAATCGAACAAGGGAAAAAAAAAATTAATAAGTTAAACATCAAAGATAAATTATTGAAATTTAAAAATAGTAAATCACATAAGGATTTTGTAGAAAATTAATTATGTCCTTTGAAGAAAATATCAAAAATTTAAAAATAAATTTACCAGATGCAAAGGCACCAGTAGGTTCTTATGTTGCAACTAAGATTATTGGGAAACTATTATTCGTATCAGGACAAATATCTATTAATGAGAATGGAGAATTAATAAAAGGCAAAATTGGTAAAGAGCTGACAACTGAAGATGGTTATAACGCTGCTAAAAGATGTGGTTTGAGTATTATATCCCAAGTTAAGAATGCCTGTGATAATGATTTATCAAAAATAAGATCATGTATAAAATTAACAGGCTACGTAAATTCTACTGAGGATTTCATAGAACAACCTAAGGTAATAAATGGTGCTTCAGATATTATAGCATCGATATTTGGTGACGCCGGAATGCACACCAGGGCTGCTGTTAGTACTAACAGTCTACCATTAGGAGTATCCGTTGAAGTAGATGCTATATTTGAATTAAATTGATTTATCTACCGACAGCATAATAATCAATATTCAATTTTTTCATTCTTGAAGGTGAATACATATTACGCATATCGTATATTCTAAATTTCTGTTTTTTTACTAATTTTTTGAAATTTAATAATTTAAAATCGTTCCACTCAGTGTGTAAAATAACCATATCTGCATTTAAACAAGCAGAAGAAATTGTATTGCAGTAATTAACATTCTTTAAACCTTTAAAATCATCTTTTTCTCCTGATGGATCATAATATTTGATTTTAATATTTTTTTTATTTAGATATTTAATCATTGGTATACTTGTTGCTTCACGCATATCATCTGTGTTTGGTTTAAATGTTACACCTAAAAAAGTTATAATTTTATTTTTTAAATTACCACCAAGAATTTTTACAACTCTTTTAATTAGTAAAGTTTTTCGATTATCATTTGAATTAACTACACTTTTAACTATGGTTAAATCAGTTTTAAATTTATTTCCAGTATCAATCAATGCACGAGTATCCTTTGGAAAACAAGATCCACCATAGGCTGGTCCTGCTCTTAAAAACCTATCACCTATCCTTTCATCTAAACCCATACCTTGAGATACATCTTTGATGTCAACACCTGTCTTTTCACATAAATTAGCTATTTCATTAATATATGAAATCTTTGTCGCTAGAAAAGCATTAGAAGCGTATTTTATAAGCTCTGCACCTCTTCTTGAGGTATTAAAGTATCTACTTTTTTTTTTAATAATTGGAAAATAAAGAGATTTTAATATTCTGTTAGCTTTATTACTGTCTGTTCCAATAATAACTCTGTCAGGATAAATGAA
>CACLFK010000009.1 GCA_902606105.1 uncultured Pelagibacteraceae bacterium | reverse complement strand
TGTTCAATCTGACACTATGGCACAAGGTTATGGCTCATTAGGATTGATGACTAGTACACTTCTTACCCCAGATGGAAAAATTATGGAAGCAGAAGCTGCTCATGGAACAGTGACAAGACATTATAGAATGCACCAACAAGGTAAAGAGACTTCAACAAATCCTATCGCATCTATTTTTGCCTGGACAAGAGGACTAGCACACAGAGGAAAACTTGATAGCAATGATGAATTAATAAAATTTGCACAAACAATTGAAAAAGTTTGTATTGAATGTGTTGAAAACGGAGCTATGACAAAAGATTTAGCAATACTAATTGGTCCATCAAGTAAATACTTAACAACAAATCAATTTTTAGATGAAATTGATGGCAATCTTAAAGCAAAATTAAACTAAGGCCTTAAGTTTTTTAAAAGCTTCTTCTATTTTTGACTGATCCTGACCACCAGCTTGAGCAAAATCTTTTCTTCCTCCACCACCTTTGCCGCCAATAATCTCAGATCCAATTTTAACAAATTTTACAGCATCGTATTTAGTAGTTAAGCTTTCTGTTATGCCAACTGCCATTCCAACTTTGTCATCTTTGCTTGCAAAGACTACCACAATACCTTCAGATAAATCTTTTTTACCTTGATCAACTAATTTTCTTAACTCTTTAGGAGGGAGATCATCAACTTTTTGAAGTCTTAATTTAATACCATTAATGTCTTGGTCTTTAATAATATTTTTAGACTTATCATTTAAAATTGAATTTACAGAAAGTGTTTCTAATTGTTTTGTTAAGTTTTTAATAAGGTCCTTTTGATTTGATTCATCCAAATTAGGTTTCCCTCCAAGTTTAGTGATTTGTTCACTTAAATCTTTAATGTTTTCATCATCTTTTTTAGAAGATAACGCTGATAGTTTTTCTTTATTTTTTAAGTGATCCTCTAATTGTTTGTCTCTCAAGGCCTCTATTCTTCTTACTCCAGCGGCTATGGAAGATTGGCTGACTATTTTTAATTTTCCAATATCCCCAGTATTTCTAACATGGGTTCCACCACATAATTCTGTGGAGAAATACTTTCCATCATCATCTCCCATAGAAAGCACTCTCACTTCATCTCCATATTTTTCACCAAATAATGCTAAAGCTCCGTTTTCTACAGCTTCATCTGGGGTCATTAACCTTGTTTTTACATCTGATTTTTTTGAAACCATATTATTTACAAAGTTTTCTATCTTATCAATTTCATCATTTTGGATTGGTTTCATGTGACTAAAATCAAATCTCAATCTGCTAGGCTCTACAAGAGAACCTTTTTGTGTAACATGATCTCCTAATACTCTTCTTAAAGACTCGTGTAAAAGATGTGTTGCTGAGTGATAAGCTCGAGTGTTATTTCTCCTTTCAACATTTATCTTCATTTCAACACTATCTTTAAGCTTTATAGAGCCACTAACCACTTTCCCGTAATGTACAAATAAGTCTCCAAGTTTTTTCTGAACATCTGTCACCTCAAATTTAAATTCATTTGATACAATCTCACCAGTATCCCCTACTTGACCTCCAGATTCTCCATAAAATGGAGTTTGATTTACTATAATCATCCCCTCATCGTTTTCTTTTAGTTGATCAACTTCCTTATTTTTCTTTAATAAAGACAATACAACACCCTCCGCTTGATTTGTTTCGTAACCTAAAAATTCTGTTGGCTCTAATCTATCTTTTATCCCAAACCAAATATCTTCAACAGCAGCATCTCCTGAACCTTTCCAATTTTTTTTTGCAAGTTCTCTACTTTCTTTCATTAAAGCTTTAAATTTTTCTGTATCAATTGACATTGATTTATTTCTTAAAATATCTTCAGTAAGATCTAATGGAAATCCATAAGTGTCATATAGTTTAAATGCCACTTCACCTGGTAAAACTTTATCAATTTTAGAAATTTCATCATTTAAGATTTTAATTCCTCTATCAAGAAGAACTAGAAATTTTTCTTCTTCCATTCTTAAAGTTTCTTTAATCAACGATTCAGCTCTTACAAGTTCTGGATAATTTCCAGACATTTCATCTTTAAGAGTATCAAACAAATTATAAAAAACTGGTTCCTTAGATCCTAATAAGTGAGAATGTCTCATCCCTCTTCTCATAATTCTTCTAAGCACATATCCTCGTCCTTCATTTGAGGGTAAAACCCCTTCTGCAATTAAAAAAGAGCTTGCTCTTAAATGATCAGCAATTATTCTAAAGCTTGCAAGATTAGATTTATCTGATTTAACTTTTACAATCTCGGATGCTGAACTAATTATTTTTTTAAAATGATCTGTTTCATAGTTATCATGTGAACCTTGCAATAAAGCAGCTATTCTCTCCAATCCCATTCCAGTATCAACTGATGGTTTTGGAAGATTAATTCTTTTATCTTTTGTAACTTGTTCATACTGCATAAAGACCAAGTTCCAAATTTCTATAAATCTATCACCATCCTCATCTTTAGAACCAGGCAATCCCCCAGCTAAATGATCTCCATGGTCGAAAAAGATTTCAGAACAAGGGCCACATGGACCTGTTTCCCCCATTGACCAAAAATTATCTGAAGTAGCTATTCTAATAATTCGATCATCGCTAAAACCCCCTATTTTCTTCCAAAAATTGAAGGCTTCATCGTCTTCGTGAAATACAGTTACATAAAGCCGGTCTTTATCTATGCCAAAATCTTTAGTGATCAAATCCCAAGCATAATGAATAGCTTGTTCTTTAAAATAATCTCCAAAAGAAAAGTTTCCTAGCATCTCAAAAAAAGTGTGGTGACGAGGTGTATAACCAACATTTTCAAGATCGTTGTGTTTTCCTCCTGCCCTGACACATTTTTGAGAAGTAGTCGCTCTTACATAATCTCTTTTTTCTAAACCTGTGAATACATTTTTAAACTGAACCATACCAGAATTAGCAAACATTAATGTAGGATCATTATTGGGAACTAAATTGCTAGACTCTACAATCTTATGATCGTTCTTTTCAAAATACTTTAGAAAAGTATTTCTTATTTCATTTAAGGTTTTGTCAGCCATATTTTTAAAATACAGCTTTTTAATTCTATGTCTAGATATCGATAGGGAAAAAAGGCGCTTAAATTAAGCGCCTTTTATTAATAAAGATGACTTATTAATTCTTTTTAGATGGAGGAGTAGCTTCTGCTTTTTCAGCTTCTTCTTTTTCAGCTACTTTCTTTTCTTTCTCAATTTTGTCGGGATCAAGCGGATTTCCTTCTATTTTCTTAGAAATTACACCTGCTTTTTCTCTAATAGCCATTTCAATTTCAGCAGCTACTTTGGGATTTTGAGCTAAATAAGTCTTGGCATTTTCTCTACCTTGACCAATTTTCTCTCCTTTATAAGCATACCATGCTCCTGATTTTTCAATTATATCTGCTTTAGAACCAAGATCGACGAGTTCACCCATCTTGCTAATTCCTCTTCCATACATTAAGTCAAATTCTACAACTTTAAATGGTGGAGCAACTTTGTTTTTAACTACTTTAACTCTTGTTGAGTTACCAATTATCTCATCTTTATCTTTAATGGCACCAATTCTTCTAATGTCCATTCTTACTGATGAATAAAATTTAAGCGCATTTCCACCTGATGTTGTTTCAGGACTGCCAAACATAACTCCAATTTTCATTCTAATTTGATTAATAAAAATCATCATTGTGTTTGTGTTAGAAATTGAACCAGTTAATTTTCTTAAAGCCTGACTCATTAATCTCGATTGAAGACCAACATGATGATCTCCCATCTCTCCCTCGATTTCAGCTTTCGGTGTTAGAGCTGCAACAGAGTCGATAACAATTACTGAAATAGAGCCTGATTTTACTAGTGTATCAGCAATTTCTAAAGCTTGTTCACCAGCATCTGGTTGTGAGATTAAAAGTTCTTCAGTATTAACACCTAATTTTTTTGCATAAACTGGATCTAGTGCATGCTCTGCATCAACGAATGCACAAATACCTCCAGCTTTTTGTGCTTCAGCAACGACTTGTAAAGCTAATGTTGTTTTTCCAGATGACTCTGGTCCGTAAACTTCAACAATTCTTCCTTTAGGCAATCCACCTATTCCTAATGCTAAATCTAAACTTAAAGATCCTGTAGATATTGACTCAATATCCATAGCTCTTTTTTCACCAAGCTTCATTACTGAACCTTTTCCAAAATTATCTGTAATTTGAGCTATCGCAGCATCTAATGCTTTATTTTTCTCTTTATTTTCCACTTCTTGATCTTTAGTAGATTTAACTACTTTTAGGTTATTTTTAGTCATATTTTGCCTCTTTTTTTAAAATTTTTAATACTCGAATCATGAAATTAAATGTACACATTTTGTTCTCATTGGCAATATATTTATTTTTTACCTCAAAAAGTCAAATAATTACTTAAGATTTAGATACTGACTATTTAGAAGCCCTACTGCTTTCAGAAGATTATATTGGGCCATAAGGTAATTTTTCTCAGAATTTGCCAAAGATATTTCAGCAGAAAGTAGAAATGCATTTGATTGTATAACATCAAGAGTATTTCTTGATCCTCTTTCGTATTCTGCAGTAACACCCTCATAAGCTATTTGAGATGCTCTGACTTGTACTTTGACAGAACTTAAAAAACTTTCTGAAGATTGCAAACTTGACCACGCGCTAGCAACATTAGTTTCATTAGTTCTGACAGCATCATCTAACAATAATCTTTTTCGTGTGGTTAAATTTGAGTTTTTACTAATAGTAGATCTTTTTTTTCCACCAGAATAAAAAGGCCAGCTTAAAGTAGCTTTTAATGTATCTTTTTCCCTTTCATCAATGGTTGAAGTAAGGTCATCTGAGTAAGATCTTTCTAAAGATAAAGATGCCGTAGGTTTCAGGTCAGATTCAGAAATTGCTAAATCTTTTTCAGACTTTTCTAAATCAAGTTTTGCAATTAAAATATCTGGATTATTCTGTTTAGAAAGATTAATGGCTTCATTAAGAGTTACTGGAATACCAACAATTGCATTGGAATTTTTTTGCAATTGATTTGGATCGTTAATTTTACCAATTATATTTTCATAGTTTAATTTACTTATTAATAGATCACTTTTTGCTTTTGCAAATTGAGCTTTAGCTCCTGCAAGAGAAGATTCAGATTGTGCTAAGTCAGTATTTGTGATTTGACCACGATCTCTTCTTATTTTGTCATTCTCCACTTGTCTAATTAGTAAATTTAAATTTTTTGAATTAATCTTAAGTGTTTCTCTAGCTAAAATTAAGTTAGTGAATGCATCTATTGCTTTATGTAAAATGTCTTGTTCTTTTTTAACTAATTTTGCTTTTGCTAAATCTAAAGCAGTAATATTTTTTTGAAGGGTTATGTCTCTTCCAAAATCTAAAATTGTTTGTTCTAATTTTATTGAGGTTGTAAACGGATCAACATCATTAATAGTTGCGTCGCCTCCACTTTGATTGGTAAGCTTATTAGTATCTTCAATACTTTTAGATCCACTTAATGTTAATGATGGTTTATAGTCAGCTTTTGAAATATTTACATCTTCCTCTGAAGCTTTGATATTTTCTCTTTCTGCATTAAGTTGAATATTATTTTGGTAAGTTTGGTTTAATGCATCATATAAAGTAACTGAAAATGCATTACTAAAATAAAATAACGATAAACTAATTAATACTAATATTTTTTTCATTTGGTTTTATATACAGCAGATTTTATTTGATGGTTATCATTTAAATTTAAAATTATAGAGGCATATTTAGGCATATTCTTAAACATATTTTGAGTAATTCTTTGATAAGTTTGCATAAAACTAATTACATCACTTTTACTCATAATTTTATGTCTACTTTTCTTCTTGATTTTGAGCCATAGTTTTTTCTCCTGCTTTAATCTCCATTTTTGTAACAAACTGAAATTTTTTGCTTTTAAATAAATCATACAATTTAGCTGCGAGTATAGTTTTTTATATTTTGTTTTTAATTGATGATTTACGTGTTTTCTCCAAACTAGATTTTGATCATTAGTTTTCTCAAGAAAATTTATCGGTTTTTTTAATGTTTTATTTATCTCTGCTCTGGCACCAACACACCAACCCTCAAATATAATAATATCTGGTTTTTCATTAATATTATTCCAGTTTTTCTTAGGAAATCTATCATCTATAGCCTTATTAAAATTTGGCAATTTCAATTTTTTAAATTTTTTGTTTTTTGCTTTATTAAAAAAATCTAACATCATCTTTATATCATGAGTACCTGGTACTCCCCTAGTCATTAACATTGGATGTATTTTTTTTGATAAATTTATTCTTTCTTTTCTCGTTTTATAAAAATCATCAATTGAGATTTTAAATACATTCATTTTAAAATATTTCTCTAATATAATTTTTATAATTGAGCTAATTGTAGTTTTACCAGTTCCTTGTCCTCCAGCTAAACCTATAAAAAAAGGTTTTTGTTTGTTAGCTTTCTTTGCAATCCAAAAACATATTGGTATCAAAAAAGATTTTATCATCTTTTCTTTGTTTTTAAATTTCTCATTGGCAGTTTCTTGAGATTTAATAAATTTCGTACAGTCATTTCTTACCTTGATAAAACAATGATTTATCGATTGCATAAAAATTATTTTTTTTGATTTAAAGGATGATTTTGTCTTTCATTTATTGGAAATTCATTTAATTCAAATGTATTTATTTCATTTTCAATATATCCATAATGGCAAAATAATTGTTTCATTAATTTTTCTTCTCTGATTTATTTTGTAAATACTCTTTATATCTGTTCAAACTTTCTTGTGGCCAAGTAATTTTGGGATCATACATTTTTTCAAAACAAATAACATCATCTTTTAAATTCAACCATGAATCTTTATCTTTAGTAAAGATATGAACTTGAGGAGGATATTCGTTTGAATTATTTAAAGTTTTAGTTCTAACGTTTAACCTTCCTACTGCAGACTCATAATCAGTATAAATATAAGTTCCACATTTAGCACAGAAATATACCTTACAAGGAGCTCCACTCCCCCCTTTGAGTTCTATTGATTTTGATAGTTCACCTTCAATAGATAAAGTATTTTCTAAAATGCTGCTATTTATAATGTAGGATGAACCAGTTAAAATTTTACAATCTTTACAATGGCAGGCTTGAGTAAATAATGGCGTTTCAGAAAGTTTGTACTTAACTTCACCACAAATACACCCTCCTTGAATAGATTTGTTTTTCATTTTAATGATTACTTTAAACTATCTTTGGTTGAAGTTATCCACAAGCATACAAAATGTAGTTTGGATGTTCACCTTTTGATTCACTTTTGATTCAGTTACAGACTCAAAATACAACCTATTGACTACATTATATAACTGCGCTACAAATAAGAACAAAACAAGAACATGAAGCTGACAATCCCTTATTATCTACATAAAGCAGGCGCTGGTTTTCCTTCTCCTGCCACTGATTATATCGAAGAAGATATTGATCTGAACATGCATTTAATAAGAAATGTTCCGGCTACTTTCATCATCAGAGTTCAGGGTAAATCCATGGTGGATGTTGGAATTAATGATGGAGATTTATTGGTAGTTGATAAGAGTTTAAAGCCAAAAAACTTTTCAACAGTGATTGCAAATGTTCATGATGAATTAGTGGTAAAAACTTTGGTTCAAGAGAAAGATAAAAAATTTTTAACTTCAGGATCAAAAGAATTTGCTGACAGAATTTTAATTAATGAAGAACAAGATATTTTTATTTGGGGAGTAGTTACTTATGTCATCCATTCTACGTACTAAAAAAATAGCATTAGTTGATTGTAACTCTTTTTATGTTTCTTGTGAAAGATTATTCAATCCCAAAATAAGAAGAAAGCCTGTCGTTGTTTTATCCAATAATGATGGTTGTATCATTTCAAGATCTAATGAGGCAAAAGCTTTGGGAATTAAAATGGGTGAGCCCTACTTTAAAGGAAAAGATATTATTATCAAAAATAAAGTTGAAGTTTTTTCCTCAAATTATTCTTTGTACGGTGATTTATCTAGAAGAGTGATGCGAACTCTTAAAAGATTTAATTCAGAAATAGAAGTCTATTCAATTGATGAGGCATTTTTAGATTTATCAAATTTTCCTGATGAAGATGTAGAAAAAATTGGTAAAGAAATTAGAGAAACTGTTTTACAATGGACGGGTATTCCAACTAGTATTGGAATTGCTAAAACAAAAACTTTAAGTAAAATTGCAAATCATATTGCAAAGAAAAAACAATCAGGAGTTACTAGTTTAATTGGTATAGAAAATTTAGATCCTATTTTAGAAAAAGTTGAAATTAATGATGTTTGGGGCGTTGGTAGACAATTAACTAAATTTTATCAAAAGCATGGAATTTATAATGCTAAACAATTAAAAAATAAATCTAATACCTGGATCAAAAAATCTTCTAATGTTTTAAGTTCAAGAACTGCGATGGAGCTTAGAGGAATTCCTTGTATAGGTTTAGAGACAAATACGACAAAGAGAAAGAGTTGTGTTGTTTCAAGATCATTTGGAAAAAGAATTGAAACTTTTCAAGAATTAAAAGAGGCAGTTGCTAACTATTGTTTAAATGCTTCAGAAAAGATTAGATCAGAGTCATTAGTTACAAAAGCAGTTACAGTATTTGTTAGAACTAGCCCTTTTCAAAGAAACTTTGGGTATTATTCAAACGGAAAGACAGTTGATTTTCCAATTGCAACTAATAATAGTATTGAAATAGTTAAGACTGCAGTTTCAATATTGGAAAAAATTTTTAAAAACGGTTATCGTTATCAAAAAGCAGGGGTGATGCTTACGGGATTATCTAATGCAAATGACAAAACAAATTTATTTACATCTGAAAAAGATGAGAAAATAAATAGTTTAATGAGATCAATTGATAATACTAATCATCGATATGGAAGATCTACTTTAAGTGTTGCAAGCGCTGGGGTTCATAAAAAATGGAATATGCGAAGACAGTATTCTTCTAAAATTGATACTGCTGATTTTTATTGTTTACCAACGATTATAGCGAATTAAAAAATTTTAAATTGTATTTGCTATAAAAATTATTAATAAAGGGAGCATGCAAAACCAAGAAATACTTCAAATAATTGATAGCCTTAAGGGAAGAAAAAGTTATGAAGAGAAAAAAGCTTCTAAATTAGGTTTTGCATCTCTTTATGATTATTTTGAAGATAAAATTTCAAAAGAAAAAAAAGCTATTGAAGAAAAAGAAAAAGAAAAAGAATTAGAAGTTGAAATAGAACAACATCATTCAGAAAAAAATAAAAAAAGCTGCAGTTGTTGTTAAATAAATGAGTTTTTACCTTCCATCAAAGTTACCTAGATTAATGGTAGCACCAAATGGTGTGAGACCAATGAAAAAAGATCATCCTAAAGTTCCAATAACTATTGATGAGATAGTAGAAACAGCAAAATTATCTTATGATGCAGGAGCTGAGGCTATACATTTTCATATTAGAGATGAAAATGGCCTACATGTTTTAGATTTTAAAAAATGTTCAGAGGCAATATTAAAATTAAACTTAAAAGTCCCAAAAATGCACCTGCAAGTTACTACAGAGGCAATCAAAAAATATTCACCTGCAGAAATGAGAGAATATGCTTATAGTGTTAGTCCACCAGGAATTTCAATTGCAGTTCGTGAGTTGCTACCAACTAGGACTGTTACAGATGAGGATATCAAATTATATAAATATCTATTTAAAAATAATACTAAAGTTCAACATATATGTCATGAACCAGAAGATATAGATTTATTATCAGAAATTTTAGAAAAAGCAGACATTGAAAAAAACGGCACTTGGTGTTTATTTGTTATAGGTCATTATACTGGAAAAATAAGTGATCCAAATAAAATATCTTTATACCTAGAAAGACTTGAAAAAAATAAATTTAATGCCGATTGGGCAATTTGTGCTTTTGATAAAGAGGAATTTTCATGTCTCAAGGAAGCAATTAAACTTGGTGGTAAAATTCGAGTTGGGTTTGAAAATTCGCTAATGTTGCCTAATGGTGAAATGGCGCCTGACAACGAAACAAAAATAAAAATTATTAAAGAAGAACTAAATATTAATTAGATAATTTTCTTTAAATTATCAAATTTATTTAAATTAATTGAGTTTAATATAAATCTGTCTGGTCTTACAACAAAAGCATCTATCTTTAAATTTAACATATATTCATTTAATCCTTTGGCAGTATTAGAATTAATATAATTTATTTTTTTTGGTAGTTTTTTTTTGTATTTGGACGAAATAATTAGTAAAGGCTTATCAAAAAATTTGTTATCTAAACTTTTTCCATTTTTTAATTTAAATTGTGGGAATATCTTTCCTCTGTTTTTATCATTTATTTTTCCTAAACCTTTGCCAAGTTTTGGCTTTATAGATTTCATACTTTTTTGCCCATTTGGAGTTGATGAAACTTCCCCAGTTATATTAGAAGTCCCAACTGCATTAACAAATTCTCCCATTTTTACAGTTGTTTTGATGTATTCTATTACATTTGAATATCTCTCTGACTGATAAGTATTCAACAATTTTTCGCTATGATTATTTTTCAAACAATATGCAATTTTCCAGGCTAAATTAGATGCATCTCTTACTCCTGCACACATGCCTTGTCCCATAAAAGGTGGCATTAAATGAGCTGCATCTCCTGCAAGAAAAACTCTCCCTTTTTTCCATTTCTTTGAGATTGCTGATTGAAATGTATAAATTGTCTTTCGTTCCATGAAAGCTTCAGATGGCTTTAACCAAGGTTTTAGAAAATTCCAAATATAAGAATTGGATAAAACTTTTTTTTCACTCTCATTATTATTAATTGCAAATTCCCAGCGTCTTCTTTTACCAACATTTCTGCAATATGTAGCTGGCCGTTTTGAATTTGAATACTGAATAGTTCTATCTGGCAATTCTTTTTTATTTTTTTTTAAAATCAGATCAACTACAGCCCACTTTTGGGTAAAACCGAGATTTTGAAATTTGGCTTTAATCTGTTTTCTAATAGTGGATCTTGCACCATCGCACCCGATAATATATTTTGCTCTGATTTCACTAATTTTATTATTATTAATATTTTCAATACATATTTTCACTGAGTTTTTTTCTTCTTTAAGGCTATTCACTTTTGTATTTTGCATTATGGATACATTTTTAAAATCTTTAAGTCTTCTCCTTAGTTTTCTCTCTAAATCTGGTTGGTGAAATCTATAACTTGGATACCAGCCATTCTCAGTAACTGATCTTGGTCTTGGCCAATCAAGTACTACTCTATTTTTCGAATTAACAAATTTTGTTCCTTTATTTATAATAGTATGTTTTAAAAATTTTTCTGTAATTCCGATTGTTTGAAAAACTCTCATTATCTCATCATCAAAATGAACAGCTCTTGGTAATGGATAAAAGCTTTTTTCTTTTTCAATTATTAAAATAGAAAAACCTTGTAGTGCTAACAAGTTTGCTAAAGTTCCACCTGTTGGCCCGAACCCTACAATTGCAACATCGTATTTTTTCATTAAAATAAACCTTATTTTTTATTAATATTATTTGAATATAGCCACGGGCAATCAATAAAAAGAGGGGCTTGTTTTCCCTCAGAAGCTGTTTCTAGCCTTTTATTTCTAAATTTCATTCTTTCTTCATCAGGTAAATATAACCTTTCATGTCCCCAGAAACTTGGTCCTTCAAAAGTTTCAATTGGTTGCCAAGTTTTAGGATCAATAATTCTGCCACCCCAACCATTTTCAATAAAAAATCCTGATGGAGTTATAGAATAAAAGGAAGTCATATAGTCATTTGTATGTCTACCAAGTGTGTATGCAATTTTATTATCCTCGTATTGAAGTAAATCATATCCTTGACCAACATCGTCAAGACTGTTGTATTCAACCATGAAATGATGAAAGCCTGTTTGGCCTGATCCAAACAATGCTAGACTATGATGTCTGCCATTTACATGAAAAAAACATAAAGAAATTGGTGTATGACTGTAGTCACTAATTTTAAAACCAAGCACTTCTGTATAAAATGGTATTAAATCATCAATTTTTTTAACATGAATAACTGCATGTCCCATTCCTAATGCACCTGTTTTAAAGCCTGAAATTGGACGACTTGGTTTAAATGGCTCACTATCATTCATTGGTTTATAAACAAGCTCAATTCGATTTCCTTGAGGATCGTTAAAAAAAATTAAATCTTCTACAAATCTTTTATCTGCAAATGAAGTTTTACCTTGATGAACTTCAATTTTATTTTTTTCTAACTTCGAAGCGAAAAATAATAAATCTTCTTTCTCATCAACTTCCCAACCCAAAAAGCCAAGGCCATCACCTTTATCACCAGTTATTGTTAACCTTTGTTTTTGATCATCCATTCTAAAAGACAAAGTATCTTTTCCTCTGTCAATCTGCTGCATACCAAGACTTTTTTGAGTATAGTCTGACCAATCTTCAAATTTATCTGAATTTACTCCAATATAACTAAGAGCTTTTATAGCCATTTAAAAATTTCCTAAAATTTTAATTGAGCCCACAAAAAAGCGTGGGCTCAAAAGTATGTCTGTTTTCTTTTTCTTATCCTTCTACTGCAGTAATGATCTCTCTAGCTCTATTTAAAACAGCTTGACCATCTAAGCCTTTACCGCTCATTTCTTTTAACCAATTAGATTCTATTGGAGCTAATATTTTTTTGTACTCTGCTATTACATCGTCAGATGCAATTATGATTTCATGATCAGCTCTTTTTGAGATTTCATTCTTCATTACTGCATTTTGACTGTCTATTAAATTAGCCGCCCAATCACCAAAGGCATGACCACTAAACTTATTAATACAAGCTTGTGCACCAGATGGTAAACTATTGAATTTGTCTTTATTCATAATTAATCCAAATGTTGCATTAGTGATATTAACTTCTGTGTGATATTTAGTTACATCAAATAATCTGAAGGATCCAACTGCTGTATATGGAAAAGGAGTTCCATCTACCACACCTTTACTCAAAGCCTCTGATGTTCCTGGTGCTGGCACTTTAACCCCTGTTGCTCCTAAAGTTTTAAGAATTGTACCTGCAATTTTACTAGGCACTCTCATTTTTTTACCTTTAAAATCTTCAGGTTTCACAACTTTAGTATCTTTCATATGGATTTGATATCCAGGATTAGAGTGAAGTCCTATCACTTTAATATCTGACATTTCTTTATCCAGATATCCTTCTTTAAATAAAGAATTTAAAGCAGTAGTTCCCGCTTTTGATGTTTTTGTTAAAAATGGCAATTCAATTACTGAACTTAAAGGAAATTGACCTCCAATATAACCTAAAACTGTCCATGAAATATCTGCAACACCTGATGTTACAATATCATATTGCTTAGGAGGACTACCTAATACTCCACCAGCGTACATTTTAACATTTAAAGCTCCAGCCGAACATTGATTAACTTTTTTTGCCCAGCCTGCAAGAATTTTACTTGCAATAAATGCCTTAGGTGGTTCGAACGTTGCTAACTTAAGCTCCGTTGCTGAAGATGCACTAACTATACTAAAAGAAAAAATTCCAATAATTAGTCCAATTAATTTTTTTGTCATAAATTATCCCCTTGTTATTTATAATTATTCTAAAAGTTTAGCTTGAAAATTAGATAATTTCATCTTTAATTGTATTAGATAAAACACCAATTTGGGTTACCTCTACTTCAACTTTATCACCAGGTTTCATAAAAATAGGTGGATTTCTCTTAAATCCAACTCCCCCAGGAGTACCGGTCACTAAAACATCGCCTGCTCTCCATGCCATTGCCTTCGAAACATAAGAAATTAATATTGGGATATCAAAAATTAATTGACTTAATTTTGCATTTTGCATCACTTCACCATTTAACCTAGTCTCGAGTGTTAGTTCTTTGTAGTCTTTTATATCTTCTGCAAGTGTCATATGTGGGCCAAAGCTTCCTGTTTTTTCAAAATTTTTTCCCATGCCAAATTGTCTAGTGTGTCTTTGCCAATCTCTAATTGTGCTTTCATTGTAACAAGAAAAACCAACTATATGCTTCAATGCATCTTCAGGTTTTATATGTTTTCCAGCCTCTCCCATAACAACTGCCATCTCACCTTCAAAATCTAAATTGTCTGAAGCAATTGGTCTTTGAATAGATTGCATGTGTGCTGTTTGACTTTCTGGAAAACGGTGAAAAATCACTGGATTTTCCTCAACTGTCCTATTTGTTTCTTTCACATGCTCACTATAATTTAATCCAACACAAATAATTTTTCCAGGATTTGGAATAAGAGGTAAATATTCAACTTCATCAACACTCAAATTTCCAGGATTTGCACTCGCAAATTTTTTAGCTTCTGAAATACCATTTTTTAAAATTAGATCTTTTAAAGTATGAGCCCCAGATATTTTATCTGTTAGATCAGTAATTAAATTATTGTCTATAATACCAAATTTGGATTCTGAGTTATGTTTGTAGGAAATAAATTTCATAATTAATACTTTCTGTTTAAAGAAAACCTTATATGCTAATGTTTAATAAAATTGAAGAAACATTTTAATTAATTTTAAATAATGAATAAAATATTTGACTATTCAGCAATAGCTTCAGGAATAATACTTTTATTATTATCAGTGTTAACATTTTGTGATGTTTTTGGCCGAAGATTTTTAAATTCACCAGTTACCGGAACAATTGAATTAGTTGAAATTGGAATGGCTATAGTTGCATTTTTAGCAATGCCTAGAGCTTTTTTTTTAAATGCAAATGTGTCTGCTGATTTTATCAATAATTTAAATTTAGGAAAATTTAAAACTTACTTAATAATATTTAAATTTATTTTAATGATAATAATTATGTCACTTATGGCTTACGCTACTACTAAAACATCAATAAAATTCATGGGCAATGAAAGAGTTACACTTGATTTAGAATTATACTTTTATCCGTTTTATTTTATTTCAGCTTTAGGAATGTGGTTAAGTGTGCTTGCAATCATCTTTTGGTTTATAAAAACTTTAGCTGTAACAAACAATAACCGAGGCGATATATAATGGATATGGATCCAATTATTAATGGTGGTATTGCTTTTGCTGCTGTTTTGATACTGATGGTATTAAATATTCCAATCGGTATTGCAATGTTGCTTGTAGGTTTTACAGGTTTTGCATTAATTTCTGGGTTTGATCCTGCAATTTTTGTATTGGGTACTGCTCCTTTTGATGCAGTGTCTAAATATACTTTATCAGTACTTCCATTGTTTGTTCTGATGGGAAACCTTGCGAATAGTGCAAATTTATCAAGAAATTTATATGATGCTGCTTATGCAGTTGTTGGTCATTATAAGGGTGGATTAGCAATGTCCACTGTTGGAGCATGCGCAGGTTTTGGAATGATATGTGGTTCTTCAATTGCAACTGCAGCTACAATGTCTCAAATGGCTGGACCTGAAATGAAAAGACACGGTTACAGTGATGCTTTGATAAGTGGTTCAATTGCATCTGGTGGAACTCTTGGAATTATTATTCCTCCAAGTGTAATTTTGGTAATTTATGCATATTTAACAGAACAGTCTGTGCAAGAGCTTTTTTTTGCTGCATTAGTTCCTGGATTGATTGCAGTAATTTTATATATGGTAGCGATAAGAGTTTATCTTCTTATCTATCCTTCTCAGGGTGGACATGGAAATAAGATGCCACTTAAGAAAAGAGTAGCAGCAATTACAAAAGTTTTTCCAATTTTTTTAATCTTTGCAATTATTATGGGTGGACTCTACTTGGGGTTTTTTACAGCAACTGAAAGTGCTGCTGTCGGTGTAGTTTTGGTTCTGTTGTTTATTTTTGCAAGAGGTCAGTTAAGTTTGAATTTGTTAAGAGATGCATTATGGACTACTATAAAAACAGTTGGTTCATTATATTTAATAGTAATTGGAGCAAGTATCTTCAATTATTTAATCACTGTAACTCAATTACCATTTGCAGTTGTTGATTTTATAAATCATCTAGAACTCACTCCATTAGGGATAATTCTAGTTATTTGTATTATTTATTTAGTCCTTGGAACTGTAATGGACTCTCTAGCGATGTTATTTTTAACAATTCCAGTTTTTTATCCAGTAATTGTTGATGCAGGCATTGATCCAGTGTGGTTTGGTATTTTTGCAGTTATAGTTGTAGAATTTGGTTTGATATCTCCCCCTGTTGGAATGAACTTATTTGTTATTAAAGGAGTGATGCAAAAAACACCACTTCAGACTATATGGTTTGGTACTGTTCCTTTTTTAATTACTGATGTAGTTAGACTTGCGCTAATTATTGCATTTCCAGCAATATGTTTATATCTGCCAAGCTTGATGACACCTTAGAAATTACCAAACGCCAATCATTATACCATCATCTTTAGTATAATCTCTTTCTTTGGTTACAAATTCATCTGTTGCTGCAACTCTATTTTTTCTATCTATAATTCTTTTAAGAAGTAACTCTTTCATGTCTTGTCTAATTTTTAAATGCTCTTTTGATTTACCTAAATCATTAAATTCATCTGGGTCATTTTTTAAATCAAACAATTGAGGCTCAAATCCTTTATAATAAATGTATTTCCATTCATTATTTCTAATCATGAAAGCTCTTGCGTCTGAAGCTCCTAAATTAAGTATTTTCCTAGCTTCATTAAATGAATAATCAATCTCACTAAAAACAAAATTTTTCCAATCTTTTGGATTTTCTCCTTTAATTAAAGGTATTAAAGAACTTCCCTCTAGTCTGTGTCTACTTACTGGACTTTCAACAGCGTCTAAAAAAGTTGGAAGTAAATCTATTGCTTCTACAAATTTTTTTTCTTTAATTCCTCTTGTTTTATTTGCATTTTCTCTAGGGTCATAAATTATCATAGGAACTCTAACAGCTTGTTCATGAAACAATTCTTTTTCTCCTAACCAGTGATCTCCCTGATAATCACCATGATCTGATACGAATACAATCATGGTATCATCCATGTTACCATTGTTTTCTAAAAACTTGAATAACCTCCCTAAATTATCATCAATTTGTTTAATCAAACCCATATAACCCGAAAGAACTGTATTTCTGACTTCGTCTTTTGAAAATGTTTTAGAAATGCTGTTTTCCATAAATGCTTTGTAAACTGGATGATCATTGTTTCGTTCCGTGTCACTTCTATGAACAGGATAAAATTCATTTGAGGAATACATATTGTGATAAGGAGCTGGAGCCATATAAGGCCAATGAGGTTTAATATAAGATAAATGTAAAAACCAAGGCTTATCTCCACTCTCCTCAATAAATTCCATTGCTCTATTTGTCATGAATGCAGTTTCAGAATGTTTTTCTGGAATTCGTGCTGCTTTATTTGAGTTTCTTAATCTCCAACCACTTAATATTTCTCCATTTTCTCCTTCAGCTGAATTGGCCCAATCATTCCAGGGATTGTCACCATCATATCCAAGTTTATTTAACCATTCATTATAGGATAAAGTTTTTTTAGAATTTTTAATTTGATTATTTGGGTGTAATCCATCGTCTCTTTCATACGGATCAAAACCAGGCTCACTTACAATTAATCCTATTTCTGTATCTTTAGTAATTCCAAGTCTACTCATACCATCAAGATCTGGTCTCATGTGTGTTTTACCAACAACTGCGGTTCTAATACCTAATTGACGAAGATAATCACCAATGGTTAATTCCCCAATTGGTAGTGGAACTTGATTCCACGTAGATCCATGACTAAATACTGTTCTCCCAGTATAATAAGATGCCCTAGATGGCCCACATACAGGTGACTGCACAAAAGCTGATTGAAATTGAACTCCCTTTTTTGCGAGCCCATCAATATTAGGTGTTTTTAAATGAGGATGCCCATAACAAGATAGATAATCCCATCTTAACTGATCGGCCATAATAAAAAGGATGTTTTTAATTTTATTCATTATTTAATTTTTTCTATATCATTGATATTTAGTAATGCTTTGTCAAATTCATCTATATTTTCTCTTAATGATAAACTTGAGATTGAATAAATCATTATAAATAATAACAACAAAGGTAAGGAGGTAATTACTGAAGCATTACTTTTGATTAGCAAAATATAAAAAACAATAAATAAAGCAGATCGAATTAAGACAGTTTTTCTATAAACACTAATTATTGATAGTGAGTGTTTTAATAAATTAAAAAAACTCATTTTTGAGGGTCCAAAGTATCTGGTTCCTCTAATTGATGGTGTAGATATTAAGTCTTTTTCTACTTTCTTTAATGACCCTGAAAAACTACTCCAGGTAGACTTTTCCTTTAACATTTTTTCAATTGTAGCTTTTGACAGACAAGTAAAGTTTCCAAATTTAATAGATTGCCCTGTAAATGCTAAAGTTAAAAATTTATGAAATTTATAACAAATTTGAAAAAATAATCCTTCCGACCTTTTTACTCTCTCTCCAACTATCGATTGTTCACCTACTTGCTCTGAAAGTTTAATAAAATTTTTAATTTCTTCTGGTCTATCTTCTCCATCTCCATCCATTGGTATTACATAATCAAATTCTTTTTTTTCATAAATATATTTCAATCCTGAGGCAATACACCGTGCGTGCCCTCTATTTTGTTTCATGTTTATGATTTCAAATGAATGGATATTTTCTAAATTTGGGTAAGTATCTACTATTTGTTGTGATGAGGCATCATTTATCACTAAAATTGACACTTCGGCATTTACACTATTTAACTCTTCATTAATATTTTCAATTAATCTATTTAGTGACTCTCTATCGTTAAAAATAGGAATTAAAATTGTATATTTTTTCATAAACTATCTTGAGCCTACACATACATTATCAAGGCACATATAATCTTTCAATTGATCTAGTTTATCTCTAACAACAATACCATCCCAAACTGGTCTTGATTTTAGATGATAAGATAAGTTACCAGCGTTCCATTCATTACCTAGAACAACATTTATCTTTGAATCAAATTGCTGATCCCAGGCGTATTGTGTTTTTATAGCAATTTCTTTTCCTGGATAATCTGTTCTTTTGTCGTTCTTCGAAATTGATACATAAGCGTAAAGCACAGGAGACAAAAAGAAAAAGAGGACAAATCCAATCAAAAACGGTTTTAATTTTTTGATATTGATTTGACTTTGAAACATATAAACAAACAATGTCCCAAAAAATAAATAAAATGGAGTCATCCACATTGTTCTAATTTTAGATCCTGTTACGATTGAAGTTAAAAGTATTAATAAGATTGGTAAAAGATTTACGGATAATAAAAAAAGTAATTTTTTATCTTTAATATTAAATTTAAATTTTAATTTTTGAACTAACAACCAAGTTAATATTACAAATGGAATTAATATTCCAAATTGTTTTCCTAAAAAAATTAAAGGATATTGAATGTGATTTATAAGACTTGATTGCTCTAAGCCTGTTCTAGCAAGACCATAAGTAATTGTAATAAATTCGTTATTAGTTAGCCAAATAAAGTGAGGGACCAAAGCAACTAAGAATACTTCAGCTGTTATCAGATATTTAAAATCAAATTTTCGATCTTTTTTAATGAAGATTAAATAAATAAACAACAGATCAATAGACACTAAAAGATATAGAAACAAGTATTTAGATAAAAAACCAAAAGCTGCAAAAAGACCAACTAAAAAACAATCAGAAAATTTAATATTTTTTTTACTATATATTCTCCATGAATAATAAGCGGTAAGAGACCAGAACGGTAGTTGGCAAACATTTACGTTAAATTCTGGAGAAGTAAAATTATAAAAATAAATAGTTTCAATTAACAAAACTGAGATTAAGCCCAATAAGTTGTTATTTAGAATTTCTTTAGAGAGTTTGAACACATAATAGAATGAAATAACTAGAAAGATTTGACTAAGCAAATAGTATGCCCAATCTTGTGAACCAAAAATTTGATAAAAAATTTCTGGAAAAAAAGCACTCATTGGTGGATGTTTATTAAATCCCCAATCCAAATTACTTCCCCAAGCTAGAGCTTCAATAGTATCTAGAGGTAAATTGTGATTCGTAACTGATGGAATTAAAGTCCAGAAAATTAGATGAGCTGTAACAAAAATATAAAAAATATTATTTATATTTTTGCTGTTAATACTCATTTATAAATATTTATATTAAATCAGGTTGCTTGACACCCCTAATTTGCTGAATATACTCCGGAACTCAATATTGACATATGCCAAAGACCACTAAAGCAAAGAAAAAAGTCGCTAAACCAAAAACTAAAGTTGTAACCAAACCAAAAAAAGCTGCCCCTAAAGCACCTATTAAAATTTCAAAAACATATGTTCCAAAAGATAATGAAAAATATATGTGCGAAAAACATAAAGTTTTTTTTAGAATTAAACTTAATGAATGGAAAAAAGAATTGGTCAAGGCAAATAACGAAGCTCTCTACAATGGAAGTATGGATGATAATAGTATTTCTGCAGATATTGTGGATCAGGCAAGCTCCTATACTGATAAAAATGTTGAAATGAAAGCAATCAATAGACAGATAAAACTTATTTCTGAAATTGATAAAGCTTTAATGAGAATTAGAGAGGAAACATATGGATTTTGTTTGGATACAGCTGAACCAATTGGACTAAAAAGATTAATGGCACGACCTATAGCAAAATACACTATTGCAGCTCAAGAAAAACACGAAAAGAATGAGAAAGTTCACGCTGATGAGTAGAAAAAATAAAAGAAAATCTGCTTACCAAAATTCTATCTCTTTTCTTTTTGCTAAAAAATATATCTATTTTTATTATCCTGTTATTTGGGCAATTTTAATACTTTACTTACTTCTTAAATGAACAAAAAATTAATCCTAATTATCATTATTGTACTAGCTATTGAATTATCAGGTATGGGTATTTTTAGTTCTTTGTATAAATTGTTAGGGTAAATTTAGGGCTTAGGTATAACAGCATTTTCGTCCATAAAAGCGTATCCCTTTATAACAGCTTCTCGATCTGAAATTTCCGAATACCATCTTGATAAATTTTGATAATGTTTAAGACCAATATCATGCCATTCGTGTCTAGTCATCCAAGGCCAAGTTGCAATATCAGCAATAGAGTAATTTTCTCCAGCTAAGTATTTATTTTTTGATAAGTGATCTTCTAAAACTTCATAAATACGTTTTGTGATTTCAAAATATCTTTTCTCACCAACCTCACTCAAACCTTTATTAAATTTATAGAAATAATGATATTGACCAATAAAAGGACCCATTGAACCCATTTGAGCCATCAGCCATTGATCTATATTTAGTTTGTTTTCTTGATCATAAAACTTACCGCTTCTTTCTGCTAAGTAAATTAAAATAGCACCAGACTCAAAAACTGATTGATTATTATTTGAATGATCAATAATTGCAGGTATTTTTGCAAAAGGGCTAATCTTTTTAAATTCAGGTTTAAATTGATCACCTTTAGCTAAATCTAATTTAGTAACTTTATAATTAAATCCTATTTCATCCAACATTATACTTATTTTTTTTCCATTTGGGGTGTCAGACGAAAATAGTTCAATCACTTTTTATACCCAATCTTTCTTGTGCAGCTTTTGAAGTGGTTGTAAATTCAAATCTTAATTTTTCATCTGGTTTTGCATACTTAAAACATCCCCTAGCAGCTAGCGCACCCTCATGAAAACCTGAAAGAATTAATTTCAATTTACCTGGATAAGAACAAATATCACCGATTGCGAATATACCATTTATATTGGTTTCAAAATTCTCTGTATTAACCTCAACTTTTTTTTTATCAATATTTAAACCCCAGCTTAAAATTGGACCAAGTTGCATTATTAAACCAAAGAAACCTAGTACGTAGTCAGATTTAATTTCTTTTATTTCTCCTTCGTCGTGTTTAACCTTAACAGAGTCAATTTTATTATCTCCTGAGACAGACTCTAATTGATATTTGGTATACAAATTTATTTTACCTTGATCATTTAATTCTTTTACTTTTTGAACACTCGCCTCTGCTCCACTAAACCCATCCCTTCGGTGAATTAAATTTACTTTTGAGGTATTAGAAAGTTCTATAGCCCAATCTAGTGCTGAGTCTCCTCCACCAAAAATAGAAATGGTTTTATCTGTAAAAATTGTTTTGTCTTTAATCGCATAAAATAGTGAATTTCCCTCAAATTTTTCACATTCTTTCAATGGAAATTTTCTTGGTTCAAAGGATCCAACGCCTCCAGCGATAACAATACTTGCAACATCGAATTTTTTATTACCATTGGTTTTTATATGCCAACGATCATTAACTTTTTTAAGTTCTTCCACTCTTTGGTTTAAATGAAAGTTAACATTAAAAGGTTTAATCTGTTTTAAAAGATTATTAGTTAATTCTTCACCAGTGCATTCAGGAATTGCTGGAATATCATAAATAGGTTTGTCAGGATAAAGTTCTATACATTGGCCACCTGCCTTATCCAAGTTATCTACAATTTCACAGCTTAGCCCAATAATTCCAAGTTGATGTGCACAAAATAAACCTGTAGGACCTGCTCCGATAATTAATACATCTGTTTTATTCATTTATCCTTGCTTGGATGGGATGTTAACGACTAATCCGTCTAGTGTATCTGAAACAATAAGTTGGCAACTTAATCGACTATTTTTTTTTGGTTCAAATGCCATATCTAACATATCTTCTTCCCCATCTTCTTTCACTGGTAGTTTATCTAGCCACTCCTCATTAACATATACGTGGCAAGTTGCACATGACATCCCTCCACCGCAATCAGCATCAATACCCTGGATATCATTTTGGATCGCACCTTCCATTACTGTTAATCCATTTGGAACATCAATAGTATGAATTTTATCGTCCTGAGTTTTATAAGTAATTTTTGGCATGATTTATATATAGGTTGTTATCTAAATTGAGCAAGTAAGTAAAATCGACTAAGAGCTATTTTAGATATTTTTAGACAAAAAAAAGGGCAGATATAAAATTATACCTGCCCTTAATTTAAACTTTTTTAAGTAAAACTACTTAGCTCTTTTTCCGCTAACACTAGTTGCAGCAGCCCAGATTACTAGACCAAATGCAATTTTATTAATAAAGTCTGCTAAGTTGTAAACGACGTTAAGTGAGTCAGCATCTACTCCACCTGTTAGGTAACCAAATATGTAACCTAATGGGTAAATAGCCCAACCTACTGTAACAATCATTCTCATTGCACCAAAAGCAGTTACAAGAGCCTTGCTTCCACTTTTTGCTGCAGCTTTTCCAGCTTCACCTGAGAATACTTCATAAAGAATGTATACCCAACCTGCCATTCCGACTATAAAGCCAAGAGTAGCATTGATATATCCAGCTTCACCTAAGTATCCACCGATTAGCATTACTAATGAACCAATTAGCAATCTCCAGAACATTCCAGAATTTGCTTTACCAATAGCTGCTAGAATTAAATAAAATTCTACCATCTGTAATGGTACAGTAATTAACCAGTCAATATATCTGTAAACCGTTGGTGAGTCCCCAGTAGCAACCCATACTTCTCTCATATACATGTAGTGTATGAATGCAATACCAGTTACTAGCCCAGCAACAATGACTGAAGTTCTCCAGCCAGCTGCTACGTTACCAACTTCCATGAAAAAGAAAGCAGTAGCTGCTAACATTCCCATAGATATGATCCAAAATGATATTCCTACGAAATCATCCTGATTCAACATGGTTGCGTCTGCTGCAATAGCTATACCTGAAAATCCAATCAGAGCCATAGCTGCTAAAGCAAACAATTTAAGTTTATTCATAAAAAACTCCCTCTCTAGTTAGTTTTTATTTAGTTTATATAAACTAGACTTAGGTTTTCCTAAGTCAAAGTTCACGTTAAATAACAAATAAAAGAAGATTTATGAAGAATAAATTGACACTAATTAGCATTGATTTTACTTAATTTTTAAAATTAAATACAATTTATAAGTTAAAAACCAAATAAATTACTAAAATCGAATCAAAATAATATGTCGGATAAATTTAAAAAAATTTATGATAATTCGATAAAAAATCCTGAGAATTTTTGGCAAGAAGCAGCTGAAGACATTTTTTGGTTTAAAAAACCAACAAAAATTTTGAATAAATCAAATCCACCCTTCTATAAATGGTTTGAAGATGGAAAGACAAATACTTGTTACAATGCTTTGGATATTCATGTTGATCAAGGTAGGGGCAAAAATACTGCCCTTATCTATGATAGTCCAATCACAGGCAACAAAAGTAAATTTTCATATGAAGAACTTAAATCGAAAGTTGCTAAATTTGCTGGAGGTTTAAAAGCTCAAGGAGTTAATAAAGGAGATCGAGTAATTATTTACATGCCGATGATACCTGAGGCAGTTATTGCGATGCTTGGGTGTGCAAGAATTGGCGCAATTCATTCGGTAGTCTTTGGTGGATTTGCCTCCAACGAACTTGCAAGCAGAATTGATGACAGTAAGGCTAAATTGTTAGTAACTGCATCATGTGGATTTGAGCCTGGGAGAACAGTAGAATATAAACCACTAGTAGACGAAGCAATTAAAATTGCAAATCATAAAATTGAAGGGATGATCTTGTTTCAAAGACCAGGCAATGAGGTGAAATTAAATGCTCCAAAGGAGATTAGTTGGGAGGAAGTAGTCTCAAATGCAAAAGCTGCAGATTGTGTTGAAATGAACTCTAACGAATTTGCATACATTTTGTACACCTCTGGTACGACTGGAACTCCAAAAGGAATTGTGAGAGATGTTGGGGGTCATATTGTTGCTCTTAAATGGACCATGAAAAATATCTACAATATTGATACCAATGATATTTGGTGGTCAGCAAGTGATATTGGTTGGATTGTTGGACATTCATATATTGTTTATGCTCCTTTGTTCAAAGGATGTACAACAGTTTTATTTGAAGGTAAGCCAGTTGGAACGCCAGATGCTGGGGCATTTTGGAAAATTATTTCAGACTATAAAGTAAAATCTCTATTTACTGCTCCAACAGCATTTAGAGCTATTAAAAAAGAGGACCCTGAGGGGAAATTCTTTTCCAAATATGATCTTGGCAGTTTTGAAAGTTTATTTCTTGCTGGTGAAAGAGCAGATCCAGATACGATTAAATGGGCTGAAAATTTACTGAAAGTTCCAGTGATCGATCATTGGTGGCAAACAGAGACGAGTTGGGCAATCAGTTCAAATTGTACAGGAATAGAGATGATGGAAACTAGGTATGGTTCAGCTTGCAAAGCAGTGCCTGGTTACGATGTAAAAATAATTAAACCAGATCAATCTTTAGCTAAACCAAATGAAATGGGTGATGTAGTTGTAAAATTACCTTTGCCTCCTGGAACATTCCCAACTTTATGGAATGCTGACAAAAGATATAAAGAAAATTATATGTCAAATTATGATGGTTACTATCAAACTTACGATGCAGGACATATTGATGAAGATGGTTACATTTGGATTATGTCAAGAACCGATGACATTATTAATGTTGCAGGTCATAGATTGTCTACGGGAGCAATAGAAGAAGTTTTATCTGAACATCAATCAGTTGCTGAATGTGCAGTATTAGGGATAGCTGATAGATTAAAAGGTCAACTACCTATTGGCTTAGTTGTCCTTAAGTCTGGAGTAGATAAAGATAATGATACAATTTCAAAAGAATGCGTTCAAATGGTAAGAACAAAAATTGGTCCTGTTGCAGCATTTAAAGTAGTTATTGTGATTAAGAGACTTCCGAAAACAAGATCAGGTAAAATTCTGCGGGGAACTATTAGAAAAATTGCAGATAGTGTTGACTATAAGGTTCCACCTACAATTGATGATCCAAATATCTTAACTGAGATAAAAGAAGATTTAATAAAACACAAGATTTTGAATATTTGAAAGATTAAGCAAAAACTAAAGGATTTCCCTCTGGATCTCCTAATATTTTACCATCCTGCATTTTAATTTTCCCTGCAACAATTGTATGGGTAGGTGTTCCTTTAAATTTATGCCCATTAAATGGAGACCATGCACATTTACTCTCGATGTTTTCATTTTTAATCTCAATAGTTTTATTCATATCTACTATTGTAAAATCAGCATCGTATCCTTCCTTAATAAAACCTTTGTTTTGGATACCAAAAATTCTAACTGGATTTTCACAAACAAGATTGATTAATTGAGTTAAAGATAATTTCCCTTCGTTCACATGATTTAACATCACAGGAATTAAAGTTTGAACACCAGGCATTCCGGAAGGAGAATTAGGATACTCTTTATCTTTATTTACTTTTAAATGAGGAGCGTGATCAGATCCAATTGTATCATTAAAATTATTTCTCACCCCATGCCATAACCTGTCATAATGAGATTTGTCTCTGATAGGTGGGTTCATTTGAGCGTAAGTTCCAAGTTTGTCATAGCAATCTGGAGCATAAATTGTTAAATGTTGAGGAGTAATCTCAAAAGTAATATTTCCCTTGTGTTGTGATAAAAAGTCAATTTCCTCTTTTGTAGTTATATGAAGAACATGAGCTTTTTTATTATATTTTTCAGCAATCCTTACAATTCTTCTAGTAGATGAAATCGCACACTCTACACTTCTCCAAACAGGATGAGTATGAACATCTCCTTGCTTAATAAGCTTTTTATTAACTTTTAATATAGCCTCATCTTCTGAGTGAACTGCAACAACTTTTGAAGCATTTTGAAAAACTTTATCTATATCTTCTTCTTCAGCGACTAATAAATTTCCAGTTGAGGATCCTGCAAAAAGTTTGATTCCACAACATCCTTCCAAATCTTTTAAACTTGCTAAATCATCTGCGTTGTCAGCGGTTGCTCCAAAATAGAATGCATAATTACAATACATTCTGTTTTTAGCAAGATCTAGCTTTCTTTGAAACTCTTTCTTATTAGAAGTTGGTGGGTTGGTGTTAGGCATTTCAAAAACACTGGTGATACCACCTACAATAGCTGCTCTACTTCCTGAATGAAGATCTTCAGTATCTGTTGATCCAGGTTCTCTAAAATGGGTTTGAGTATCTATGCATCCTGGTAAAACTGTAAGACCGCTAGCATCAATAGCTTCTTTAGAGTCTTCTGAAATTTGGCCAATCAGTTGAATTTTTTTATCTTTTATACCAACATCAACATCCTTTAAGCCTTTATCAATATAACATTTGCCGTTTTTAATTATAAGATCTAACATTTTAAGAAAATGTTATTATATTACATCTCATAATTAATCAAATATGAATATCAAAAACGTTTACATTCTAGAAGACAGAGCCATTCTTTATATAAATGGAGATGATGCTGTAAGTTTTCTTCAGAACCTTATTAGTAATGATATTGGTAAAGTCAGTGAAACCTACAGTTGCTTTGCATCATTGTTATCTCCTCAAGGAAAATTTTTATATGAATTCATAATAATCAAACATAAATCAGGTTACTTAATTGATTGTGAAAAATCCCAAGTAGACGGATTATATAATCAGCTTAGCCTTTACAAATTAAGATCAAAAGTTGAAATTTTAAATCTTAGTAATGAATTTGTAGTTGCTGCTTTTAGCTATAAAAAGTTTTTAACTTTTGATAAAGCGCAATATATTTCTGGGTTTACATTGAAGTTTAGAGAAGATCCAATATTTTTGGATCCTCGTAATAAACAGTTAGGTGCAAGATTAATTATCAATTTAGAGAAACTCTATTTATCTTTAAAGAAATTAGAATTACATGGCGCTGATTCAAATGAGTACTATTCATTAAGTCATAAACTTGGAATAGTTCCAAAAAACCTAAATAAATTACAAAATAAAGCTTTTGGAATTGAGTGTAATTATGATGAACTTAACGGGATTGATTTTAAAAAAGGTTGTTATGTTGGACAAGAAAATACAGCAAGGATCAAATATAAAAACAAACTTACAAAAAGATTGTTACCAATAAGTATTATAAATGGAAAATTGCATGAAGGTGAAGGTATTTTCAAAAATGAAAAAGAGATTGGAAAAGTATTGATCGATAATGAATATCCATTTGCGTTAATAAAATTTCTAGATAAAAATTTTGACGAAAATTCTGAATTCAAAACAAAAGAAGCTTCAATCATAATTAAAAAACCTGAGTGGATAAGTAAATAACTAATTAATTGGTGCGGTCGGAGAGACTCGAACTCTCATGGACTAGGTCCACACGGCCCTCAACCGTGCCTGTCTACCAATTTCAGCACGACCGCAATATGTCCCATAATAAATGAATGACAACTATCTTTCAAATTGGTAAAAATCTGCATGGAATTTACACAAGAAGTAAAGCAAGCAACAGATCAAATTTACCAAAAAATTTCTAAGGTTATGCCTGAAATTGAGTGGTCAGTTCATGCACCATACATTCACAAAATTAATAAATTAAAAAAAGAAAAGAACGCAGTCATTCTAGCTCATAATTACCAAACACCTGAAATATATCATGGTGTTGCTGATTTTTCTGCAGACTCTTTAGCATTAGCAATTGAAGCTTCTAAAACTTCAGCAGATATAATTTTGATGGCAGGAGTTCATTTCATGGCAGAAACTGCAAAATTAATGAATCCTGAAAAAAAAGTAATTTTACCTGACATGGATGCAGGTTGTTCCTTATCTTCATCAATCACTGGTAAGGATGTGAGATTATTAAAAGAGAAATACCCAGGGGTTCCGGTCGTTTCTTATGTAAACACTTCTGCAGAAGTTAAAGCAGAAACAGATGTTTGTTGTACATCAGCGAATGCTGTTAAAATTGTAAAATCACTTGGAGTTAAAAAAGTAATATTTTTACCTGACGACTACCTTGCAAAATATGTTGCCTCACAAACTGATGTGGAAATTATATCATGGAAAGGTATTTGCATTGTTCATGATCAATTTAATGAGCAAGAAATACATGATATTCGAAAAAATAATCCTGGAATAAAAATAATTGCACACCCTGAATGTCCTCCAGATGTTATTAAAGCAAGTGACTTTGCAGGTTCTACTTCTGGAATGATTAATTATGTCAAAGATAACCAGCCAAAGAAAGTTATGATGGTTACTGAATGCTCTATGAGTGATAACATTGAAGTTGAAAATCCTAATGTTGAATTTATCAAGCCATGTAACATGTGTCCTCATATGAAAAAAATTACTCTACCAAAAATTTTAGATTGTTTAGAAAATGAAACAGGTGAAATAATTATGGATAAGGAAACTATCAATAAAGCAAGAATTTCAGTTGAGAAAATGGCAGCTATCGGTAGATAAATAAGTGTCAAAAATAAAACTAAGCAAAGAATTTATTCGAAACACTGTAAAACTAGCACTTAATGAAGACCTGTATCCTTCTGGAGATATTACTTCAAGTTTGATTAAAAATAATAAAATTATTACAATTAAACTTTTATCAAATCAAAATGCTGTAATAGCAGGTTTGTTATTTGCTAAACAAGCTTTTGCACTAATCGATAATAAAATTAAGTTTATAGTAAAAAAAAAAGATGGTTCAAAAGTAAAAAAAGGGTCATTGATTGCAATAATTAAAGGAAATGCAAAAAATATATTAATAGCTGAAAGGGTTGCATTAAATTTTTTATCTCACATTTCTGGTATAGCTACTAAAACTAATGAATTTGTAAAGCTAGCTGGAAAAAAAACAAAAATTTGTTGTACACGAAAAACAATTCCAAATTTAAGAGTAATCCAAAAATACGCAGTTAAGTTAGGAGGAGGAACAAATCATCGATTTAATTTAAGTGATGAGTATTTGATCAAAGACAATCATATAGCTAGTTCAGATCTAAAAACATTAGTCACAAAAGCTGTCAAAAATAAAAAAGGAAGAAAAATTACTGTTGAAGTGGACAATCTCAATCAACTTAAATCAATAATGGGACTTAAGTTTAACACTGTGTTATTTGACAATATGAATGTTAAAAGTTTGAAAAAAGGTATCAAAATCTCTAACAAACATTACGAAACTGAAGCTTCAGGAAATATAACTTTAAAAAGAGTAAGGGCAGTTGCGGGAACTGGTGTGAACAGAATTTCTGTCGGATCTATCACTCATAGCTCTTCAGCAATTGATTTAAAATTAGAAATTTAGGATACAAATTTAGAAAGATCAGGTTTGAAATAGTTTGGTCCTTTCATTACTTTACCTGCATCATTGTATATAGGTTTACCATTTTCATCTAACTTACTCATATTTGAATTTTGAACCTCCTCGAAACACTTATCTAAATCAATTCCAAATGCGTGCCCTGCTCCATAAGTAACATATAAAATATCTGTCAAAGCATCAGCTACTTCTAATAAATCTTTTTTATTCATTGCATCTGTCAGCTCTTCTAATTCCTCCTTAATTAGATCAATTCTTAATTTATTGATTTTATCTGTGCTAAATGAAGCCTCAGTTTTGACTTCTTGGCCAAAAGTTTTCATGAAAGTTCCTACTTTTCTAAAATTTGTCATATTGCTCCTGTATGTTTTTAATAATTTATTGTATATTAATAATTATTTGTAACTTAAAAAATTAATCAATGAAATTAAGAAAAGAATTTGATAGCATTGGAAGTGTCAATGTTCCTAACGATAAATTATGGGGCGCATCTACTCAAAGATCTAATAAATTTTTTAATATTGGTAAAATTTTAGTAAATATTTCAATTATTAAGTCAATTGCAATTATTAAGAGATCCGCAGCATTAGTGCATGCAAAGGAAAAACTAATTAATAAGAGAATTTCAAAAGCAATTATTAGAGCTTCCGACGAAGTGATTAAAGGTAAATTAGATGATAATTTTCCTTTAAAAGTTTGGCAAACTGGCTCCGGAACACAAACAAACATGAATGTTAATGAAGTTATCGCTAATCGTGCAATAGAAATTATGGGTGGAAAAAAAGGTTCAAAGAAACCTGTACATCCAAATGATCACGTAAATAAATCACAATCTACAAATGACGTTTTCCCAACCGCAATGCATATATCAGTTACAAAAGAAACACTAAGTAAATTGTTACCGAACTTAAAAATTCTAGAAAAGGAATTAATTAGAAAATCTAAAGAATTTAAAAATATAATAAAAATTGGACGGACACATCTTCAAGATGCAACACCTCTCTCCTTAGGTCAAGAATTTTCAGGGTACCATGTACAAGTTAAAAAAAGTATAGAGAGAATTGAGTATGCTTTAAAGGAAATTTTATTTCTCGCTCAAGGTGGAACAGCAGTTGGAACAGGAATCAATTCAAGAAAAAACTTTGATAAAAAAGTAGTAAAAGAAATAGCAAAATTTACAAAAATAAAATTTAAACCTGCACCAAATAAATTTGCAGAGCTTGCTGCCCATGATGCAATAGTCAATTTTTCTGGAACATTAAATACATGTGCAGTAGCTTTAATGAAAATATCAAATGATATTAGATTTCTAGGGTCAGGTCCAAGAGCTGGTTATGGAGAATTAATTCTACCAGAAAATGAGCCTGGCTCATCAATAATGCCTGGCAAAGTTAATCCTACGCAATGTGAAGCAGTCACTATGGTTTGTGTAAAAGTTATTGGAAATCATAACGGTATTACGATGGCTGGGTCTCATGGACATTTTGAATTGAATGTGTTTAAACCTTTGATTGCACATAATATTTTACAGTCAATAGATTTAATAGCTGATAGTGCTAAAAATTTTGCTCTTTATTGTGTTAAAGGTATAAAAGCGAATAAAAAGAAAATTCAGGAACATTTAGACAACTCTTTAATGCTCGTCACAGCCCTTGCACCTCATATCGGCTATGACAATGCTGCTAAAATTGCAAAGACTGCACTAAAAAATAATACTACTTTGAAGTACGAAACATTAAAAACAGGTTTAATCACTGAAAAAGATTATATAAAATTTGTTGATCCTAAAAAAATGATTTATCCAGCATAAGCTTCAAGTAAATCATTCGTCATATTTTTAAAATATATTTTATTTTGCATATCAGAACTACGAAAGTAAATATTAATTAATTTTTCGTTTACTTTTTTATTATATTTACCGTCAATTATAATATCATTTAACATTATCACTTTATCATCAAATGAATAAGAAAAACGAAAATCAATTGTTTTTATTTTTTTTCTAAAATTTTTAGGTGTAAGTAAAAATTTATAGATATTTTTGGTATTTTTAATATCTATTTGTGATTTTCCATCTAAAAAAAGTTTGCCACTCTTCACAAAAATTAATGTATCGGTTAATTTTATAATTGAATTATTTTTCCATTCTATTTGAGTATCATCTATATCAATTAGACCTTCTTGAATTTTAGATTTTAAAAATAAATTTACAAAATTTCGATTATTCTGGATTTTATTTGCATTTATGTTTAATTTAAAATCTATATTTTTACTATTTAGAATTTCAGTTCTTAGTAATTCAGCAATAATAGCATTTGTACCAAATAAATAAGAAATATTAATTTCCTCAGCGTCACCCTTAAGAGTAGAATAAAAGGGTTTAAAGTTTAATATACCTTTATATAAAAATTTTTGTTTGTCAAATTCATCAAAGTAATTGAACTCAAAAAAATTCTTTTTAGTTTTGTAATTTAACAAGCTTTTTTTTTTATCAAAAAGTACACTTGCTGTACCTAACTTTATATTATCACGATAATTAAATATATTCTCGATTTGCAATTTTGCAAAATCTAGATTTAACTTAGTATATAATTTTTTCTCCTCTTTATGGTTTACTACCTCTAAAGAAAAAGATTTATTAAAAATTTCATTTTCTGAAAAAAGAACATTTTTTAATTCATTTTGATCATAATAATAATTTAAATTCTTAATTTTAT
>CACLFK010000008.1 GCA_902606105.1 uncultured Pelagibacteraceae bacterium | reverse complement strand
TTTTCTACTATCACAAATAGAAAAACCTGAGGATGATTTGATATATGCTTTAATATTAAAAAATTTATCTGATCGTCAGATCTCAATTAATAAAAGATTAATAGATTTTATTATCAAAAGGATAAGCAGATCTTATGGTAAAATATCTGATTTCATATATAAAATCGACGAAATTAGTTTAAAAAGAAAAAAGTCAATCGACTTTAAAATTATAAAAGAGGCTTTAGGAGAATAATTGAATAAGTACAGAACACATAGATGTAACGAGTTAAGAAAAAGTGATGTTGATAAAAATGTCCTTCTCTCTGGATGGATAAACAAAAAAAGAGATCATGGAAATTTACTATTTATTGATCTTCGAGATAATTATGGAATTACTCAGTGCATAATTGATAAAGAAAATAAAAATTTTTCAGAATTAGAAAAAATACAGCTAGAGACTGTTATTAAGGTTAATGGCAAGGTAGTAAATCGTTCAGATGAAACCAAAAACAAAGATATTGACACTGGAGAAATTGAGGTAGCAATATTAGAATATGAGATATTAGGTACTTGTAAAGAATTACCATTACCTGTTTTTAGTGATCAAGAATATGCAGAAGAAATAAGACTAAAATATAGGTTTTTAGATTTAAGAAGAAAAAAAATTCATGAAAATATCATTTTAAGATCAAAAGTTATTTCTTACATAAGAAATGAAATGACAAAATTAGGCTTTTTAGAATTTCAAACTCCAATTTTAACTTCTTCTAGCCCTGAAGGAGCTAGAGATTTTCTTGTACCTAGTCGTTTAAACCCAGGAAAATTTTATGCTTTACCTCAAGCTCCACAACAATTTAAGCAATTAATAATGGTATCGGGTTTTGATAAGTATTTTCAAATAGCTCCTTGCTTTAGAGATGAAGATGCTAGAGCTGATAGAAGTCCTGGTGAATTCTACCAACTCGACTTGGAAATGTCTTTTGTTGAGCAAGAGGATGTATTCAATATTATAGAAAAACTAATGGTTAATACTTTTAAAAATTTTACCGATAAAAAATTAATGTATGAGATTTTCCCAAAGATACCTTACTCTGAAGCAATGCTTAAGTATGGAAGTGATAAACCTGATTTAAGAAACCCTCTTGTTATAAATGATATTACAGAAATATTTAGTAGAGATGATGTTTCACTAGATATTTTTAAAAAATTAGTAAGATCTGGATCTAAAGTTAGATGTATCATTACTAAAAATACAAAAGATAAACCTAGAAGTTTTTTTGATAATATTGATAAATGGGCTAAAGATCAAGGTGCTTCTGGATTAGCATACTTTACTTTTGAAAAAGATAATAAAATTTTGGCTAAAGGACCAGTAGGAAAATTTTTTTCTGAAGAGGCACTATTAGAACTAATGAAAATCACTAAATCTAAGATAGGGGATAGTATTTTTTTAGCATGTGGAAAGCAAAATGAATTAGAAAAAATAACAGCAATAGCTAGAGATAAAATTGCAAAAGATTTAGATCTAATTGATGATGACACTTTTGCTTTCTGTTGGATAGTTGACTACCCTATGTTTGAAAAAGATGAACTAACAAATAAAATTAAATTTAGTCATAACCCATTTTCAATGCCACAGGGCGAATTAAAAGACAGTGATTTTGAAAGTCCTCTTAATATTCTCGCTTATCAATATGATATAGTTTGTAATGGAATAGAGTTATCTTCTGGTGCAATAAGAAATCATAAACCTGATCTTATGTATAAACTCTTTTCAATTGCAGGTTACACTAAGGAAGAGGTAGATGAACAATTTAGTGGGATGATTAATGCATTAAGTTATGGCGCACCACCACATGGTGGTATTGCACCTGGGATAGATAGGATTGTAATGCTTTTAGCAAATGAAAAAAATATAAGAGAAGTAACTATGTTTCCAATGAACCAAAATGCTCAAGATTTAATGATGAACGCTCCATCAGAGATTAATCAAGATCAATTGAAAGAATTAAATATCTTAATAAAAACTAAAAATTAAAAATTATTTTTTTCCCTTTAGGCTGATTTTAACGTCAGATAGATCCACTAGATTTTTTTTATAATTGTTTCTTACAAATCCTTTGCTTGTAATATCTTTAACAATTTTTAGTAATTGATTTTGATCGTCTGAGTTTTGATCATCTGAACCATTTGTCTCGTTTCCACCAATAGAGGGTGTATGAGCGAGATCTTCTCTGTTTTGATAAGAAATTGCTAGTTCCCTAAAAATATAATCTAAAATTGACGTAGCGCTCAAAATTCTGTCATTTCCTAAAACTTTACCTGATGGCTCGAATTTTGTTCCAACAAATGCACTAATAAACTCATCCAAAGGCACCCCATATTGAAGACCAAGAGAAACTGCAATTGCAAAATTATTCATTAATGCTTTTACTAGTTCACCTTCCTTACTCGTATCTATGAATATTTCTCCAATTTTTCCATCTTCATATTCGCCAGTATGTAGATAAACCTTATGATCTCCAATGGTCGCCTTCTGGATATATCCTTTTCTTCGATCGGGCATACCAAATCTTTTCCCACCTCTTTCTGAAGCTTTATTAAGATTTGTTACAACGTTTTCTTTACTAATTGGATTTAGGTTTTCTGTATTGTTTAATATTTCAACATTTTTATTATCTGCAATTTTATTATTTTTAGGGTCAAGACTTTTAGTTTTTCTATTATCTAATTTAACATCCAAAACCTCGAATTTCCCATCATCTCTTTTTTCTAAATTTTTTAATTCTGTTTCATTTATGTCATCTAAATAATGATTGACTTTGAATGTGCACGTATAATACGTTTCAACTAGATATTTTGCCATTTAACCTCAATTTAAAAATAATTTGAATAATGAATCATTTAATTTATATACTTATTCACATTTTAGTCTAATTTTAATTTTACAATTTTTAATTGAAAAAAAGAAAAATAATAATGTTGACACTATTAAAAAAAATTTTCATTTGGTGGAATCAAGATACATTTGGAACTAGGTTAAAAACTATTTTTTTTGGAAAACTCATTGGAACAGATGAGCTTGGTAACAAATACTATCAAAGTAAAAAAGGGAAGAGGTGGGTTATATATGCTGATACAATTGATGCATCAAAAATTCCAGTTGAGTGGTACTCATGGATGCATTTTACTCCCAACAAAATAGAGAAAAAACATATTCTTGAAAAATATGAATGGCAAAAACCTCATCAATCTAATTTGACAGGTACTGATCAAGCATACTATCCCAATAAAAATAAAGATGGAGCAAAAAAAAAATATAAAAGCTGGAAAGAATAGTCTTAAATTAAACCTAATAATTTTTGTTTATTTTTCTTTATTTTCATTTGCATTTTCGCAAAGTAACTTAGAGGGTACTTATACAGATATTAAAATTCTAGATAAAATAAGCTCAAAAAATACACTATTGAAATTAAAAAATGGAGATTTAGCTTCATATGAAGACTTATCAATAAAAAGTTTAAAGTGTAAAAATTCAGAATTTGACGATCACCCAGAAATTACTGCTTATTTGCAAGTTACAGACCTTAATAACTCAAATAATGACGAAGTTTTTGTTTTTAATGGATGGATGTTTTCCTCAAGTCCATCTATAACTCCTTTCGACCATCCAGTTTATGATATTTGGCTTGTAAACTGCTATTAAATAATTTTTTCTTTATCTATCCATCCTACATTGAAGTCAGACTCAATAAATTTTTTATGGTTTAAAAGTTTTTTATGTAAAGGAATAGTTGTTGTAATTCCTTCAATTACAAATTCATCCAAAGATCTATTCATTCTTTGAATTGCTTCTGTTCTATTTCGACCATGACAAATTAACTTGCAAATCATACTGTCGTAATAAGGAGTCACTTTATAGCCTTGGTATATAGCTCCATCTACTCTTGTTCTAAAACCGGAAGGTTGATGACACATTCCAATAATCCCTGGAGAAGGTTGGAAGTTTTTACTTGCATCTTCAGCATTAATTCTACACTCAATTGCATGCCCTCTTGGATTAATGTCACTTTGTTTTAATGCTGTCTCATCTGAAAACGCAATCCAAATTTGCTCTTTAATAATATCAATTCCTGTAACCATCTCTGTTACTGGATGTTCTACTTGGACCCTAGTATTCATCTCAAGAAAATAGAATTTACCATCTTCATATATAAATTCGACTGTCCCAGCACCCATATAACCAATTTTTTCAACCATATTCACCGTTTTTTTAAATAGATCTTTTCTAATTTCATTATTTAAAACTGGACTCGGTGTCTCCTCAATAAGTTTTTGATGTCTCCTTTGGACTGAGCAATCTCTTTCATGAAGATGCACAACTCGGTTCTTTCCAGCTAAAATCTGTACTTCAATATGCCTAGGATTTTGAAAAAATTTTTCAATGTAGACCTCGTCATTTCCAAAATATTTTTGTGCCTCTGATTTAGCAGTAGAAAATAATTTTTCAAATTCCTCCTGTTTGTAAACGATTTTCATACCCTTTCCACCACCACCACCTGATGCTTTAATTAAAATTGGAAAACCAATTTTTTTACAAAGTTCCTTAGCTTGAGTTATATCTTTTACACCATCCTCAGAACCTTCAATAACTGGTAATCCATTTTCTTTTGCAATTTTTTTTGCTTGAATTTTATCTCCCATCATCGAGATTAATTTGGAGGACGCTCCGATAAATTTAATTTTATTTTCCTCTAATATTTTTGCAAAACTTGCATTTTCTGAGAGAAAACCATAACCAGGATGAACAGCTTCAGCATTGGTTAACTCTATAGCAGACATCAATGCAGGAATATTTAAGTAACTGTTCTGAGGTTGGTGAGATCCTACACAAACACTCTCATCAGCAAGTCTAACATGCATACTATCTCGATCAACATCAGAATGTACAGCAACAGTTGATATCCCCCATTCTTTACAAGCTCTAATAATTCTAACCGCAATTTCCCCACGGTTAGCAATTAAAATTTTTTTAAACATTATTTATTCTAAAACTATAAGAGTTTGACCAAATTCAACCGGTTGGCCATCATCGATACATATTTCTTTAACAATTCCATCAGATGAGGAGGGCACATGATTCATTGTCTTCATGGCTTCAACAATCATTATTGTGTCACCTTTTTTTATTTTTTTGCCTACTTCAATAAATTTTTTTGCACCTGGTTCAGGCGCGTGGTAAGCAGTGCCGATTATTGGAGATGTAACTTCAATACCATTTTTAATACTTTTATTATTTTCCAAAATATTTTTTTCATTTGGTGAATTATTCGCAACCATTGAAGGCTGATTAATGTTAGATCTTGTATATTTTGAGACTTTAATTTTGGTATCTTTCTCAGTAATTTCTATTTCAGTAAGATTAAACTCTTCTAGATATTCGTTTAATTCTTTAATAATTTTTTTATCGATTTTCATTCTTTATGATCTTTTGTATAGAAATTATGGCTAAAATATAACCTTCAGTACCTAAACCAAAAATACCACCAGTTGCTATATCGCTTATTAAAGATTTGTGTCTAAAATCCTCTCTTTTATAAATATTAGATATATGTAATTCGATTATTGGTTTTTTGAATAGACTAAGAGCATCTCTAATTGCTACTGATGTGTGTGTAAACCCTGCTGCATTAATTATCATTCCTTTGTATTCATTTCTAGCTTCTTGAATGATATTTACAATTTCACCTTCTAAATTTGATTGTGTAAAGTTTACTTCTAAATCAATTTCTTTTGATTTTTTAAAGCATTTTTCTTTTAATTCCTCAAATGTATCTGATCCATATTGTGATTGTTCTCTTTCACCTAATAGATTAAGATTTGGACCATTAATAATAATTATTTTATTAGTCATTCAGCACTTATATACGATGAAAAAAATAAAAATTAAAGTAAATGGTAAAGTTAAAACAGTTTTGAATAACTCTAAGCTGCATGATCTTTTAAAAAATCTTAATATTCCAATAAAAAAAGTGGCAATTGAATTAAATCAAGAAATTATTGATAAAAAAAGAACTAGCAATATAAAATTAAAAAAAGATGATAAAATTGAGATAGTTCATTTTATTGGAGGAGGATAATTTGAAAAAAGATAAGTTAATAATTGCAAAAAAAAAATTTGACTCAAGATTAATTGTTGGAACTGGAAAATATAAAAGTATGTCAGAATGTGCAAAGGCAATAAAATTTTCTGGTGCAGAAATTGTAACAGTTGCTGTAAGACGTGTTAATATTTCAGATAAAAAAAAACCGCTTTTAATGGATTACATTGATCCAAAAAAGATTACCTATCTTCCAAATACAGCAGGCTGTTTCAACTCAATAGATGCACTAAGAACTTTGAGACTAGCAAGAGAAATTGGAGGATGGAAGTTGGTCAAGCTTGAAGTTTTAGGAGATAAAACGAATTTATTTCCAGACATGATTGAAACCTTAAAAACAACCGAGGTCCTCGCCAAAGAAGGATTTAGGGTTATGGTCTATTGTAATGATGATCCTTTAATGGCAAAACGTTTAGAAAATTCAGGAGCAGATGCAATTATGCCTTTAGCGGCACCGATTGGCTCTGGTTTAGGAATATTAAATAAAATTAATGTTCAAATTATTCGAAAGCAAACTAAACTTCCTGTTATTATCGATGCAGGCCTGGGTCAAGCATCAGACGCAACAATTGCAATGGAACTTGGTTGTGATGGTGTTTTAGTAAATACAGCAATAGCAAAAGCAAAAAAACCATTTGAAATGGCATTAGCTTTTAAAAATGCAGTTATAGCTGGAAGACAATCTTACAACTCAGGCAGAATAGCCAAAATATTAATGGGAAGTCCCTCGTCTCCAACTGAAGGAATTATTTAGCTTTTTTATAAAATCTTTTTTTTTTGTAAGTTTTTTTGTAAGTTTTTTTTTCTTTATTTTTGATTATCTTATCTTCTTTATTTTGTAGTTCTAAATTTTTGAGTTTTTCATAATACTCAACTAATTCTATAGTTTTTTTTGATTTGTTTTGAACATTTATTATATATTCAGGAATAATTAATGAATTATCGCTGATTATATCGAGAGTAATTTTGTTTTTTTTTTCAAAATAAGTTAAATCATTAACAAAGTTTTCTTTTAAAAAATCAGAAATTTTTTTACAAACTTTTAACTCTACAAATTTTGCTTTGTTTAAAACAGCTTTTAATTCAACAATTTTAAGCAGTTTCTGTGCAAAAGACTCGTCTGTTAAAGTAACTTTCCATTTGATGGCACTTTCCCTTAATCTTTGCCTAGACATTTCTAAAAGACCAAAGTTACTTATTCTGCCTATCTGAATTCTAGCTCTATCTGACCTACATTTTTCTTTTAATTTTCTCTCAACTAATCTCCTGTTTCCATAACTTAGCATGTCAATAAAATCTATTATAATTAAACCGGATAAATCCCTTATTTTAATTTGTCTTGCAATTTCCTCTGCTGCTTCGATGTTTGTGTCTAACGCTGTGCTTTCAACATTTTTACCTTTTATGGAGCTTCCAGAGTTTATATCTATGGATACTAATGCTTCAGTAGGGTTAATAACCAAATAACCTCCTGATCTAAGTTTAATTTCAGAGTCAAAGATTTGATTGAGTTTTTGCTCAATATTTTCCTCAATGAACAAAGGTACTTTGCCTCTATATTTTTTTACTTTTTTAACACTAGATGGCATCATTGTTTTCATAAAAGACTGTGCTTTTTTATAACCATCTGTACCCTCCACAATTATATTTTGGGTATTATCATCAAACATGTCTCTCAAAGTTCTTTTAATAATTTCACTTTCTTGATGAATAAGTGATGGAGCAATAGAATTAATTGCATTGTCTTTAATTTGACCCCAGGTTTTTATAAGAGTTGTTAAATCATTATTGATTTCATTTTTAGTTTTATTACTACCTGCCGTTCTAACAATTAATCCCATTTCTTTTGGAATTTCGATTTCATTTAATATTGTTCTAATTTTTTTTCTATCAGCAGGATTAAAAATTTTTCTCGAAATACCCCCACCTTTTGGTGTATTCGGCATTAAAACTATATATTTTCCAGCGATAGAAATGAAAGTACTAAGTGCAGCTCCTTTTTGACCTCTCTCATCTTTAATAACCTGAACAAGTATAACCTGATTTGGTTTTATAACTTCCTGAATCTTATATCTTTTAAACCTAAACTTATTTTCTTTCTTTTTTTCTTTTTCTTCTTCAGTATTATTCTTTTCGTCTATAACTTCTTTAATTTCTGTCTGATTTTCTAATTCTCTTTCAATAGGATCATCTATCTCTAATTTTCCTTCAGCGATATTTTTTTCCTCTTTAGCCTCGACTTCTTTTGAAAGTTCTTCTCTAGCTTTTTCTTCTTCTTCTTTAATTTTATCTAAATCAGCTTTTGGTATTTGATAATAATCTGATTGGATGTCATTAAAAGACAGAAAACCATGCCTATCTCTTCCAAAGTCAACGAAAGCTGCCTGGAGAGATGGCTCAATTCTACTTACTTTGCCTAAATAAATATTATTTTTTATTAGGTTATTTTTTAAACCTTCGTATTCGTAATCTTCAATATTTTCGTCAGATTTAAGAACAACTCTAGTCTCATTTGGATGCGAAGCATCGATGTATAAATTTTTTTCCATGATATTATAATTGTTGATTTCATTAAATTTTTTAATTTAAAATAAATTTTGATTAATTTTTGTGCCTTATCTTTAACAAATTCCAAGATATAATGGAATTAAAATGCATAAATTTTTAAAGAATATTCTTATTTTTTCTATATCTATAGTTCTTTTAACTAGTGTTTTGATAGTTGGTGTATTGTGGACTTATTCAAATGACATTCCAGATTATAAATTTTTAAAAAATTACAAACCACCTGTTTCAAGCAAGGTTTACTCAGGCGAAGGAGAGCTTGTTGCAGACTTTTCTAAAGAAAAAAGAGTTTTTGTACCTTACAGCTCAATCCCTAAAAATGTAATAAATGCTTTTTTATCCGCAGAAGATAAAAATTTTTTTTCACATCCAGGTGTAGATGCTAAAGGGGTATTGAGAGCAGTAGTTAATAATATATCTAACATTATTTCCTCTAAGCGATTAGAGGGCGCCTCAACAATAACGCAACAAGTTGCTAAAAATTTTTTATTAACAAATGAAGTAAGTATTAATAGAAAAATTAAAGAAGCAATCTTGGCATTTAGGATCGAAAGAGCACTTTCTAAAGAAAGAATTTTAGAATTATACTTAAATCAAATATATTTAGGAAGTGGAGCATATGGAATAGCGGCTGCTAGCTTGGAATATTTTGACAAATCAATTAGGAATATAAATTATTCAGAAGCTGCATTACTAGCGGCATTACCTAAGGCTCCAAGTAGGTACAATCCATATAGAGATATTCAAGTTGCAAAATTTAGAAGAAATCTAGTTTTAAAAAATTTATTAGATAATAATTACATAACCTCTAAGTGGTATGAGAAATTAAAAAATCAAGAAATTATATTAAGTAAAAATAAGAAAATTTATCTAGAAGATGCGCAATATTTTATTGAGGATGTAAGAAAAAGTGTAATAGAAAATTTTACCTATGATAAAGTATACAAACAAGGGTTCAATATAAATACACCTATCAATTTAGAGTTTCAAAAAATTGCTACAAACGCTTTGAGAAACGGATTAATTTCATATGATCAAAGAAAAGGTTGGAGAGGACCATTAACTAGCAAGATTTATAGTAATAATTGGAATAAAGATTTAAAAAAATTTGATTTAGAAAAATCGATTAAATGGTCATTAGCAATAGTAAAAAAAATAAATAAATTTTCAGTAGAAATTGAAACTGAAGATAAAATTCAAGGTATTATTGAGTACAAAGATATTTCTTGGACCAAAAAAGAATTTAAAAATTTATTGCAGCCAGGAGATATTATATATGTGAAAAAAACAAGTGATAAAAAATTTAGTTTAAAACAATTACCTAAAATTAATGGAGGAATTGTTGTTATGGATCCTTATACTGGTAGGATTTTAGCACTTAGTGGTGGATTTAGTTTTAAAAAAAGTGAATTTAATAGAGCGACTCAAGCAAATAGGCAGCCAGGATCTGCTTTTAAACCATTTGTTTATGCATTAGCATTAGAAAATAATTATACTCCAACATCGTTAGTATTAGATGCACCTTTAGTTTTAGATCAAGGTGATGATCTAAAAATGTGGAAACCTGAAAATTATGGAAAAAAATTTTATGGTCCATCTACACTTCGAACTGGATTGGAAAAATCTAGAAATTTAATGACTGTACGAATTGCTCAGAACCTTGGCATAAAAAAAATTATAGATTTCTCAAAAGATCTCAAAATTTATGAAAATCCAGAGGAATTATTGTCTATATCATTAGGTTCTGCTGAGACTACACTTATAAATTTAACGTCAGCTTATTCAGCTTTTATAAATGGTGGAAAACTTGTTGAGCCAATATTAATTGATAGAATTCAAGATAGTGAAGGAAATACTATATACCATAATAACTTGAGACAGTGCATAGATTGTGATCAAATTTCTTACTTGAGTAACGATTATCCAAAAATTAAAAATAACTATAAGCAAATTTTTTCACCCGAAACTGCATATCAAATAACCTCTATACTTGAAGGTGTGGTTCAAAGAGGTACAGCAAAAAAACTTAGAGACTTGAACTTAAATATTGCCGGCAAAACTGGAACAACAAACAAAAACACAGATACTTGGTTTATTGGCTTTACCTCAAACTTATTAGTAGGGGTTTATGTGGGCTCAGATAATCCTTCACCTCTTGGAAAATTCGAAACTGGCTCAAAAACTGCACTACCAATTTTTAAGGATTTTATTAAGCAAGCAGTAAAAAAATCAGATGCCAGACCATTTAAGGCAGCCAAAGATACAATTATGATGGTAGTAGATCCTAAAACAGGTCAAAAAGCTAAATTTTCCTCAAAAAATACAATCATAGAGGTCTTTAAAAAAGAAAATGTGATTAATGGAAAAGTTCTTTACTCAAATACAGATAGATTAGATGGCAATAATATACTAAAGTTTTATTAATGAGTGATAATTTCCAAAATTACAAAGAAGAAATAGATAAAATAAATCAAAGAATTAAGGAGTATCTTTGAAAATAATAGTATTTATTCAAAACTTCAATCTCTAAATACAAAAATGCTAGAAGCCAATTTCTGGCAGGATAAAAGTAATTCTCAAAAAATAGTTAAAGAAAAGAAATTTTTTGAAGATTTAATAAATTCTTTAAATGCATCTGTTGAAAAATTAAATGATTTTCAAGATTTAAATGAATTAGCTTTGGAGGAAAATAATTCAGACGTTCAAGGAGAAATATTAAAAAATATTAAACAACTAAAGTCGGAAATAAAAAAAAGTGAAATCAAATGCTTTTTATCAAACGAAGCGGATCCATTAGATTGTTATATTGAGATTCATGCAGGTGCTGGAGGTACTGAGAGTCAAGATTGGGCTGATATGTTAAGACGAATGTATTTAAAATGGTCTGATAAAAAAAATTTTAAATCTAGCTTAATAAGTGAACATAAAGGAGATGAGGCTGGAATTAAGTCAGCAACGATAAAGATAGAAGGGGATTATGTTTTTGGTTGGCTTAAAAAAGAGTCTGGTATTCATCGTTTAGTCAGAATATCTCCATTTGACTCAGGTGCAAGAAGGCATACAAGTTTCGCAAGTATTTGGATATATCCAGTTGTTGACGAAAATATTAATATAGAAATTTCAGAAAAAGATCTGAGAATAGATACTTATCGATCTAGTGGAGCAGGTGGCCAGCATGTAAATACTACTGATAGCGCTGTAAGAATTACACATTTAACTTCCAAAATTGTTGTACAGTGTCAAAACGAAAGATCACAACATAAAAATAAAGAAACATGTATGAATATGCTGAAAGCTAGATTGTACGATTATGAAATGAAGAAAAGAGAAGAAGAAAATCAAAATACTGAAAACTCAAAATCTGAAATTGGATGGGGCCACCAAATAAGATCCTATGTACTACAACCTTACAGATTAGTTAAAGATAACCGAACGAATTTTGAAAGCACTAGTCCAGATAAAATTTTAGATGGTGATCTGGATGAATTTTTAGAACAATCACTCTATAAAAGTAAATGAAAAAATTTTTATTAAAGTTTTTTATAACTGTTGCAATTTTAATTTTTTTACCGATAATTTATTTAAGTACAATCGGAATTGAAACTGAAAGTTTTAACAAACAGATCAAAAATAAAATTAGCGAGAGTAATAAAAATTTACGACTCGATCTAAAAAAAATAAAATTGAAATTAGATCCTTTCAGTTTAAAATTTAATGCCAAAACAGTTGGTGCTACTGTCTATTATTATAATAAACCACTTGAATTAGAATATATAGAAACAGAAGTATCTCTTGCATCAATAATTAAAAATAAATTTGTTTCATCAAATCTTGAAATAGGATCAAAATCGTTGCCGATAGGTGATTTAATTAAATTTGCTAGAGCGGCTTACAAGGGTCCGGAATTATTTATTTTAGAAAAAATTATAAAAAAAGGTCATGTAATATTGGATTTAAAAATCAATTATGATGAAAATGGGAAAATTAAAGATGACTATGAAGTAAAAGGCATAATAAAAAATGGAAAAATTCAAATATTCAATAATTATATTTTCGAAAAAATTAATTTTATATTTAACCTAAAGAAACGAGAATTTAAATTCCAAGAAATAAAATTTGCAACAAATAAAATTAATTTTTTTTCAAAAAAAATAGATGTCAATCACGAAGAAGATATTTTTTACGTCGATGGAATTATTGAAAATAAAAATTCTATTTTATCAAATAATTTTTTAAAAGTAGTAAACTTAACTTTAAAAAATTTAAATTTTGATAACACGATTTTTAGCTCAATTAACAATTTTAGTTTTGAGCTTAATAAAAATTTTAAATTTAAAAATATATTTCTTAAGTCTGATATTGATTTAGATCACCTTAAATATAAGAGAGAAAGCTATATCTTAGACTATTTCCCAAAAGTAAATGAGGAAATTGTTTTAAAAAATCATAAGTTAAAATTAGAGTATAGTAAAAATTTATTATCAATTAATGGTGAGGGAGAAATAAAATTAGAAGAAAATTTTAATAAAATTAATTATATTTTAAAAAATAATGATAAAAATTTAAATATTCAGTCAAATATAACTTTAGATGCTATTAATTTAAAAAAACAAGATTTTATTGATGTTTTTTTCCCATCCGCTAATGAGAATATTAATTTTAAAAACCAGAAATTAAATATTAAATATAATAATAAAAAATTGTCTTTATCAGGTGAGGGAAAGATAAAAATCGATGATGAACTTGAAAGTGTTAGTCCATCAATGGAAGAAGCTTCACAAACATTAAGAGCATCAAGGTGGCAAGTTTTCAAAACAGTTACATTACCATTGATGAGACCAGGAATAGCAAATGCATTTTTACTTGGTTTTATTGAAAGCTTAGCAGATTTTGGTAATCCGTTAGTACTTGGTGCTGAATATGATGTTTTGTCTACTGAAATATTTTTTGCAATTGTTGGTGCGCAATATGATGAAACTAAAGCTGCAATTCTTGCTATGATTTTATTATCAGTTGTTCTAGTAGTATTTTATCTTCAAAATCAATGGTTAGGAAAAAAATCATATATTTCAATTTCTGGAAAAGGCGATAGTGGAGTTCATCCTGAACTTCCCAAAAAAGCAAAATGGATGATTTATTCAGCTGTACTTCCTTGGGCATCAATTACTTTTGTAATTTATGTAATGATCATGTTTGGAGGTTTTGTTGAAATGTGGGGTGTTGATCATAGCTTTACATTAAAACATTATATTGAGGCTTTTAGCGTTGATTGGGTCAAAGAAAGAGGATTGTTATGGACCGGTACAGCATGGAATTCTTTTAATACTACATTTACGATAGCAATAATTTCAGCTTTTCCTACTGCTGCAATAGGAATTTTAACTGCTTATTTACTAACAAGACATAAGTTTAGGGGTAAAAACGCTTTTGAATTTGGTACGATGTTAAGCTTTGCAATACCTGGAAGTGTTATTGGTGTAAGTTACGTTTTTGCCTTTAATGTTCCTCCTCTTGAGTTGACTGGAACAGGAATAATTTTAGTAATTGCATTTGTGTTCAGAAACATGCCTGTGGGAGTAAGAGCAGGGATAGCTGCTATGAACCAACTAGATCCACATTTGGATGAAGCTTCTTCAACTTTAAATGCTTCAAGCTCTCAAACATTTAGAAACATAATTCTTCCATTACTTAAACCTGCTATTACAGCATCTTTAGTTTTTAGTTTTGTAAGAGCCATGACAGCAATTAGTGCAGTTATCTTCTTGGTAAGTGCAAATTACGACTTAGCTGTTTCATACATACTAGGACGATTAGAAAATAATGACTACGGCCTTGCAATAGTGTATTCATCTGCTTTAATTGTAGTAATGCTGATTACAATTACTTTGATGCAATTAATTATAGGAAAACGTAAATTAGGAAGAAGAGATCAGGCCGCAGGAATTTTACAAGGAAATTTAGGATAATGAAAAAAGCAGAAGTAAAGTTTGAAAACATAACAAAAAAATTTAATGAAACTACAGCAGTAGATAATGTTAGCTGTAAATTTGAAGCTGGAACTTTAACTACTTTGCTTGGTCCATCAGGTTGTGGAAAAACTACTTCACTAAGAATCATTGCAGGTCTCGAAAGAGCTACAAGTGGTAAAATATTAGTTGATGATGAGGACGTAACATTATTGCCTGCAACTGACAGAGATGTATCAATGGTATTTCAATCTTACGCTTTATTTCCGCATATGAGTGTTATTGAAAATGTCTCTTATGGTTTAAAAATGATAAATATAGAAAAGGAAGAGTATATCCAAAAATCATTGGAAACACTAAAACTTGTAAATCTTGAAGGATACGAAAATAGAATGCCATCAGAACTATCAGGTGGACAACAGCAAAGGGTTGCTGTTGCAAGAGCAATTGTTTTAGAACCAAAAGTATTGCTTTTCGATGAACCTCTTTCAAATTTAGATGCAAAATTAAGAAGGCAGGTCCGAGAAGATATAAGAGAAATACAACAAAAACTTGGTGTAACCACGATTTATGTAACTCATGACCAAGAAGAAGCTTTAGCAATATCTGACAAAGTAATTGTAATGAATAATGCTGTTATTGCTCAAGATGGAAATCCTAAAGATCTTTATAACTTTCCAAAAAATAAGTTTGTTGCAAATTTTATTGGTGACGCAAACGTTGTTAAAGCTGAAATAGTTAGTAAGCAATCCAATACATATGAATTAAAACTGGCAGAAATGAGAATTAAGATTGAAAGTGACAAGAATTTTGAAAACTCAGTTTCTGTTGCTTTGAGACCAGAAAAAATTAGAATTGAAACAACTAATAATAATAATTGTATTCATGCATCAGTAAATAATGCTTCTTTTGTTGGTAGCAGTTATCAATATATTCTAAATTCTGATATAGGAAAATTATACGTTATTTCTGGAGATACAAATCATGTATTCAAAGTTGGTGAAGAAGTATTTTTAATTCTTGATGAAAAAGATATTAGAATTCTCAATGATTAAATTGACCACCTCTTTCATCATAAGGATCATATCTTAAACTTCTTCTGAATTTTATAATATCATCAACTAAAAGATCCGGCTTTTCTAATGCAGCGAAATGACCTCCTGCTGGCATTTCATTCCATTGTTTAATATTAAATATTCTTTCAACATAAGACCTAGGCGGCCATTCAGACATTTCAGCTGGAAATATTGCTGCTGCTGTTGGAATTTCAATTTTTTTAAAATCCTTTGGAAAAAATCTTCCTCCTTCCTCTCTTCTACCAAAATAAATCCAACTAGCTGTATCAAATGTCTTTGTTAAAATATAAATCATTATATTCGCTAATAACGTATCTTTAGAGTAAACACTTTCAATATCGTTATTCTTTAAATCTGACCATGAGTACATTTTTTCAGTTATCCAGGCGGCTATACCAACTGGACTGTCCATCATTCCATAACCTAAAGATTGAGGTTTTGTTGCTTGTTGAGTTCTATATCCTTCTTGCATAATTTGATCTTCATTAAATTTTTTTTGCCAATTTCTTTCTTCATCAGATTGTGGACCTTCAGGGTGACGCATAGTTAGACAGTTTATATGAATTGCTTTACAATATTTTGAATGATCATAACCTAGCCAATTAGCAATAGTTGCGCCCCAATCACCTCCTTGAGCCATATAATTTTTATAACCAAGATTTTCAATCATTAGTTTATTTAATATTTCAGACATTTTTCTTGGCCCCATTGGCTTTGATGGACTTCCTGAAAAACCAAATCCTGGCAAAGAAGGGACTATTACATCAAAAGAGTTTTTTTTATCTCCTCCAAATTTTTCTGGATGAGCAAGTTTTTCAATAATATGTAGAAATTCAATTATGGATCCAGGCCAACCATGCATCAAAAGTAATGGCATTGAATTTTCGCTGCTTCCTTTTATTTTGATAAAATGAATTTTTATACCCTCTATTTTAGTTGTATAATTATTAAATTTATTTATTTCTAACTCATGTTTGCTCCAATCAAATTTAGTAATCCAATAATCACATAACTCTTTTAAATATTTTTTGTTAGTTCCATGTTCCCAGCCATCTAAATCCTTTACTGAATCCCAAGGATAATGTTTAACTTTTTGATAAATCAAAGAAATCTCTTTTTCAGTAAAATTAATGTTAAATTCTTTAATCATTTTTAAAATTTAATTACTAAAATTATAAACTATGCTATTCACTATGCTAGAATTAGATAAAGCATCGATGCAGAAATATGAACAAAGAAAACGCAAGTAAACTCTGGAAAATTATTCAGGAAGCTGGCGATTATTTGGAAGGTCAATTACCAGAACATCCAAATCACCCTAAAGGACGTAATCCTTATGCACATGTAGCGCTTGCTGTTAAAAATAAATTTAATAATAGCTACAAAGATATAGATGACAGTAAATTCGACGAGGTAATTAAATACATAAATTATTTAAGACAAAGCCCTAATTGATCTAAGGTTTAATTATATTTAAAAAATTATCAATATCATTAGGATCAGTATTCCAGGCAGTTACAAGCCTAACAGCTTTACCATCCCACTCATCATCATTAATTGTATATCCTTCAGAATTCAATTGCTTAATAATTTTCTCAGGAATTTTTACAAATATCTCATTTGCATGGGTTGGATATGCAAGTTTAATTTCTGGATATTTGTTTAATCCATTGCTTAATTTTTTACCCATTAAATTGGCATGCTTTGCATTTTTTAACCAAACATCGTTAGAAATATAAGCATCTAATTGGGCAGAGACAAAACTCATCTTAGATAATAAATGCCCTGCTCTTTTCATTAAAAAAGGTAAGTTCCCAACTAATTCAGGTTTAAAAAAAATAATTGCCTCGGCTGCTAAACAGCCATTTTTAGTAGCCCCAAAAGACAATACATCTATCCCTGATTTCCATGTCATTTCTGCTGGTGAACAGTTTAAAGATATTAATGCATTTGCAAATCTCGCACCATCCATATGGATATTTAATTTATGGTGATGTGCAACATCAGAAATTTCTTTAATCTCATCTAACTGGTAAGCCTCTCCAGTTTCAGTTAATTGTGTTATGCTTACTGAAGAAGGTTGAGTATGATGAACAATATCTTTACCATTTACATTTTCATCTAGTTCTTTAGCTGTAATTTTTCCGTCATCACCATAAATATTAACTAATTTTGCACCTCCAGTATAAAATTCAGGTGCTCCGCATTCATCAGTATTTATATGTGAAAATCTATGACAATAAATATTACCAAATGATGGTGTCATTGTTGAAAGCGCCAACGCGTTAGAAGCTGTTCCAGATGCAGTAGGAAAAACAATTACTTTTTTTTCAAAAATTTCTGAAAATTTATTTTGTAAATCCGTGGATATTTGATCATTTCCATAAGGGGTTCTATCGCCATCATTTGCTTTTAGAATTGCTTCTAAAACTTCAGGACATGCTCCCGTAACATTGTCTGAAGCAAATTGTACTCTTTCTCTTTTAGTCTTAATCTGCACCATAATTATTGCTTTGGAAAGTAATCTTTTAATACACCGTCTCTATAAACATCTGCTGTGCAACAATGAAGACCTCCACCAAATGCATAAGCATCTCTTAGTTCCACTGGAACGACCTCCATTCCTAACTTATCTAGTTGTTCAGCTTGATAAATTTCACTTTTTTCAACACAAACAGTCTTTGGATCTAAAACAAGTACATTCATGGAGAGCCAAGTAGATGAATAGCATAAAGGTGGTGGCTCGTTATGTGCAGGTTGCGCGCTATCAATTATTTCCCAACCATTATTTTCAAATAGTTTTCTCTGTTCATTAGGCAATCTTCTTTGTGGATTATTAATAATTAATCCCTCTTTAATTGGAGTGAAGGTTGCATCAATATGGATTGGGTATGGATCACCTGGAAAATTTACTGCATGAACTCTATGATCTTTGTAATGTCTTTTGAGCCAATTTATACCTTTTAGATTTGTAGTAAAACCATGTTGTACTACTAGGTCTTTTCCAAATCTTAAAACATCTGCTGCATCAAATAAAGGTTCCTCCTCTGTCGTTACAAAGAGCTTTTTTTCAGTCCACTCTAATCTTTTATCAACTCCAATTTTATCTGAAAGATAATCTTTTCTATAATCTAATTCTGTTAATCTTGGTTTTGGAGCAGACTCATGTCGCATATTTGGATCTAGATTATAATAGTTCTGTAATAGCGGCCGATAGCATAAATATTCAAACCATCTGGAACGGTAACTCATTGTTGCCTCCAATATTTCATTTCCAACAGTCAACAAAACATCTCTTGGAGGCATACAGCCAAACATGGTTTCCGCTTCCCAATCAGGTGTTGAAGTTTTTTGATTAAAGTTGATAGGGGTTGGTCGATCAACTTTAATTCCTCTATTTTCAAGCAAGGCTGCAAAATCATCTAATAATTGATTAGCTTTATCTGTTGTGTCTTTCGTTCTTGGTCCAAACTGTCCTCTCATATCACTATCTTCAGGAACTTTTGCATCTAAAGCTGGTTCTGGCGCAGGAATGCAAGTACCATCAGCTTTACCAACTATAACATGTTTTAGAGGATCCCACTCATTCCAACTATTAACAATAATATTATTTTTACTCATAAATTAATTTAAGGCGATATATCTTTTATTCCATCGCATAATAAGACTGTAATAGATTATTGATACAAAAAGAAAAAAACCACCAATAATTGTATTTGTATCAGGTACTTCATTGATGCCAAATAATGGTAACCATACCCAGAATATTCCACCGATAACTTCTGTTAATGATAATAAAGTTAGTTCAGCAGCAGGTATTGCTTTAGAGCCAATTGAGTACAAAATTAATCCAAAACACACTAAAGTACCATGAAGAGAAAATAATGATCCATTATAACTTGTAGAAAAAAAAACTAAATCATTTGCAATAATTGCAATTGAAGCAAATACAAAACAAAAAAAACCAGCAAAAGCAACTGTAGTAAATTTAGGAGTTTCTTTTCTCCATCTTAAAGTTACAGAAAAAACTGAGAAGCCTATTGAGGATGTAAGTCCAAATACAAAACCTATTAAAGATTTTTCACCATTGTTGCCTATAGCCATAATTAGTATACCGATAGTAGCAATAATAATTGATACCCAGACATTAAAAGAAATTTTTTCTCTTAAAAATAAAAAAGCTAATAATGCTGTAAAAAAGGGCATTGCAGCAAGACATAGTAAAGTTATAGCAACACTAGTATTCGTGATTGAATAAATAAAAGTAATCATTGCAATCCCAAGACCTGAACCACCAATTAATCCTGACAGGCCAATTTTATAATAATTTTTGTAAAAATTTTTTCCTTCTTCAAAAAATAAATAAAGATTTAACAAAATAAAAATAGTAAGACCTCTTCCAAAGATATATTGCCAAGGAACTAGATGTGGATTATCCATATACCTTACAACCAAAGGGCCAAACGACCACAATAGTCCAGCAAACAAAACAACAGGAACAGCGATTTTAGGACTTTTGAGCTCTAACATATGCAGAAATCTAGTTCTAAATAGAATTTTCTACAACAAAAATGTATTTACTAAATCAAACTTTGATTTGGATTGTTCGGAAAATAACAATCAATGATCTCACCCTTTTTAAATTTAGACTTTCCTGATGGTAATAAAGCCCAAATATTTGATTTAACAAAAGATTTAATTCTGAATGACTCCTGACCTTTTAAAATACTAACTTCTATTTTTCCATCTTTGGTTGTGTTTAGTTTGCTCTTTGCAAATCTAGTAAATTTTTTCTTTTTTAAAAAATCATTTTTTAAAATAGCTTTAACTGGTTTTTCTACATTTAAACCTAAAAGATTTGAAATATAGGGATAAACAAAAAATCTAAAACAAGCAGTTGATGACATTGGATTTCCAGGTAAACCAAAAATAGCTTTTTGTTTACCTTGAACCTTGGCAAATAGAATTGGTTTACCTGGTCTAATTGCTACACTTTTAAAAAAATGAGACAAATTCAGTGTTTTAACAACACTTGGTATGTAATCAAATTTTCCAGCTGAAACCGCCCCGGAGGTAATGATAATATCTATCTTAGAATTCAATATTTTTTTAATTTTATACTTAAAAATGTTTTGATGATTGTCTTTTAGTATACCTCCATTTTTAAAATTAAATAAAAAATTATTATTTAGGCTCTTTATATAATGACTGTTAGAATTTCTAACTTTCCAATTAGCTATGATATCCTTATTAGAGATCTCATTCCCTGTTGAAAAAAATAAAATATTTATTTTTTTTTTAACCTTAATATTTTTTATACCCAAAGTTTTTATAGCCAATATATGTTTTGGTAAAATTATAGAATTTTTTTTTATAACAAGTTCACCCTTTTTATAATCAGACCCTGCAAATCTTACATTATCATATTTAGTTATTTTTTTATTAATCATGATAAATTTTCTAATTTTTTTATTTGGGTAAAAATTAATTCTTTCTATTGGAATAATTGTGTTAAAAGCTTTTGGAATAATTCCTCCAGTCATTATTTCTACTGCATCAAATTTTTTAATTTTTTTCTTAAATGGCTTATCTCCAGCAGATATAGATCCTATTATTTTGAAGGCTTTCGGTTTTAGTCTATTTAATTTTTTAGTATCACTTGAATTAACTGCATAACCATCAAAAGCAGCATTATTTCCAGCTGGATAATTAAATTTTGAATAAATATTTGAAGAAGAAACTCTATTTAAAGATTTTGTGCTTAAAATATTTTCATTTTTGATATTAAGTCTACCTCTGTTTAAGATTTTTATTGAATTTTGATAACTAATCATTTTTTATCTTTTCTTTTGCTATTTCTAAGTCATCTTTAGTGTTGATATTAAAAAAAGGATCTTTACACATAAATTCTATATTTATAATTTTTACTCCAATACTATTTGCCCATGTTTCAACTTTTTTATGTCCCTTATTTAAATCTTCCTCTAATTTTTCCATTAAATCGATAGACCATAAGCCAAAAATATTATGTCTTATATTATTTGATTTAATAAAAAAAAGTTTACTTTCTTCTACATTTATTTCACTTAAAAACTTTTTTAAAATCTCCTTTTTAAAAAATGGCGTATCTACTGGAAAAGTTGAGATCCATCTATAATTACTATTTTTTTCCTTTGCCCATTTCATTGCACTTAAAACTCCACCTAGAGGTCCTTGTCCTTTTTTAAAATCTTTAATTGTTGATATTTTTTTAGATTTGTGAAATGTAATTTGATTATTAGTCACTATCAAAATTTCTTTAAATTCATCAACTATTTCTGATAAAATATAATCAATAAGGAGCTTTCCATCTAATTTTACTTGAGATTTATCTTCTCCAAACCTGTAAGACATTCCGCCTGCTAGCACAGTGCCTAAAATACTGTTATGGTCCATGAGACAAAATATAAAACATTAACTCTTGATTAAAAGAAATATTATGGATCTTAAAATTTTAGAAATCGCTTCTGACACAAAGAATAATAAAAATATCAAAAACTATACTCACTTTGCTAAATCCAAAAATCCATTATGTGGTGATGAAATACAAATTAAGCTTGTAATAAAAGATGAAAAACTGATTGATTTTGGTTATCAGGGAAAATCATGTATTTATTGTCAAGCTACCGCAAGTTTATTGTCAAAAAATTTAATTAACTCAAAAAAAAATAAAATTAATGAACTCTGTAATTTTGCAAAATCTTTTTTTAATAAAAATCATGAAACTATAGAAAAAAAATGGTCTTTTTTAAGTAAATTGTTTGACCATAATAATATATCTAGAAAGGAATGTATTCTTCTTCCTTTTAACGCACTAAAAAAAATAGTATCAAATTAAATTATGGGAAATATAAGACAATCATTCTTTGCAGGTTTATTTTCAGTTATCACAATAGGAATATTAACTCTTCTTACTTATAAAACCGAGTATGGAATATTTTTAATTGCTTCATTTGGATCTTCAATGGTATTACTCTACGGATACCCGGAAAGTCCTTTTGCACAGCCAAAAAATGTTTTCTTTGGTCATCTTCTTACTGCACTTGTAGGAATAATTTTTTTATACTTTGTCCCTTTGCCAATATATTTAACAATACCTTTAGCTGTTGGTTTTGGAGTTGGTTTAATGATATTGCTAAATGTTACTCATCCTCCTGCTGGTGGTAATCCAATCATAGTCATCTTGGGTAGTGTGTCATTAGACTACTTGCTAACCCCAGTGATTTCTGGTTCAATAATTATTATTATTTTCGCAATAATTATTAATCGATTTATTCTAAAAAAAAATTATCCGTCTAAGAAATAATTTGTTTGCTAGCCTCTCAAAAATAAGGTTAGATGGCCAAAAAATAAATTAATGTTTTATTACATACAGGAGAATAAATGAAGATATTATGTGTATTATATGATGATCCAAAAGGTGGAATGCCAAAATCATATCCCCTTGGTGATCTTCCTAAATTAGAAAAATATCCCGATGGAATGACTTTACCTAGTCCAAAAGGTAGAGACTTTACACCAGGAGAGTTATTAGGATGCGTTTCAGGTGGATTGGGATTAAGAAAATATTTAGAGTCTAATGGTCATGAATTTATTGTTACAAATAGTAAAGATGGCGATGGATGTGAAGCTGATAAACATATAGTTGATGCTGATATAGTTATATCTCAACCATTTTTTCCTTATTATTTAACGAAAGAGAGAATTGCAAAAGCAAAAAATTTAAAAATGGCTATTACTGCAGGAATAGGATCAGATCATGTTGATTTACAAGCAGCAATGGATAACAAAATTGATGTGGTAGAAGTTACATTTTGTAATTCAAGATCAGTAGCTGAACATATAGTTATGATGATTGTTTCAATGGTGAGGGATTATCATAATCAACATAGGATTGTTAATGAAGGAGGCTGGAATATTGCAGATGCTGTACAAAGATCTTATGACGTTGAAGGTATGCATATAGGAACTGTAGCTGCAGGTCGTATTGGTTTAGATGCGCTAAGAAAAATGAAACCTTTTGATGTACATTTACATTACTTTGATAGGCATAAATTGCCTGATAGTGTTGAAAAAGAATTAAATTTAACTTTTCATGACTCTGTGGAGTCAATGGTTAAAGTTTGTGATGTTGTGACAATTAATTGTCCTCTCCATCCAGAAACTGAAAACTTATTTGATGAAGCAATGATTGGTAAAATGAAAAAAGGTGCATACATTGTAAATACTGCTAGAGGTAAAATTTGCAATCGTGAGGCTATTGCTAAAGCTTTAGAAAGTGGACAATTAAGTGGATATGCCGGAGACGTTTGGTTTCCACAGCCAGCTCCAAATGATCATGTTTGGAGAACTATGCCAAATCATGGAATGACACCACATACATCTGGAACCTCATTATCTGCTCAAGCAAGATATGCTGATGGAGTAAGAGAAATTTTGGAATGTTTCTTTGCAGGTAGCGAAATCAGAAATCAATACCTTATTGTTAAAGATGGTCAATTAGCTGGTATGGGTGCTCACTCGTATAGTAAAGGATCAGCCACAGGTGGATCAGAGGAAGCAGCTAAGTACAAGAAAAAATAACTTACACTAAAACTTATTAAAGGTGGTTTACTAAAATAGACCACCTTTAATTATTCAATCTAAACTCTATAATATATTGAATATAAAAAACTTGAAAATAGTAAGAAATTTTAAATAATATTTGGAACTTTATAAACCTGTGAAAAATTATATCAATTGGAATTTTGATAATTCATATTCAAAGCTTCCTGAAACTTTTAAAGAAAATATAAAACCCACACCAGTTCATGATCCTGAGTTAGTAGTATTAAATGAAGAACTTGCTAAAAAGTTAAATTTAGATTTTTCAAAGATAGATAAAAAAAAATTAGCTGAAATTTTTTCTGGGAATTCATTGCCTTATAATACGAACACTATTGCACAAGCATATGCAGGACATCAGTTTGGTCATTTTACTATGTTGGGTGATGGCAGAGCAATTTTATTAGGTGAGCATTTAGTAAATAAAAATAGTCGTTTTGATATTCAATTCAAAGGTTGCGGAAGAACTTCGTTCTCCAGAGGTGGTGATGGACGTGCTGCATTAGGGCCAATGCTAAGAGAATATATTATAAGTGAAGCTATTCATTATTTAAATATTCAAACAACTAGAAGTCTTGCTGTAGTCAAAACAGGTGAAAAAGTTGTCAGAGAAAATTTATTACAAGGAGCAATTTTAACCAGGGTAGCATCAAGTCATATAAGAGTTGGCACTTTTCAATATATTGCAGCCAGACAAAATGTTGAAGAATTAAAAATGTTAGTTAATTATACAATTAATCGACATTTTGCCGAGTTAAAATCTTCGCAAAATAAAGCTTTAGATTTATTAAATCTCGTTTTACAAAAACAATGTGATCTTATAGTTGATTGGATGAGAGTTGGTTTTATTCATGGTGTTATGAATACAGACAATATGACTATCTCAGGAGAAACAATAGATTATGGTCCTTGTGCTTTTATGGATCATTATGATCCTAAAACCGTATTTAGTTCAATAGATAAATTTGGTAGATATTCATATTCAAATCAACCACCAATTGCTAAATGGAACTTAGCAAGATTTGCTGAGTGTCTGATTCCAATAATTGATACAAACGAGGATAAAGCAATTAAAATAGCATCTGAAATAATTGACAATTTTCAGAAAATTTATGAAGACAAATGGTTGAGTATGATGAGAGATAAGCTGGGTTTATTTGGAGAAGAAAAGAATGATAAGAATTTAATCAAATCTTTAATGGATTGGATGGAAAAAAATAAAGCTGATTATACAAATACATTTTGTTACTTAATGGGGGTTTCTATTAATGATAAAATTTATACGGGCAAAAGTTTTAATCAATGGCTAAATAGCTGGAAAGCAAGATCATCTTTAAATAATTCAACTAAAGAAAAACAACTTCAACTTATGCAGAAAGTAAATCCAAATATAATTCCAAGAAATCACAAAGTTGAAGAAGCATTATTAGCTGCGAATAATAACAATTTTGATATTATGACCAAATTATTGTCTGTGTTAAAAAAATCCTTATGATATTAAAAATATTTCTGAATTCCAATCACCTGCACCTTTGGGCAAAGAAAAATATAAAACCTTTTGTGGTACATAGAACTTAAAGGACATAAGGCTCATGTCTTGCACTATTACCTAATACTCTCTCAACTGAAAAATCACTAATATCTATAGTCTGATAAGATCCTGTTGTTATTAATTCTGTTAAAGCTCTACCAACGCCAGGAGCTTGCATTAAACCTCTACCAGTAAAACCAGATGCCATATATACATTTTCATATTTTGGATGTTTTCCAACTACTGCATTGTTATCTAATTTATTGCAATCGTAGTAACCAGCCCACCCACCTGTTAATTTTAATTCCTCAAAAGCTGGTATTCTTTTTGCTAATGCTGGCCAAACTAATTCTTCAAAATCGTTCCATGCTGGCTCTAAATCCTCTGCATCAAATACTGAAAGAGGTGATCCTGCTAAATATTCACCACCCTCTGGTCGCCAATAAACACCTGTTGTTAAATCACCACTTAAAGGCATTTCTTTTATATAGGTTGGACATTTTACCCTAAAAACTGTGTGTTTTTGAGGAACAACAGGAATATCTTCAAGTAATTTTTTTGTCCAACAACCTGCTGCAGAAACAATTGTTTTAGCCTTAACATCTTCAATACTTTTAATTTCTCCTTTAACAAATTCAGCACCAAGCTCAATTGCTTTACTTTTTAAAGCGCTGTGAAAAAGAAACGGATCAATCCATCCTTCCGTTTGATTATCAGTGTAAGTTGCAGTTTCTATTCCCTCATTATTTATATAAGGAAATATTTTTGTTAATTCTGACCCTTTAATATTTTTTGTTCCTGCTTCACACTTTTTGTGATTTTCTAATGCTCTGTATTGTTCTTCAGCATGCTCAGGTCCAAACATTAGTAAATAACCATTTGTTACCATACTAGCAGTAGGGTTTGGATTTTTTTCAGTTTTTAATAATTGTGGTATTTGATTAATAAATTCTCTAGCAAATTTTCCTAATAAAATATTTTCTTTTTGAAAAAATTGTCTTCTAAACCCGCCCAAAGATAGTGGGAATGAAGCAGTTTTATAGGTAGGATCTCTTTCAATCACTTTTACTTTTCTACCTTCTTTAGATAGAAAGTAAGCTGTTGCTGCTCCAATTATACCACCACCTATTACTACAACGTCATCCATATTAATTTATCATTATAAGATTAATATTGAGAAATAGTGCAAAGCTACACCAAAGTAAATAAGGAATCATTAAATAGGAACTAACTACATTGACACGTTTAAATCTTAAAATGAGATTAATTATCAGTCCAATTAATAAAATTAACACAAATAAAGCTAAGACCATATTGTGAAAAATAAAGAAAACTACGCTCCAAGCAGTATTAAACACTAGGTGAATTAAATAAACATAAACTGTATTTTTATTCCTACTCTTTGAATGCCAAAATAACCATATTGCAAGTGTCATCATCAAGTACAAAGTCGTCCAGACAGGTCCAAAAACCCAATCTGGAGGATTAAAGATTGGTTTATTCAATAATGAGTACCATGGATCTTTATAATTAATTGTTGCTAAGCTTCCAATAGCTGAAGCTCCAAAAGTGACCAGAAGAAAGGATATAAAAGTTAAAAATTTATTTTTAAACATGTTAGTAATATATACGATTAACTATGAATAAAAAAACAATATGGATCACAGGGGGGAGTACAGGTATCGGTAAGGCCCTAGCTGTTAAATTTTCTAGTAAAGGATGGAATGTTGCGGTTTCTGCAAGGAGAGTGGAATTATTAAATGAACTTTGTGGTCAATATGAAAATATTACAGCTTTTCCTTTAGATGTTACTCGTAAAGAAAATTGTTTTGAGGTATTCAATGAAATTAAAAATAAATTTAATGATATCGATATTTGTTTTTTTTCAACAGGGACATGGAACCCTAGGAAAGAAAAAGATATTGATGTAGAACAAATGGAAGAGGTGTTTAAAGTAAATTTTTTTGGGACTGTAAATACCATTAAAGCTGTTGAGCAACACTTTAAAGACAGAAAAAATGGTGTAATTACTATTGTTTCCTCTATCGCTGGTTACAGGGGTCTTCCTAATTCTACAGGCTATGGTCCATCTAAATCTGCATTAAATAATTTAGCTGAAAGCCTATATTTTGATTTTAAGAGATCTAACGTTCGTGTTTGTTTAGTATCACCTGGATTTATAAAAACTCCTATGACAGATAAAAATGATTTTAAAATGCCTTTCTTAAAAACACCAGAATATGCTGCAGATCAAATTTATGATGGTTTGGTTAATAAAAAATCTTTTGAAATTCATTTTCCAAAAGCACTTACAATTACACTTAAAATTTTAAGTTTTCTGCCTAGTAAGTTATATTTTTATTTAGTAGGTCGATTGACAAAATATCAAAAAAATAATTAATCTTTAACAAATACTACTGTTAGCTCAGCAACTTTAAAACCAAATTTTGTCATAGTAGCTCTATTGATTGCTACACGGTCATCCTGTTTAAAAATCCAATCATCAAATGTAATTTTTAATTCTCTTCCTTTTACTGGAACCAATAAAACATATTCAAATTTAAAGGCTGGACCATATGAATAACCTTTAGCTTTACCTACAACATCACCTGCGGTTCCCTCATAGTTATGCTCATCAATTTTATTTATTGTCCATTCTCTGTCTTGAACTTCTCCATCATCCCAATTAAATTTTTCTTTTAAAACTAATTGTTTGCCATCCCATGTCCCGTTTAAATCAGCGTTAAACTGTCTTGTAACTTTACCTGATCTATTTTGTAAAACACCCCAGGCCTTAACATTTCCACTTAAATATTCTTCAATTATCAATCTTGGTTCTTTATTTTTAAAATCTTCTGGTTTCATAGCACTATTATTTGAACAACTTGTAATTAAGAAAGCACAAATTATCAATGAAATAGATTTAATTAATTTAATATTTTGCATATATGTCCTTTTTATCAGTTATTTGTTTTGAAGTGAAAATTGAATTAGATCTATGTTCTTTGATTTAAAACCAGCTTCACAGTAAGATAGATAAAACTCCCACATTCTCTTAAATTTTAAATCAAAACCTTGATTTTTTATTAACTCCCATTTCTTCACAAATTCATTCCTCCAAATTTCTAGAGTGTTGGCATAGTGATCTGCGTAAGAGATATATGAGTTAATTGTTAACCCGTTATCTGAAACATATCTATTTATGCTGTTTTTGTTGGGAAGAAATCCCCCAGGAAATATATATTTTTGAATAAAATCTTGTTTGTTTTTATATCTATCAAATAAATTATCATCGATTGTTATTGCTTGAATAGCTGCTTTACCACCCCCTGATAAATTATCTTTTATAGTTTTAAAATATCCATCAAGATAGTTTAACCCAACAGCCTCGATCATTTCTATTGAAGCAATTGAATTATATTTTCCCTGCAAATCTCTGTAATCTTTTATCTCAATATTAACTTTTTCATTTAAACCACATTTGTGAATTCGCTCTTTAGCATATTCAAATTGTTTTTTTGAAATAGTAATACAATCAAGTTTTACATCATATTTTTTACCTAAATACTCGGCAAAACCTCCCCACCCACAACCAATTTCTAAAACTTTATCACCATTTTTCGGTCTAATAAGATCAATTAGTTTTTGATATTTGTTATTTTGTGCCTCAGATAGGTTTTTTGAATTTTCGTTAAATATAGCACTCGAATAAGTTAAAGTATCATCAAGCCATAGTGCAAAAAATTCATTCCCTAAATCATAGTGCTTAGCAATATTCTCCTTGCTTCTACTTTTTGTATTTTTAATAATTTTATTTTTAATAAAATTAATTACTGGAACATCAAGTAAACCAGAAAACCTATGAATAATTTTTATATTTCTTGCAGTAAGCTCAATTAAATTTGAAAGATTGTCTGTTTCAAACTCACCTCTCATATAAGATTCGGCAAAACCAATACTTCCACCACGTATTAAATTATAATTAAAATTTGGTTTTTTAATTATTATATTGGCAGAAAGTGGTTCCTCTTGATTTCCAAAATTGAGAAGTTCTCCATCAAAAGTTTTAATCTCAAGATATCCATAATCAATCTTACTTAAAAAATTAAAAACTAATTTGTCTGATATTTTATTTAAAAACATTAATTCTCAACTGTTAAATTATTTTTAATATTAAATTTTTTTTTGACTAACCTTATTCCTTTTATCCATAATTTAAACGCTTCAAAATGTATCGCAGAAATAATTTTTAAAGTCATTAAAGGATGTTTTAAATATGATTTAATTAATTGTGTACTATTTAATTCTTTTCTTTCCCCATCTTGAGAAGCAAATAAAATTTTTCCTTCCTTGTCATATTGATCAATAATTACTGATAATCTATCTCCCGGTTTTAATATTTTAAAAAAATATTGGCAATTCATTTCAATAAATGGAGATACATGAAATTTCTTTTTACAATTATTCTTTATTAAATTGTTTTTATCATTCACTTTAAATACATAAGTATGTTGTTCCCCAAAAGTATTTTTTACTTCATATAAGATTGATACCAACTGTTCCTGGTTATCATAAACGAAAAAAATACTAAGAGGATTAAATACATATCCTAATATTCTCGGGTAACATAAAATTTTAATTTTAATGTTTTCTGAATTAATATTATTTTGTTGCAAGTTTTTTTTAACCCATTCAGTAAGAGATGTACCATCTCTCTGTCCATGATCTTTTTCTTGAAAACTAATAAGATTAAAACGATTTAAAGAAAAAAAACTTATTTTATTACTTAATGTCTCTAATTCAGATAAGTCTAGGAGTAATGAAAATACTTTGTATTTAAAGAAGTGTTTTTTCGGTTTAAATCGTTTATGGATTACTGTTCCAGTGTAAATACAAGAATTAATCATTAAGGTTTTTCAGCATTTCAATGGATGATTTTATTCCATCTTCATGAAATCCGTAACCGAAATAACTTCCACAAAAAAGCAGATCTCTTTGATTTTGTAATTTAGAAAGCTCGTGTTGAGTATCTAATGCCCTCTGATCGTAATAGGGATGAGTAAAAGTAACTTTTTTGAGTATTTTTGACTTATCAATCTCAAAATATGGATTTAATGTCAAAAAAATATCTTCTTTACATTTTAAGTTTTGCAAAAGATTTAGCCAATAACTAATAGAATTCTTTTTAGTATCTTTATCATCAATAGATGAATTCCAAGAGCACCAAGCTTTTTTATTTTTAGGCATAGCTCTGCTGTCCGTATGAATGTATGCAATGTTCTCTTTATAGCTAAAATTAGATAAAATTTTTTTTTCTTCCTCTAATGGTTCATCAATTAATTCTAACGCTTCATCTGCGTGAGTTGCTATAACCACTTTATCGTAATCAAAAAAATCACTTTGACCTCCATAGTATAAATCAATACCAGAGGACTTTCTTTTTAATTTATGAACTTTATAATTTTTATAATATTCTCCACTAATTTTAGAAATAATCCGATTTACATAAGTTCTGCTTCTATTAGCTACAGTGTACCACTGGGGTCTATTTTTTAATTTAAACAAACCGTGATTTTTAAAGAATTTTATAAAAAAACTAATTGGCATTTTACTTGCCTCTAATGGTGGCATTGACCAAATGGCTGAAACCATGGGGATTATATGATAATCAATAAATGGTTTTGATAATTTATTTTTTTCAAGATATTCACCTAAAGTTAATTTACTCTCAAAAATTGTTTCTTTGTCACTTTTTTTATAAAATTTTATTATATCAAAAAACATCCTTAGAAATTTAAAATTAAATAAATTAAATCTGTTAGAAAAAATACCATTTATCCCTTTTCCACAATATTCAAAATTCGTATTATCAACCGAAACTGAAAAAGACATGTTGCTTTTTTCGATTTCAATATTATTTTCTTTAAAAAAATTTATTAAATTTGGGTAAGTTTGAAAGTTAAATACTATAAAACCAATATCAACAGAAACTTTTTTTTCTCTAAACGTTAAGTCTATAGTATGAGAATGGCCGCCAAAATGATCTTCTTTTTCAAAGAGATCTACATGATGTTTTTTAGACAAATAGTATGCGGCACTTAAACCTGAAATACCTGAGCCGACAACAGCAATTTTCATTACTATTTATGCTGCATCTTCTTTAAACTCATCCATATTTGGACAAGTACAAAAAATATTTTTATCTCCATACACATTGTCTACTCTTGCAACTGGAGGCCAAAATTTATTTGTTTTCAAGAATTTTGCAGGATACGCTGCTTGTTGTCTAGAATATTTGTGTTCCCACTCATCTGATGAAAGCTCAAGGTCAGTATGAGGTGCATTTTTAATTGGATTATCTACTTTATCAAATTTACCAGACTTGATCATTTCTATTTCTGATTTAATATTTATTAAAGTATCACAAAATCTATCTATTTCAGTTAAACTTTCACTCTCTGTTGGTTCTATCATCATTGTACCAGCAACTGGCCATGACATTGTTGGTGCATGAAATCCATAGTCTATTAATCTTTTTGCTATATCTTCTTCCGTTATACCTGTTTCACTTTTAATTGATCTAATATCAATAATACATTCGTGAGCAACATTTCCATTAGTACCTTTATACAAAATTGGAAAATGGTTTTTTAATTTATGAGCTATATAATTAGCGTTTAATATTGCGACTTCTGTAGCTAATTTTAAACCCTGGGATCCCATCATTTTTATATACATCCATGAAATAGATAAAATACTTGAGCTCCCCCAAGGTGCCGCAGAAACTGCACCTATACCAGTTGAAGGACCACAATCTTTAACAACAGAATGATTGGGCAAATAAACTTGTAAATGTCTTTTACAAGCAATAGGACCCATACCCGGTCCACCTCCACCATGTGGAATACAGAATGTTTTATGTAAGTTTATATGACAAACATCTGGACCAAAATTTCCAGGTTTTGCAATTCCTACAAGTGCATTTAAATTTGCGCCATCCATGTAAACTTGACCACCATGCTTATGAATTAAATCGCATATATCTGATATTTTTTCTTCAAAAACACCGTGTGTAGAAGGATATGTAACCATTAAAGCTCCAAGATTTTCTGAGTGTGTTTCTACTTTTTTTTTTAAATCTTCAAAATCTACATTACCTTCTTTATCACAATCAACAACTACAACTTTCATTCCTACCATTTGTGCACTTGCTGGATTAGTTCCATGTGCTGAGCTAGGTATTAAACATATATTTCTATTTTGATCACCTCTCTCTAAGTGATATTTTCGTATTACCATTAATCCTGCATATTCACCTTGAGCACCTGCATTTGGCTGAAGCGAAACTCCAGAAAAACCAGTGATTGATCTTAGCCAATTTTTAAGATCAGTGAACAGTTCTCTGTAACCCTCCATCTGTTCAACAGGCACAAATGGATGGGGCTCAGCCAATTCTCTCCATGAAATAGGTATCATCTCTGCAGTAGCATTTAATTTCATA
>CACLFK010000007.1 GCA_902606105.1 uncultured Pelagibacteraceae bacterium | reverse complement strand
GAAGAACCTTCTTCCTTATCTGTCTCGCCAGCATTTTTTTGCTTAGCGCTTGGTCCTGTTGTTTCATCTTCCATGTAGTTGGTATCGATATCAATAATTTCTCTTACTAAAATTTCATCTTTTTGTAGTTTTTTCATTCCATTCATAAAATTGTTGAGCTGTAATTGGACTTTGAGAAAGTGCAATCAACATCACATCTTTTCCAGCCTCTATTCTTTTTGCAATTGCAATTTCACCCTCTCTGGAAAGAAGTTCTACACCACCCATTTCACGCAAATACATCCTTATAGGATCATCACTTTTCTCAATAGTTTTACCTTCTTCTTTATTAGAATTTTCTTTTTTTCTTAAGATTTTAAAATCAGATTTCTTTTCTACTAGAGAAACTTTTTCATCTAAAATATGTATAAAAGCTTGAGCTAAATTAGCATCAGATAAATTTCTTTTACCAAGCGACTTATTTAATTCCTCATAGGTTATAAACCCTCTATGAGTTCCTCGACCCATTAATCTAGCAAATGATTTTGTTATAATTCTTTCCACAGCAATAAAAGTTTGGAAGTCTTATATAATGTCAAATCTGTAAAAATCCATGACTAAATTAGCTAAATTAATTGAGATTCTGCTTTTTTTTGAGCTCTTTAAGCTCATTAAATGTAGTCTCACTCATATCAACTGAGAACTTCGATTCTAATTCTTGAATCCTAAACTCAAGATCATAATTCATCAAATCTCTTGAAATATCTTCCAATAGTTCAATGGTTTTTTGATCATCATCTGCTTGGTTTTTAAGAATATGTTTGATGGGTGCAAATTTGTTTATTTTTTCTAACAGCTGACTATCTAACTTTAAATCTTCTATTGTGATTATCTCTCCAGATTTAAGTTTGCCGATTATTAGTTCAAATATTTTTTTATTAACTTCAGTAAATAACTTAATATTTTCAATTAAATGTCTATTTGCTTGTAATAAATTCAAATTATTCATCACTAAATACAGTAAAGAAAACTCTTTAAGCTCAACCCCTGTCAATGATTGACTTTCGTTGAAATGATTCTTGGTTTTATCTAGTGATTTGGTTTTTTTAACAAAAAATTTTTTCTTATTTTGATTAGAGTGCGGTGTTAATTCGGCAATTTTTTCTAAAAAATATTCTAGTACATATTTTTTAATAAAATCATCTTTAATTGTACTTGCAATACTTCTCAATTTTTTTTCAAAAATTGCTAATGAAGAAGGATTATTTTTGGTTTTTTTTTTATAATGATTAAAAATAAATTGATGGATAGAAAGTTTACTTTGTTTAGTAAAATCAATGAAATTAGCTTTGCCATTTTTATTAACATAACTATCAGGGTCTTCCTTATCTGGTAAAAATAAAAATGAAATATTTTTTTCTGGTTTAAATTCTTTAATAGAGTTTTCCGCTGCTCTTAATGCAGCTTTATAACCACTTTCATCACCATCGAAACAGATAATAATATCATCAAAAAACTGGTTAAGAGTTAAAATTTGTTTATCAGTCAAAGAAGTTCCAAGATTAGCAACTGCATTATCAATCCCATTTTTACTTAAACTGACAACATCCATATAGCCCTCAACTAAATAGATATGATCTATTTTATTAGAAAGTTTCCGAGCTAAATCTAAATTATATAAGTTAGACCCTTTTTTAAAGAAATTTGTTTCAGGGGAATTAATATATTTAGCTAAGTAATCTACCTTTTCGATTATTCTCCCCCCTAAAGCTATTGGTTGACCCGAGATATTATTGATTGGAAAAATTAATCGCCCTCTAAATCTTTCAACATATATTTTCTTTTTTTCATCTAAGTAAAATAAACCCGTTTCAAGTAAAGTTTGCTCACTATAATTATGTTTTAAGTTTTCAAAGAAATTTGGATTTTTTTTCTATGTATCCAATTTTAAATTTTTTAACTTCATCTTTATTTAAAGATCTATTTTTTAAATAATCTCTAGCAATAGAATAACCTTCATTTTTTAATAATTCATTGTGATAAAAATCTACGTACTGACTAAAGATTGATTGATATTCTTTCCATTTTTTTTCTCTTTCTTCATCCTGTTTTGAAAACATATAGGGCTGCATTCCAGCTAATTGAGCCAAATGTTTTACTGCCTCTCCAAATTTAAGATTTTGAATTTTCATAACAAAATCAAAAATATTTCCGTGCTCTGAAGTTGCAAAACAATGATAAAATTCTTTTTCATCATTTACCGTAAATGAGGGTGTTTTTTCGTTTTTAAATGGAGACAAACCAACAAACTCTTTGCCTCTTTTTTTTAAGGAAACTGTTTTTGAGACAACTGTTGATACTTTTAACCTTGTCTTAATTTCATCAAGGTATTCTTTTGGATATTTCATTGTTTATTTAATAGGTCTTTGATCATCGGGCCTGCTTTAGAAAAATCAATTTCATCTGAATGAGTTTTTTTTAATTCGCCCATTACTTTACCCATATCTTTTATTGAATTGGCACCTAGTTTAGCAATTAAATATGCACAAATTTTTTTGGTTTCCTCTTCTCCAAGTTGCTTTGGTAGAAATCCAGTTAAAATATTATATTCATTTTGCTCAACCTCTAACAAATCTGTTCGATTATTTTTTTTGTAAATATCAATTGATTCGGCTCGTTGTTTAACCATTTTTTTTAAAAGCTTCTTAATGTCCTCATCGTCAGTATCTTTTTTATTAGGTCCGGATCGGTTAACTATGTCTAGATCCTTAATGGATGACAATATTAACCTATAGGTTGATATTTTATTTTTATCTTTTGATTTAAGAGCAGTTTTATATTCGTTTTCGATAGTATCTTTTAAGGGCATAATTTTTTAATCTACTGCAAAGAAATAATTCTTCAAAAGAAAAATTGTTTTTTTACAATTTTATAATACATCTCTGTTGCGATAATAAAGCAATTATTGTATTAACCTTTAACTCATGAGTTGTAATTGATCAAAAAAGCAAAAAAAACAAACTCAAAAAATTCACAGATTAATACAGGCGTTTTAGTTCTTGAAAACAAGAAGGTTTTTAAGGGGATTGGGATTGGCTATCAAGGAGAAGCAACTGGAGAAGTTTGCTTTAATACCTCTTTAACAGGTTACCAAGAAATAATTTCAGATCCTTCTTATGCAGGTCAGATTATAAATTTTACTTTTCCACATATTGGAAATGTTGGAACTAATAAAGAAGATGTAGAATCTGATAAAGTCTGGACAAGAGGGGTAATCTTTAATTCAGAAATAACCTCACCATCAAATTATAGAGCTTTTTTACATTTGGATGCCTGGCTCAAAAAAAATAAAATTGTAGGTATTACAGGACTAGATACAAGAAGTTTAACAAACTTTATTAGAGATAAGGGCGCACCTAAGGGAACAATTGCTTACTCAAAAAATGGAAAATTTAATGTAAGCAAGTTAACAAATTCAACCATTAAATGGAGTGGTTTAAAAAACCTTGATCTTGCAGAAACTGTTACAACATCAAAAAACTATATTTGGAAAGGACTTCAAACTTGGAAAAAAGAAATAGGATATAAAAAGAATAAAAAAAACCTTTTTCATGTAGTTGCAATTGATTATGGAATAAAAAAAAACATTTTAAGATATTTTTCAGACTTTAAATGTAAGGTATCGGTTGTTTCGTGCAAAACTTCTGCAGAAAAAATACTAGAACTCAAGCCAAATGGAATATTTTTATCCAATGGTCCTGGTGATCCAGCGGCGACAGGAAAATATGCAATAGAAATACTAAAAAAATTAATCAAAAAAAATTTACCTATATTTGGAATTTGTTTAGGTCATCAAATTTTAGCTTTAGCATTAGGTGGTAAAACAAAAAAAATGAAGTTGGGCCATAGAGGGGCTAATCATCCTGTTAAGAATTTAATCCATGATAAAGTTGAAATCACCAGTCAAAATCATGGTTTTGTAGTAGTAGAGGAAACTTTACCTAAAAAAATTGAAGTTACTCATAAGTCTCTATTTGATAACACCATTGAGGGAATAAGACTTAAAAACAAACCAATATTTTCAGTGCAATATCATCCAGAGTCTAACCCAGGACCACAGGATAGCGTCTATCTATTTCAAGAATTTATCAACAACATGAAAAACAATGCCAAAAAGAAAAGATATTAAAAAAATATTAGTTGTAGGAGCTGGACCTATTATCATTGGTCAAGCATGCGAGTTTGATTACTCAGGTACACAAGCTTGTAAAGCATTAAAAGATGAGGGTTATAAAGTAATACTGATTAACTCTAATCCTGCAACCATTATGACTGATCCAGATGTTGCAGACAAAACATATATTGAGCCCATAACATTAGAGGTTTTAGAAAAAATACTTATCAAAGAAAAACCAGATGCAATTCTTCCAACAATGGGAGGTCAAACTGCGCTCAATCTTGCAATGGAAGCTGAGAAGAAAGGAGTTTTAAAAAAATATAAAATTGAACTCATAGGCGCAAATTCTAAAGCAATAGCTAATGCAGAAGACAGAAAGAAATTTAGAAAAAATATGATCGATATTGGTTTAGATTTACCTAAATCTGAGATTGTCAATAATATCAATCAAGCATCAAAAGTTTTAAAAAAAATAGGACTCCCAGCAATTATAAGACCTGCATTTACACTTGGAGGTCTTGGCGGTGGTATTGCTAAAAATAAAAAAGATTACTTAAAAATAATTAAAAGTGGACTTCACGAGTCTCCAGTTAACCAAGTATTGGTTGAGGAATGCTTGGAAGGCTGGAAAGAATTTGAAATGGAAGTGGTAAGAGATAAAAAAGACAACTGTATTATTATCTGCTCTATTGAAAATGTTGATCCTATGGGAATTCATACTGGAGACTCAGTAACTGTTGCCCCTGCACTTACACTCACTGATAAAGAATACCAAGTTATGAGAAATGCTTCTATTGCTTGCTTAAGAAAAATTGGAGTGGAGACAGGTGGATCAAATGTTCAATTTGCAATCAATCCAAAAAATGGACGAATGGTTGTTATAGAAATGAACCCAAGAGTTTCAAGATCATCAGCACTCGCGTCAAAAGCAACCGGTTTTCCAATTGCAAAAGTTGCAGCAAAACTTGCTGTTGGTTACACGCTGGATGAATTAAAAAACGAAATTACAAAAGTTACCCCAGCATCCTTTGAACCTAGCATTGATTATGTGGTAACAAAAATTCCAAGATTTACTTTTGAAAAATTTTCAACTTCTCCTGCAATATTAGGTACTTCAATGAAATCTGTTGGAGAAGCAATGGCAATTGGGAGAAATTTTAAAGAGTCGCTACAAAAAGCATTGGTTTCTCTTGAAACAGGTTTTTCAGGATTAGATAGAGTGCTTGATCTAAATAAAAAGCAAATTAAAAAAAAACTTAAAGCAAATATTCCAAATAAACTTCTTGTGGTTGCTGAAGCATTAAGAAAGAAAATTAACTTAAAAACAATATTTACATTATCTAAAATTGATCCATGGTTTTTAGAGCAAATTAAAGAAATAGTCGATAATGAAACTATGATCAAAAAGAAAGGCTTACCAAAGGATTTTGCTGAATTTAATAGAATAAAATCAATTGGCTTTTCTGATAAAAAACTTTCTGAATTGACCAAAACTTCAGAAGATATTGTTAGAAGAAAAAGAACGGCACTAAAAATTTTACCTGTATTTAAGAAGGTTGATACTTGTGCTGCTGAATTTATGTCTTTCACACCTTATATGTATTCAACATATCAACGAAATTTCTCTATTAATTCAGAGTGTGAGGCAGATCCATCTTCAAAGAAAAAAATTATAATTTTAGGAGGCGGTCCTAACAGAATAGGACAAGGTATAGAATTTGATTATTGCTGTTGTCAGGCAAGTTTTTCATTAAAGGAAGCTGGTTTTGAAACAATCATGATTAATTGTAATCCTGAAACGGTCTCAACAGATTATGACACAAGTGACAGACTTTATTTTGAACCTCTAAAAGAAGAGTATGTTTTTAATATTATTAAAAAAGAACAAGAAAAAGGAAATCTTGTTGGAATTATTGCTCAGTTTGGTGGACAAACGCCAATTAAACTTGCAAAATTTTTACATCATCACAAACTTCCAATTCTAGGAACGCAATATACTTCTATAGATTTAGCTGAAGACAGAGATCGATTTAGAAACTTGTTAAATAAACTGAAATTAAAACAAGCTGAAAGTGGGATTGCAAAAACATTTAAACAAGCAATACAAATTTCGGAAAAAATTGGTTTACCTTTAATGGTAAGACCTTCTTATGTATTAGGTGGAAGAGCAATGGAAATTGTTCATGAAAAAAGCCAGCTTAAAAATTTTGTAGAAGAGGCTTTTAAGGCTGCTGAGGAAAATCCAATTTTAATCGATAAATTTATTGATCATGCAATGGAGGTTGATGTTGATGCCATCTCAGATGGAAAACAAGTTCATGTTGCAGGGATCATGCAACATATAGAGGAAGCTGGTATTCACTCCGGGGACTCTGCATGTAGTTTGCCCCCTGTATCTATAAAACCATTCTTGATAAAAGAAATTGAAAACCAAACTAAGAAATTAGCACTAGCTTTAAAAGTTAAAGGTTTTATGAATATTCAATACGCAATTAAAAAAGATGAAATTTACGTAATTGAGGTTAATCCTAGAGCAAGTAGAACTGTACCATTTGTATCTAAAGCAAAAGGATTACCGCTTGCAAAAATTGCATCTCGTGTAATGGTGGGTGAAAAATTATCAAAATTTAATTTAAGAGATAAATCCAAAGGAATGTATGCGGTTAAGGAAGCTGTATTTCCTTTTAACAAATTTCCAAATAGCGACTTACTTTTGGGTCCTGAAATGAAATCAACAGGTGAAGTAATGGGATTTGATAAAAACTTTGGAATGGCTTTTGCTAAAAGCCAAATAGCCTCTGCTAACTCTTTACCTAAAGATGGGTTAGCGTTTATTTCCTTAAAAGATACTCATAAAGAAGAAGGAATAGGTTTGGCAAAAGAATTAATTAAATTGAATTTTACACTTTGTGCAACTAGAGGAACAGCTGAATATATTAGAAAACATGCGATGAAATGTAGAATTATTAATAAAGTCAGTAGTGGATCACCTCATATAGTGGATGTATTAGACTCTAAAAAAATTGGTCTTGTTATTAATACTGGTGGAGGGAATAGTGAACACAGATTAAATGATGCAATAGCCCTTAGAAGGGGAACCCTAAAAAATAAAGTTCCCTATTGTACAAATATGTCAACAGCGCTAGCATGTTTAGAGGCCATTAAATCACTTAAAACAAAAAAATTAGAAGTTACTTCTTTACAGGATATATAAATTTTACACGTCAACGATTAATGTATCTTTAGAACCTCCACCTTGAGAACTATTAACGATTGTACTTCCTTTTCTAAGTGCAACTCTCGTTAATCCACCTGTGCTTACATAGGTGGTTTTTCCACTTAGAACAAATGGTCTTAAATCAAGATGTCTAGGTTCAATATCATTTTCAGTGATTGTTGGTGCTGTTGAAAGAGTTTCAAGTGGTTGTGCAATATATTCTCTTGGGTTTTTCTTTATTTTAGCTATTACTTCATCTCTTTCTTTTTTATCTGCTTTAGGACCGATCATTATTCCATAACCACCAGAGGCATTAGCAGGTTTAACAACTAACTTAGAGATATTTTCAATTACGTAGTTTCTTTCATTTTTATTGTGACACAAGTAAGTTTCTACCTGATTCAGGATTGGTTGTTCGCCGAGGTAATAAACGATCATTTTATTAACATAAGAATAGACAACTTTGTCATCAGCTACTCCGGTGCCTATAGCATTAATTATACCAACATTTCCTTTACGCCAGCTCTTAAATAATCCTGGCACACCTATCAATGAGCCTTTGAAAAATACTTTTGGATCTAAAAAATTATCATCAAGGCGTCTATATATGCAGTCAACCTTTAGAGGACCTTTGACAGTTTTCATATAAACAATGTCGTTCTCAACAAATAAATCTTTTCCCTCAACTAAAGCAATTCCCATTTGATCTGCTAAAAAAGAGTGCTCAAAATAAGCTGAGTTATATATACCAGGTGTTAAAACTACCATATGTGGGTTTACAGTTTTTTTTGGGATACATTCAACCATACAGTTGAATAATTTGTTTGTGTATTGATGAATTGATGCAACTTTATATCTTGTAAATAATTCTGGAAACACATCTCTCATCACCATTCTATTTTCTAGCATGTAAGATACACCTGAGGGCACTCTCAAATTATCCTCTAGGACTAAATAATCACCATTTGTATTTCTTATTAAATCAACACCAGAGATATTTGACCAGGCTTTATGTTTGGGAGAAAATCCCTCGCACTCCTTGACATAATAAGGTGACTTAAAAATAATCTCTTTTGGAACTACATTATCTTTGAATATTTTTTTTTGATTATAAACATCATCAATAAATAAATTTAAAGCTTTTACACGTTGCTTTAAACCTTTTGAGACTTTGTTCCATTGTGTTTTTGGGATTATTCTTGGAATTATATCAAGAGGCCATTTTTTTTCTTCTGCTCTATTATTAGCAGCATATACTCTAAAATTTATTCCTCTTGCACTTATTGTGCTTTGACAATTTTTTTCAATTTCTTGAAGTTTTTTTTTACCGTATCTCTCTAAAATTGATGAAATAATTGTAGCATGTTTTCTAAGCTTATTATCCTTGGTAAAATAGCCATCATATGCATGTGTTGAATTATAATTTTTCCAAAGCTTTGAAGCCATAATAATTTAGTGTTTAATACTTGAATAAAATAAGCAAATGCATATTGGATATATCTGTTATGCTTTTAATTGATTATGAAAAAATGTTATAATTAACTAATTATTAAGATGAGATGACTTACTGCATAGGTATTAAAACAAATGACGGTCTTGTTTTTGCTTCAGACTCAAGAACAAACGCTGGCTTAGATAACGTAAATATTTATTCTAAAATGATGACTCATGATGTTGGTGATCGAACCATTGTAATTGTAACATCAGGAAATTTGGGAACATCTCAAGCAGTTTTTAAATCAATTGAAAAAGATCTAAAAAGTTCATCTGGTATAATGAATTTAAATACTTGTAGTGATTTTGAGCAAATAGCATCGTATGTTGGTTCGCTAAATATTGAACACTCAGCACCCCAAGGAATAAATACTGATAACGTTTTGCTAGGTTCTACTTTTATTGTTGGAGGACAGATAAAAGGTCAGCAACATGAATTATATTTGGTTTATCCTCAAGGAAATTATATAAGACCAGCAGATAGTAAACCATACCTTGTAATCGGAGAGGTAAAATATGGAAAACCTATTCTTGATAGAGTTATAAAACCAACTGTTTCAATTGGTGACGCATCACGCTGTGCACTGATTTCGATGGACTCTACATTAAAAAGTGATCTTACTGTTGGACCTCCAATTGATTTTGCGGTTCTTAAAAAAGACGCTGATAATCTATCTACTCTTGAATGTTTAAATGTTACAGACGAGAATTATTCGAAGGTTTGTAATCAATGGTCAGATGGAATTTTTAAAGTTTTTGACTCGTTTCCAAGATTTGATTGGGAAAAATAAAATTACTCAACTTTCCAATCTGTTTCAAAAGTCACATAATTGACTTGCAAACATCTTCTCTCTTTTAGAATTTTCTTTTTTTCCATTCCATGCCAGGTGTTAGGCCCACTCGTAAAAAGATACCCATAATTATTTCTGTAAGGTAAAGTTTTAACTTTTTCTAACTTATCGTTATAAAAATCTGTACCTAAATCCTCAGACTCATTGGTATTATTGACGAATATCAATCCAGACATTAACTTTTCTTTAATATCACAATGAGGTTTTAACCAAAATCCCTCTCTATCACAAATGACTTCAACTCTTACATATGAATTTGATAAGTCCCTACCAATCATTTCAGAAATAGTTTTATGTGTTTCTTTGGATTGTAATTCATTAATAAATTTAACTAGATATGGAAACTGTGTGGCATTTTCTTTAGATACAAAACATCTAAATTTTATTGCTTTACCTCCTGAAGCGATTCCTTCTCGAAATTCTGCACCACCTCCATCAATTGCCCTTGTTCCATCATATGAAAGATTAAGTTCACTTAAATCTGGAATATCTGCTTTGATTATTTCTTCAATTGAGCCTTCACTTAGCGCATCACTGTACTCCCAATGATCAAAGGGTATTTTATGTTTTGTTGAATTATTTTTTATTGAATTTAAAAATGACATTAAAATTGTATTTTCTGTTTTATAAGTTTTGCAACTCTATTCGTTTCATCTAGTTTTTCATAGTTCCAATTTTCAACTTCCTCGCCTAGGTTTCTTGTAATATTCAATTCTCTAAATAAGTTTCGAAATCTTTGAAATCTTTTGTCATTTTTTTTTGGAAGAATATTTGCAACATAAATAGGTTTTCCAGTTAATGCAGCCTCTGAAATCATTGAACTTGAGTCACATGTAACTATTATATTTTCTGATATTGCAAGAGCAGATAAGTATGCTTTTTTATCTACATCCATTATTATTGTATGATTTTCTCCAAAAAATTTCTTAGCATAATGAATTGTATTAAGTGGTGTTCTCATTGATGGAATAACTACAAGTTGGAAATCATGTTTTTTTAATAATTTATAAAACATTGAAAAGATATGTTTCATATTTTTTGTTGAATAATCATAATATTTTGTCGGTCCTCCCAAAATTAAGGCCCATACTTTTCTGTTATCTTTTTTAATAAAAGAGTTTAAATATTCTTTATTTTCTGAAATCTCTTCTTCTGTTAAGTAATGAATTGCTCCTTTTGTACTTATAACATTATCTCCTTCTATCGCATCATGTTCTGGCGCAACAATAAAATCAAAATGCTTAAAGTCAACTTTTGGATCTTGAATATGAATATTGAAAATTTTTTTATTAGAAATACTTTTTAAGTGAATTGAAGGAATAACACTTTTTCTTCCACAAGAAATTATTAAATCAAAATCTGTTTGATCTATTTTTTTATAAACTATTTGTGAAATTGGAGAGAATCTTGGTGGGATAATTTTCCAGATATTACTTGTTTCAACCTTGCAGTGCATGAAATTAATATCAAGGGCTTTAGCCAAACCTTCTACTTGACTAATCATTCCGTGCATACCTTGTGTTAATAATAAACCTTTTAATTTAGACATTTATCACTATATAGCTTTCATATGAGTCAAAATCCAACTAAACACACAAAAGTGTTAATAATTGGATCCGGTCCCGCTGGATACACTGCAGCAGTTTATGCTGCTCGTGCAATGTTAAGTCCTATTCTAGTTTATGGAGCAGAGCCTGGTGGACAACTAACAACTACAACTGATGTTGAGAATTATCCAGGATTTGCGGATGTAATCCAAGGTCCTTGGTTAATGGATCAAATGAAAGATCAAGCTAAAGCAGTTGGAACTGAAATGATTGAGGATCATATTGCATCTGTGAATTTGAAATCACAACCTTTTGAAGCAATTGGTGATAGTGGTCAAAAGTATACAGCAGATAGCATAATTATTTCAACAGGTGCTCAAGCAAGATGGTTAAATATTAAATCAGAACAGGAGTTCAGAGGGTATGGTGTCTCTGCATGTGCAACATGCGATGGTTTCTTTTTTAAAGATAAAGAAGTTGCAGTTGTTGGTGGCGGTAATGCAGCAGTGGAAGAAGCAATGTTCCTTACAAAATTTGCATCAAAAGTTAAATTGATCCATAGACGTGATAGCTTAAGAGCTGAAAAAATGCTTCAAAAAAAGTTGATGGAAAATAAAAAAATAGAAATTATTTGGGACTCAGTTGTTGAAGATGTAATCGGAGACAATGAACCTAAAAATGTCAAAGGAATTAAAATTAAAAATGTTAAAACAAACAACGTTGAGGAAATAAAACTTGATGGAGTGTTTATTGCGATTGGTCACGACCCTGCAACGTCTTTATTCAAAAAACAATTAGATATGGATAACGAGGGTTATTTAATTACTAAACCAGACTCAACCGAAACCAATGTACCTGGTGTTTATGCTGCTGGAGATGTAAAGGACAAGACATTTAGGCAAGCTGTAACTGCTGCAGGAATGGGATGTATGGCAGCTTTAGAAGCTGAAAAACATCTTTCACACAATTAATGCCTGGAAAAGTATTACTCACTGGTATAAGCGGGTTTGTTGCAAAACATGTTGCTATTGAATTACTAAATTCAGGATATGAAGTTTTAGGCACTGTTAGGAATTCAAATTCAATTGACCAAACAAAAAAAACATTAGAAGAAAACAATGTTTCAACGGAGAAGTTGTCATTTGTAGAGTTAGATTTATTAAAAGATGAAGGCTGGAATGAAGCTGCAAACGGCTGTAAATATATCATTCATGTAGCCTCTCCTTTTCCTCTAAAAGTTTCAAATGACAGGGAATCGCTTACCCCAGCTGCAAAAGATGGAACTTTAAGAGTTTTGAATGCAGGAATTAATGCAGGAGTGGAACATTTTGTTAAAACTTCTTCCATAGTATGTATGTTCAGAAAACCAAACAGATCAAATCCTTATACATTTGGTGAAAATGATTGGACTGATTTAGACTGGGATAAAACTACAGATTATTTTGTATCAAAAACTAGAGCTGAAAAAGCTGCGTGGGATCTTATGGAAAGTAAGGGTCTTAAAAATAGTCTTACGTGTATCAATCCTGGCTTTGTATTAGGAGATTTTTTAAATGAAAAGACTTGTACTTCAATGGAGTATGTAAAACAATTGCTTCAGGGAAAATTTCCAGCTGCACCAAAATTTTCAGTAATGATTTCTCACGTAAAAGATATTGCTAAAGCACATGTTCTATCTTTGACTAATAATAGAGCTGGAGGCAGAAGATTGATTGTTGGATCTGAAGTAAGAAGTATTCTTGAATTATCACAAATAATGGCCAAAAATATTCCAAGTCATGCAAAAAAACTTCCTAAAAGAGAATTGCCAAATTTCATGGTTAAACTTCTAAGTTATGTGGACACAAGTGCAAAAAATATGGTCCCTGATCTAGGTCTCAAAATGCAAACAGACCAAACATACGCAGAGGACATTCTTCAAATGAAATTTATAGCATCTGAAATTGCAGTTGTTGATGCAGCGAAATCAGTAATTAGACTAAATATAGCCTGAAGTTAATTCAACTATTTCATCAGATTCAAAAACAGTTTTTTCTAAATTTTCGTTTGCAATTTTTATCATAGCTTTTGCAACAGTTTCTGAATTGATTGGTTTCATTTTTTTAAGTGTGCCAAATAACAAAGGCGATAATAATCTAAACGTCATAATACCTATTTTTTCACCTACTCTATTCTTTTTTCTATCACCCATTAAAAAAGAAGGTCTTAATATTCCTAAAATAGAGAATTTTAATTTTTTTAATTCTTCTTCAACTAAGCCTTTGAATTTTACATAATCTCCTGAACTTTTTGGATTGGCATATATTGAAGAGATAAAAATAAACGAATTTACTGAATTGGCTCTTGCAATTTTCGCTATTTTTTTTGGTATTTCTAGCTCTACTTTTTGGTATTCTTTTTTGTCGGGGGAATTTTGTTTTGTAGTTCCAATGCAAAAAAAACAATCATCTCCTTTGACATCCTCTTTGTGATTTTCTAAATCATTGAAATCAGTTTTAATAATTTCAATTTTAGGTTCATTTATAACTATTTCTGAACGTACAAATATCTTAATTTTATTGTAGTTTTTACTTTTAATTAATTGATTAAGAAGATGCCAACCAACTAAACCAGATGACCCGAATAATAAAGCCGTTTTCATTATACTTAGATCTACTTTAGCGATCCTTTTAATATATATTTCAATATTCGAAAAGCTTGAATTTGGTCTGATGCAACAGCTGCAGCGTGACCATCTACTTCTTTAAGAGCGTGTTGGTGATCTTCGTTATGAATAACAATCATAGATTTATTTAGTGCTGTAGCATATCCTGCATCAAAGGCTGCGTTCCATTGCTTATATTTTTCACCAAACTTAACAATAATTACATCACAATCTTGGATAGATTTCCTAGTTCTAATGGAGTTAATATTGGCTCCCTTTCTATCTTTCCAAAAATTTTTTTCTTCTGCTCCTAAAATTTCTACACCACAATTATCTGAGGACTCATGATCTGTGACAGGAGAAGTAAATTTAATATCTAATTTTTCCTTTTCACAAAGTTCAATAATTTCTTCTCGCCAATTACTATGAATTTCACCAGCTAAATACACTTTTAACATTAGTTTAAGCTTTTACAGTAAGAGGATATTTTTTCTAATGCATTTTTGAGATTATCCATTGAGGTTGCATAAGAAATTCTAAAAAATCCCTCAAGCCCAAACGCAGAACCTTGAACAACAGCGATACCACTACTCTCTAAAAGAGATTGAACAAAATCTGTGTCTGACTTAATTTCTTTTCCATTTGTATCTTTTTTTCCCATTAAACCTTTACAACTTGGAAAAACATAAAAAGCACCATCAGGATTTAAGCACTCAATTCCATCTATATTATTTAAGGCTTTAACGACAAAATCTCTTCTCTCTTGAAATGAATCTGCTCTTTTTTTTATAAAATCTTGTGTTCCGCTTAATGCCTCTACTGATGCGGCTTGACTAATTGACGAAGGATTAGTTGTTGATTGTGACTGGATTTTTGCAATGGCTTTAATAATTTCTTTTGGACCTGCTGCATAGCCAATTCTCCAACCAGTCATTGAGTAAGCTTTACTTACACCATTCATAGTAAGCACTCTATCTTTTAAATTTTCAATTTGAGCTATAGTAAAAAATTTAAATCCTTCGTAAGTTACATGTTCATAGATATCATCACTTAGAATATATACGTGAGGATGCTTTTCCAGGACCTTTGCGATTTCTCTAATATCTTTTTCTGAATAACATGCTCCAGTAGGATTAGACGGAGAGTTTAAAATAATCCATTTTGTTTTTGGAGTTATAGATTTTTCTAAATCTGATGGGTTTATTTTAAAACTTTGTTTTTCATCACACTCCATTACAATTGGCTTGCCCCCTGCTAATAAAACAATATCTGGGTAAGAAACCCAATAAGGGGCCGGGACTAAAACTTCATCACCTTCATTTAATGTAGCCATCATTGCATTATAAATGACATGCTTTCCACCTGCTCCAACTGTAATCTGATCGGTTGTATAATCTAAATTATTTTCTTTTTTAAATTTTTCTACTATTGCTTTTTTTAAAGCTGGAGTTCCATCAACAGCAGTGTACTTTGTATCTCCATCATTTATTGCTTTTATAGCTGCTTGCTTAATATTTTCTGGTGTATCAAAATCTGGTTCACCTGCTCCTAAGCCGATAACATCTTTTCCTGCTGCTTTTAATTCTCTGGCTTTTTGGGATACAGCAATAGTGGGCGAAGGTTTAATCTTCTTTAAACTGTCTGATATTATGCTCATTGAAATATAAATAAATTCTACTACCTTGTTTAATATATGGAAAATACATATCAAGATTTAATTACAGATATCCAAAGCAAAAATCCTCAAATCGGTGGAAAACTTGAGGGAGGAAAAAAATTTAAAATTAAATCAGATTTTAAACCTGCAGGTGACCAGCCTGAAGCAATTAAAAAATTAGTCAATGGTGCTAACAAAGACCAATTTAATCAAGTTTTACTTGGTGTTACAGGTTCAGGTAAAACTTTTACTATGGCAAAAGTTATTGAGGCTACTAACAGGCCAGCCCTAATTCTTGCTCCAAATAAAACTCTTGCTGCTCAACTTTATGGTGAAATGAAAACTTTCTTTCCAGAAAATGCAGTAGAATATTTTGTCTCTTATTATGATTATTACACTCCAGAAGCATATGTTCCGAGATCAGACACATACATAGAAAAAGAAGCTTCAATAAATGAACAAATAGATCGTATGAGGCACTCAGCAACTAGATCTCTTCTTGAAAGAGATGATGTGCTTATAGTTGCTAGTGTATCTTGTATTTATGGACTGGGATCTGTTGAAGCTTACAGCAAAATGACCTTAACGCTCCAAAAGAACAATGATTACAATCGTGAAGAATTAATAAAGTCTTTAGTGGCGCTTCAATACAAGCGAAATGACCAAAATTTTTATAGAGGTACTTTTAGAGCTCGAGGAGAATACTTGGAAATATTTCCTTCTCACCTAGAAGATAGAGCATGGAGACTAAGTTTGTTTGGAGATAAACTTGAACAAATTGAGGAGTTTGATCCTTTAACAGGAGATCAAATAAGAGATCTGAGTTTAGTAAAAGTGTATGCAAATAGTCACTACATCACTCCAAAACCAACTATAGAACAAGCAGTAATTAATATTAAAAAAGAATTAGAAATTACTTTAAAAAAACATAGAGCAGAAAATAAATTATTGGAGGCTCAACGCTTAGAAGAAAGAACTAAATTTGATCTTGAGATGATCGAAGCGACAGGATCTTGTGCTGGGATTGAAAATTATTCAAGATTTTTATCAGGAAGAAAACCAGGTGAACCACCACCTACTCTTTTTGAATATTTTCCAGATAATACTCTTATTTTTGTTGATGAGTGCCACGTAACTGTTCCACAACTTAATGGAATGTATAAAGGTGACAGATCTAGAAAAAGTACCTTGGCAGAATACGGATTTAGACTACCTTCATGCATGGATAATAGACCATTGAAGTTTGAAGAATGGGATTTAATGAGAACACAAACTGTATTTGTATCTGCAACTCCTGGTCCCTGGGAACTAGAGCAAACTAAAGGTAAATCAATAGATCAAGTTATCAGACCAACAGGTCTAATAGATCCACCAGTTGAAATAAGACCTGCAAAAAATCAAGTGGATGATTTAATGCATGAATGTAAAAGAGTTATAGAAAATAATCACCGAGTACTGGTTACAACTTTAACTAAGAAAATGGCGGAGGATTTAACTGAATACCTTCATGAAAATGGGATTAAAGTTAGATACCTTCACTCTGACATAGATACTTTGGAAAGAATAGAAATTATGCGAGACCTCAGAATGGGTGTATTTGATGTTCTTGTTGGAATTAATCTTTTAAGAGAGGGGCTTGATATTCCTGAGTGTGCACTCGTAGGTATTTTAGATGCTGATAAAGAGGGATTTCTAAGATCTGAAACTTCTTTAATTCAAACAATCGGTAGAGCTGCAAGAAATGTTGATGGAAAAGTAATTTTGTATGCTGACAAAGAAACAAAAAGTATAAAAAAAGCAATAGCAGAAACTGACAGAAGAAGACAAATCCAATTAAATTATAACAAAAAACATAAAATTGATGCCAAGTCTGTAAAGAAAGAAATCAGTGATATTTTGGAGAGTGTTTATGAAAAAGATTATGTCAAAATCAGCGATGGGTCAAATATCGGCGGAAATTTAAAGAAACACTTAAAAGGCCTAGATAAGAAAATGAAAGAATCTGCTGCTAACCTCGAGTTTGAAGAGGCTGCTAAAATAAGAGACGAGATTAGAAAACTAGAGAGTACTGAGCTCGAAATTACACTTAACCCAAAAATTAGACAATATGATGTAAAAAATAAGCTTTATCCAAAAGGTAGATCAACAATGGGAATGCCAGGAACTAAGGTTACAAAAAAAAGAGATAAAAAATGGAAGCACGGAAAATAATTATTACTGGTGGAGCAACTAGAATTGGCGCTGCAATTGCAAAAAAATTATCAGGCGCTAATAAAGAAATATTAATTCACTACAATAAATCAAAATTAAAAGCTGAAAAACTCAAAAAAGAATTAGAGTTGAATGATACTAAAGTTTATCTTGTCAAGGGTGATTTGAGCAAAGAAAATGATGTAAATAAAATTGTTAAATATGCAAAATTAAAATTAAAATATTTTGATTGCTTAATTAATAATGCTTCTTTATTTGAAAATGATAAAATAGAAAACTTTACAACTGATAGTTGGGGTAAACACTTAAGAACAAATTTAAGGACACCAGCATTATTATCAAAAGAATTTGCTAAAAATATTAGGGGTAAAAATAATAATATAATTAACATAATTGATCAGAGAGTTTTTAAACTTACCCCCTACTTTTTTTCATACACAATAAGTAAAACTGGCCTTTATACTCTTACAAAGACAAGTGCGATGAGTTTGGCACCCAACATAAGAGTTAACGGAATTGCTCCAGGTCCAACGATCAAGAATCAAAGGCAATCTGAAAAACATTTTAAAAAGCAATATTTAGCAACCCCACTGAAAAGACAAGTTGATGTAGAACAAATCTGTAATGCAGTTGACTTTTTTATTAAAAATATATCTATTACAGGTCAAGTTTTAGCAATTGATAGTGGGCAGAATTTAAACTGGCAAACACCTGATATAATGGGAGGGAAAGAATGAAAAAAATACTATTATTTTTAATATTTTTTTTAATTGCAAATAATGTTTACGCTAATGGAAAAATTTTAAAAAGTGGATTTATTACCAAATCTGCCTCTGTAAAAGAGGGCATGAATATTAATGACCCAAAAAACAAAATTATAATTATTTATAACCATGGACAAAATAGAAATGATAAAGCAATAAAGAAAGAGTGTATTTGGATAAATCAAATAATGAACCAAGCTTCATTAGTAGACGAGGAGATCAATGGTAAGAAAATTATGGTTTACAACTTTTGCTCTAATGATTTCGCAGGAGATATGTCGCTACAAAAAGGTTGGAATTTTAAAACATCTTATGAAGGCAAACATAAACTAGATAAAAGAGTTGAAAAAAATTTAGAGTTAGTAGAAAAATTTGTAAAAATAGGTGTGCCTAGAAAACAGATTATTATATCGGGCCACTCTTGTGGAGGTCTATTAACTTTAATGTTATTGGCTGCTCATCCTGAAAAAGTAGGTGGAGGCATATCATATATGCAAGCTTGTTTTGGCAAACTCTCTTCAAAATATAAAGTAAAAAAAGTTGGTCCTGAAGAAGCTTTAGATAAATATGCTAAAAAAAGACCAGGAGGTGCTGAGCTAAGGCAAAGACAGATTGATAACATTAAAAAATTTAATAAAGTGCCCGCTCTTGCTTTTACACATCCAAAAGATAAGTATGAAGGTCTGTTATCTGATTGGTTAGAAGAAGTTCCAGGTGTTAAAAGAATTGTGATTTCAGAGGATTTTAAAATAAATGGAAAAAACTGTGTTATGAAAGGAAATGACTGGGAAGAAAAGATTTCAGAAAGAAGTAGTGGTGGCCATGAAATGAATATGGGCATCTGTTTTCAGCATTATAATCCAGTAATTCTAGACTATATTGCCTCAAGGATTAAATAGTATGAAAAAAAATAATTTAAAAGTTGTTAAAATAGATAAAAACAAATCTTTATTTAATTATGAGAAGAAAATATTAATTAAGGAATTAATTTTAGATTTAAAACTTGGTTACTACGATTTTGAAAAAAAAGAACCTCAAAAAGTAAAGTTTAATCTTAAAGTTGATTATGAAGATAAAAAACCAACAAGTGATGAAGATATAAAATCAATTGTTAATTATGGAAAATTAGTAAAACTCATAAAAAAACTTACAAAAAATAAACATTACAATTTTCTTGAAACACTAGCTGAAGATGTTTTTGATGTTCTATTTAAAGATAGACGGATTGGAAAAATAATGCTCCAAATTGAAAAATTAGAAATTTTAAAAAATTGCGCATCTGTTGGTATCCAGGTTACCAAAAAAAGAAGTCATGATAAGCTCTGACATAGGTAAAGAAGTAATCAAAAAAGAACTCCCTTTGGTTCCTAAGCTTCCTGGTGTCTATAGGATGCTAAACGCTAAGGATGAAATTCTTTATGTTGGAAAAGCAAAAAATTTACCTAATAGACTAAAAAGTTATGTTTCTGAGAGAAATCACATCATCAGAACTGAGAGAATGTTATCTCAAACAAGAAAACTAGAGATAACCACTACATCTAATGAGAGTGAAGCCTTGCTGCTTGAGGCAAATTTAATAAAAAAATTTAAACCAAAATTTAATATTCTTCTAAGAGATGATAAATCATTCCCCTTCATATATATTGGCAATCAAGATCAGTGGCCTCAGATAAAAAGGCACAGAGGTAAAAAAACTAAAGAAGGCTTTTATTTTGGTCCATTTGCATCAGCTGGATCTGCTAATTGGACAATAAAAATGATCCAAAAAATTTTCCACTTAAGAGTTTGTGATGACACAGTATTTAAAAACAGAGAAAGACCCTGTATATTATATCAAATCAAACGATGTTCAGGTCCATGTGTTGGTTATGTCACAAAGAACGATTATCAACAAACAGTTGACGATGCCATTGAATTTGTTTCGGGAAAGTCTCGAAGGATTCAAAAAAATCTTTCTAATCAAATGGAAAAAGCAAGTGAGGAACTTGACTTTGAAAAAGCAGTAATTCTGAGAGATAGAATAAAAGCATTAAATATAATTCAGTCATCTCAAAGAATAAATGAAGCAAACTTAGTCGAAGCTGATGTTATTGCAGGGTACAAAGAGTCTGGTAAAGCTTGTATTCAAGTTTTTTTTTATCGATCAAAACAAAATTGGGGTAATCAAGCTTTCTTTCCAAAACATGACCCTGATGAAAAACTAGGTGAAATTATTAATTCATTTGTTTCTCAATTTTATGAAAATAAAAGTGTTCCATCATCAATAATTTTATCTGAAGAAATAAAAGAAAAAGTTCTAATTGAAAAAACTCTTTCAAGTAAGGAAAGCAAACAAATTACAATTTCAGTTGCTAAAAAAGGTTCAAAATTAAAAGTAATTAATCAAGCAATTAAAAATGCAAAAGATAGTTTGAATAGAAAGCTTTATGAAAGTCAAAATAATAAAGAGTTATTTGATGCTGTTGCTAGTAAATTCAATTTAGAAACTAATATCAATTTAATTGAGGTTTATGACAATAGTCACATACAGGGCACTAATAGTGTCGGCGCTTTGATTGCTTACGGCGATGAAGGTTTTATCAAAAAAAGGTATAGAAAATTTAATATTAAGCACAAAAAAAATGAACAGGATGATTATGGTATGATGCGAGAGGTTTTAAATAGAAGATTCAAAAGGGCTGTTCAAGAAAAGGATAATTACTTAACCTTTCCTGATTTAGTTTTAGTTGATGGAGGAAAAGGTCAATATTCAGTTGCAAGAGAAAGCTTAAATGAACTGGGTCTTCATGACATTCCTATTGTGGCAATTGCCAAAGGTAAATTAAGAAATAGCGGCAACGAAACTTTTTTTCATAATGGTAAAGAGTTTAAGTTTTTAAGGAATGATCCAACATTGTTTTTTCTTCAGAGAATTAGGGATGAGTCGCATCGATTTGCAATTAGTGCTCATAGAGCCAAACGAAAAAAAGGAATAAGTAAATCACTACTTGACCAAATTGATGGAATTGGATCAATAAGAAAAAGGGCATTATTAAACCATTTTGGATCTGCAAGATCAGTAGAGTCTGCAAGTTTGGATGAAATTAAGTCAGTTGAAGGTGTTGAGGAAAAAGTGGCAAAAAAGGTATATAACTTCTTTCACGAATAATTATGCTTAAAAAAATTCCAAATATATTAACGATTGGACGAATAATTATTGTTCCTTTTTTTGTTTTAGCGTTTTATCTGCCTGGATTTTATGGTGATTTAACTGCTTTGATATTATTTGTTGTAGCATCATTTACTGATTTTCTTGATGGAATGTTAGCAAGAATGATGGGCGAAGAGTCAAAGTTGGGAGAATTGCTAGATCCAATAGCGGATAAAATTATCGTTGCTACAGCTCTAATTCTTTTAGTGATGGATGGTACTATCAGAAATTATGAGGTAATTGCTGCCATTATTATTCTTACTAGAGAAATTTTAATTTCAGGGTTAAGGGAATTTTTAGCAAAAGGAAAAATTAAACTTCCAGTTTCTAGCCTTGCAAAGTTAAAAACAGTTTTACAAATGGTTTCAATTGGTCTTCTTTTATCAGGAGATACAGGAAATAAGATCATTAACTTCCAAGATTATAACGCTCAAACTATTGGTATTATTCTTTTATGGTTATCTGCAGCTTTAACACTTTTTACTGGATATGATTATATGCGTAAAGGAATTGATCACGCTATGTCTGAGGATAATAAAGATTAGGCTGCTTTTTTCTTTCTTACTAATTTTTGATAACTTTCATTTAAATCAATTATAGTATTACAGACTTTAAAATGATTTTCTGCAATGCAAGAAACTGGGGTTACTTCTGCAGCAGTGCCTGTTAAAAAACACCCAACAAAGTCTGATAACTCTTCTGGTTTTATTTTTCTTTCATGGATCTTAATATTTTTTGACTTTGCAATTCCAATTACTGTCCTTCTTGTTATTCCATCTAAAAAAGAATCTGGAATTGGAGTATGAAGTTCTCCATTTTTATCTTTGAAAAAAACATTAGCCCCAGTTGCCTCAGCAACATTTCCTTCATGATCTAACATTAGCGAGTCATTGTAACCTTGTTTTTCTGCTTCATGTTTTGACAGAGTACAAATCATATAAAGACCAGATGCCTTTGTATCCCATGGAATTGTATTAGGCGCAGGTCTTCTCCAGTTTGAAATATTTAATCTTATACCCTCAATTTTTAATTTTGGATCAAAATACGAGCCCCACTCCCAGGTAGCAATTGCTACGTGAATTTTTGTTTCTTGCGCAGAGATGGCCATCATTTCACTACCTCTCCATGCTACTGGTCTTACATATCCATTTTCGACATTTTGTGTTGCAATAATTTTATTTGAAGCAATATTAATTTGATCTTCTGAATATGGAATCTCAAAACCCATTCTCTTAGCTGAATGAAAAAATCTTGAGGTATGTTCCTCTAATTTAAAGATTGATCCATCGTAAACTCTTTCTCCTTCAAAAACACAACTTGCATAATGTAAACCATGGCTTAAAACATGAAGTTTAACGTCTCCCCAATCTACAAGCTCATCGTTGTACCATATTTTTCCAGATCTTTTATCGTAAGGTATCATGATTGAAAATATTTAATTATATCTGAAAAATAACTTTGTATCTTTAATATGTCAATATAACTTACCTTAATGAAAGAACTTTTATATTTAAAAGACGATCAGCTTAAAGATTTGATAGAGAAACTTTTTGTAAGTTATAGAGAAACTTTTTCCGACTCTAAAAAGATATTGGACAAATATTCAATTGGTCTAGCTCACCATAAAGTAATCCATTTATTGTCCATGTATGAAGGTATTTCAATATCCGAATTATTGAAAAGATTAAAGATCACCAAACAAAGTCTTAACAGAGTTTTAAAGGATTTGATTAAATTGGACATCATTACATTTAAAAGGGATGAGCAAGATACCAGAATTAAGCACTTATTTTTGAATGATAAAGGTGAAAAAATATTTAATGAGGTATTTGATCAACAAAAAAAAAGAATTTACAATGCATTACTAAACTCAAGTTCAGAGGAAGTTATAAATTTTGATAATGTTTTGAGTAAAATTATAAATGGATAAATTTGAAGCTCATATTTTATTGGTCGATGACGATGAAGGAATAAGATCTTTAGTAAAAAAATATTTAAATGAAAATAGTTTTTTAGTTACAACTGCAGATAGTGCTGAAAATGCATCTGAAAAAGTAAAAATTGTTAAATTTGATTTAATTATCTTAGATATAATGATGTCAGGAAAAAGCGGTTTAGATTTCATCGATGACCATAAGAAAGATTTGGATACTCCTATTATACTTTTAACAGCTAAAGGTGAGGCGAGTGAAAGAGTTGAAGGGCTTGAACTTGGTGCGGACGATTATTTGGCTAAGCCTTTTGAGCCAAAAGAACTGATTTTAAGAATTAAAAATATTTTGAGTAAAACAATTAAAACTGAGCAAAAAAGAATTGTTGAATTTGAAAATATAAAAATTGATTTAAATAAACTGCTAATTATTAAAAACAAAAAAGAATTCAAAATCAATAATACAGAAAAGATAATTTTAGAAAAAATGATTCATAATCCAGGAAATATATTTTCTAGAGCAAGTATTGGTCAATTGATTAATTTGGATAAAGAAAGGTCAATTGATGTGATTATAACTCGTTTAAGAAAGAAAATAGAAATTGATCCAAAAAATCCAAAATTTTTACAGACCATAAGAGGTGCAGGATATGTTCTATGGATTGAATAATTTATTAAGAAAAGTACTACCCAAAAGACTATTTTATAGAGCACTTTTAATTGTTGCGGTTCCTGTTATTGTTATCCAGCTAATCATCACAATTGTATTTTTTGATAGTCTTTGGATAAAAACTAACAAAGGAATGACAAGAATATTAGTTAATGAAATAAGTGCATTTATTGTAGCATACGAAAGTGAAAAAAATGATAAGCAAGAGATAAATAATCTATTTTCATTATTTTTAGATTTGAATATTGAACTTAAACCTAATGAAGAATTAAAAGATCAACAAAGTAAGAGATGGTTTAGTCCAATTGACCGAACATTAAGAAGAGAATTAAAATCAAAATTTTCTGTAGAAGATTACTGGTTTGATTCAACAAATTATAAAGAGCTAATTGATTTAAGAGTAAAATACAAAGATGGGTATTTTAAATTTTTAGTCCCAAAAGATCGTGTTACCAGTTCATCTGCTAGAATTTTTGCTTTGTGGATAACTGTACCTGCAATAATTATGGTGATCATATCTCTAATATTTTTAAAAAATCAAACAAGACCTATTACCAATCTTGCACGTGCTGCAGAAAGATTTGGTAAAGGTGAGGAAATTGAGGAATACAAACCCTCTGGAGCTCTTGAAATAAGACAGGCGGGTCATGAATTTGATAAAATGAGAAAAAGAATTGAGAGACATCTTAATCAAAGAACAGAAATGTTGTCGGGTATAAGTCATGATTTAAGAACACCTTTAACAAGGATGAAGCTACAACTTGCATTTATAAAAGACAAAGACTCAGTGGAAAAATTAACTGAGGACATAAATGAAATGGAAAAAATGTTAAATGAATATCTACAATTTACAAGCTCATCGTATACTGAGAAAGATGAAATGTTTAATCTGTCTGAACTAATTGAAGAAGTAATTAAAAAATATAATAACGAAAATATTTCAAAAAATTTGTTACCTAGAATTTATATAAATGGTAGAAAAAATTTAATCAGTAGATGTCTCAATAATCTAATTGATAACGCCTTAAAGTATGCAACTAAAGTTGAAATAAATCTTAGTAAAAAAAATACAAATCTATTTATTATGATTGATGATGATGGTCCTGGTATCGCAAAAAGTGAATATGATAATGTATTTAAACCATTCTATAAAATAGATAAAGGAAGAGCTGAATCTAAATCCAGCGTTGGACTTGGTTTATCAATTGCATCAGATATTATTAAATCTCATGGGGGAAATATTAAACTTGAAAAGTCTAAAATGGACGGTTTAAGAGTTAAGATTTTTTTACCTGTTTAGTTTTTATTTTTTTTTTACCTTCAAGCTTTTTAATTTTTAATTCTAAGTTCTCAACTCGTTTTGAAAGAATATCAAATTCATCCTTGCTTGTTAATTTCATTTTAAAAACAAATTCGTCTCTTTTAGATTTGAAAATATTTAAGATTTCTGCTGATAAATCTTTTGAAGAAACTATCCCTTGCTCAATCAATTTTGCAAACTTATCAATTATAAATTTAGAATTTTTCATATTTAAGATATACATTATAATTATAAATTAAAATGTTCATCAATAATTTTGACCCAGTTGCAATTGAAATTTTTTCCTTAGAAATTAGATGGTATTCCTTATCATATATAGTTGGTATTTTATTTGGGTGGTTTGTTGCAAAAAAAATATTCATTATAAACGAGGATATCAATAAAAAATTTGATGATTACATCACTTATTTAATTATTGGAATTATTTTAGGTGGAAGATTAGGATATATATTATTTTACAATCTTGAATATTATTTAAGTAATTTAATAGATATTTTTAAAATATGGGAAGGCGGCATGTCTTTTCATGGTGGATTAATCGGAATTATAATTGCAAGTATAATTTTTGGAAAAAGAAATAATCAAAACCCTTTTTTGTATATGGATATTGTAGCTTTAGTTGCTCCAATTGGAATTTTTTTTGGAAGAATTTCAAATTTCATAAATGCAGAACTTTACGGAAAAATGACTGATCTACCATGGTCGGTAACTTTTATTCGGATAGATAACTTACCAAGACATCCTACGCAAATATATGAGGCACTACTAGAAGGAATAGTTTTATTTGTAATTTTAATGAATTTTAAAAACAAAAATTTTTTATTTAAGCCAGGCTTGATATCAAGTTTATTTTTAATTTTTTACTCAATATTTAGATTTTCTGTTGAGTTTTTAAGAGTTCCAGACAAACAGTTAGGTTATTTATTTTTAAATTTAACTATGGGTCAAATTTTAAGTTTAATACTAGTATTATCTGGATTGGTTCTATTTTATTTTAAAAATGAAAATAAATAAATCAACTAACTTACCTTTAGACCAGTTTATTGATTGGGCACTTTATGATAAAAATTCAGGCTATTATATGAAGCAAAATCCCTTCGGTCAGGAAGGTGATTTCATCACAGCTCCAAATATCACAAGACTTTTTTCAGAGATTATAACTATTTGGTTAATTACCTTTTTAAAGAGTTTAGGTTCTCCAAAGAAGTTTAATTTAATTGAGTTGGGTGCTGGAAACGGTGAAATGATAAAAGTGATTTATGAAACATTAAAGAATTTTCCAGAGCACTTTAGTTCTTGCAACTTTATGATTCACGAGAAAAGTCAATATCTAATAGAACACCAGAAGAAAAATCTTAAAAAAGAGAAGATTACTTGGATACAAGATTTAGAAGAAAATTACACCGATCCAACTATTTTTTTAGCAAACGAATTTTTTGATGCTTTACCAATAAAACAATTTTTTAAAAGACAAGATGACTGGTATGAAAAATTTGTAGATTTTACAAATCCTAAAAATGCAAAATTTAACGAGGTAAAAACAAATATTAAATTAATCGAGAAAAAATTAAGTTTTGAAATTTCAAAAGAGCAAAATGTAATTGAATATTCACCTGATGCTTTCAAATATTTAAAGATTATATCCAACATAATTGAAAAAAATGAAGGTGGAATACTAATCATAGATTACGGTTACTTAAATCAAAAAATGCAGGATACTCTTCAAGCAGTAAATAATCATAAATACTCAAATATATTAGAAAATATTGGTGAGTCTGATATTACTTACAATGTTAATTTTAATATGTTTCAAAAATTTATTAATCAATATAAAAACTTAGATACCCTTATAACAACTCAAAAAAAATTCTTAACAAACATGGGTATTCTTCAAAGGGCCGAGATTGTGAGCAAGAATATAGCTTTTTCAAAAAAAACTGACTTATTTTATAGAATAAGACGACTGATAGATGAAAAGCAGATGGGTGAATTGTTTAAAGTTATGCTTGTAAAAAGTAAAAATAATAAATTCCTAACAGGATTTCAGAGTGATTAAATCCAAAAAACTTTCAAAGATAAAAAAATTAAAACATGGCTTTTTTAATAGCAAAGGTGGCATTTCAAAAAATATTTATAAAAGTCTTAATTGTGGACCAGGGTCAAAAGATAAACCAATTAATGTTAAAAAAAATTTAGAACTAGTAAGAAAAAAAATAAAAAACTCTAATAGAGATATTTTTTTACTTAACCAAATTCATAGTAATAAATTTATTTATGTTGATGAAAAATATCAATTTAAATCGAAACCAAAAGTAGATGCGGTAATAACTAATCAAAAAAACTTACCAATTGCTATTCTGACCGCAGACTGTGTACCAATTCTGATTTGTGACAGCCAAAAAAAAATAATTGCAGCAATTCATGCTGGCTGGAAAGGAGCATACAAAGGAATAGTTGATAAAGTTATCCAATTTATGATTAAAAAAGGATCTAAGCCAAAAAATATTACTGCAGTAATAGGCCCTTCTATTTCAGTCGATAGCTATGAGGTCCAAAATGACTTCAAAAATAAATTTTTAAAAAAAGATAAAAGAAACAAAATTTTTTTTAGAATAAAGCATAAAAAGTTATATTTTGATTTATCAAACTATGTAAAATCAATACTTTTGAAGAATAAGTTAAAAAAAATTGAAAAAATTAAAATTGATACATTTGATTTTAGGAATAAATTTTTCAGTGCAAGAAGAGCTTTAAGTTTAAAACATGATGATTATGGTAGAAATATTTCAATAATTATGCTTAATTAAGCTCATTTCAAATGAAATTATTATCAGGAACTAGCAACAAGCCTTTAAGTAAAGATATTGCTAAATTCTTAAAATCTAAACTAGTTACTTCAAGCATTAGAAATTTTGCGGATGGTGAAATTTATATTGAGTTAAATGAAAACATTAGAGGTAATAGTATTTTTATCATTCAGTCTATTTCATCACCTGCAAACGACAACTTAATGGAACTTTTGTTGTGTATAGATGCATTAAAAAGATCATCTGCTAAAAATATAACAGCTGTAATTCCATACTTTGGTTATGCTAGACAAGATAGAAAAGTGGTTCCAAGAACGTCTATTTCAGCAAAACTTGTTTCAAATTTAATTACAAAAGCTGGAGCAGATAGAGTTGTGACGGTTGATTTGCATGCAGGCCAAATTCAAGGTTTTTTTGATATTCCTGTCGATAACTTGTTTTCAACACCCATTTTTGCAAGACACGTAAAAAAAAATATTAAAAGTAAAAATATTGTATGTATTGCACCTGATGTAGGTGGTACCGAAAGAGCAAGAGCACTTGGAAAAATTTTAAATGTTGGTCTTGCTATTGTTGATAAAAGAAGACCAAAACCTGGTCAATCTCAAGTAATGAATATCATTGGAGAAGTCAAAGGTAAAACTTGTATAATAGTAGATGATATCATTGATTCAGGTGGAACTATAGTTAATGCAGCTAAAGCTTTAAAGAACCGAGGAGCAAAAGAAGTTTATGTTTATATAACTCATGGTGTTTTAAGTGGAGAAGCTGTAAAAAAAATAAAAAATTCAGTAATTAAAAATTTAGTAATCACAGATACAATTGATAATAAAAACAAAACCAAGAGTGCTAAAAACATTGAAGTTCTATCTATTTCAGCCTTGATGGGAGAGGCTATTAAAAGAATATCAAACTCAACATCTGTCTCTGATTTATTTAAATAATTACCTTGAGTTATTAAGGATCTTAAGCTAAAAACCCTTGATTTTATGAATACACTAGAAGCCAATATTAGAAATACTAAAACTAAAGGTGAACTAAGTTCCCTAAGATACAACGGGAATGTGCCTGCTATAATTTATGGTGGTGAGGCTCAAAATGAAAAAGTAGCAATTTCAAAAAAATTATTGAAATCATTAATTGAAAAAGAAAATTTTTTATCAAACATTATTGCTTTAAATATTGATGGCAAAATACAAAATGTTCTTCCTAAAGAAATAAAATATGACATTATAACAGACGAACCTATTCATGTAGATTTCTTAAGAGTGGTTCCAGGTGTTAAGATTAAAATTGAAGTTCCAGTTAAATTCATTAACCACGAAAGCTCACCAGGACTTAAAAGGGGTGGTGTGTTAAACATTGTAAGAAGAAAAGTTGAATTGAAATGTCCAAGCGAGAAAATTCCTGAAAATCTTGTGATAGATTTAGATGGAATTGATATTGGTGAGAGTTTCAAAATTTCATCAATAAGCCTAGATGAAGAAGTAACGCCTACAATTCAAGGAAGAGACTTCGTAATTGCAACTTTAGCGGCTCCAACTGTAATGAAAGAACCTGAAAAACCAGCAGAAGCAGAAGCAGCTGAGGGAGAAGAAGGAGCAGCAGGAGCAGAAGCTGCCCCTGCAGATGGCGATAAGCCTACAGCTGAAGGTGATAAAAAAGAAGGTGAAGATAAAAAACCTGCAGAAGAAAAAAAATAAGTTATCAAAATTGAAATTTACTTCCCACTAAAATCCATTATATGCTTTTATTTGTAGGTTTAGGTAACCCAACTCCAGATAGTGAAAATAACAGACATAATCTTGGTTTCAAAATAATCGACTCTATTAATAAAAAATTTAGCTTATCAAAACAAAAACCAAAATTTAAAGGACTACTTACCACTGGTAACGTTGCCGAACAGAAGGTTTATGCTATCAAGCCATTAACTTTTATGAATAATTCTGGAATATGTATTCGAGAACTCATTGAATATTTTAAAATTGATGCTGAAGATGTAATTGTTTTCCACGATGATTTAGATGTTGAATTTGGAAAAATTAAAGCAAAGTTTGGGGGATCGAGTGCAGGACATAACGGTATAGCATCTATTGATAAATTTATCGGTAAAGATTATTCAAGAGTAAGAGTGGGAATTGGTAAACCAAAAGAAAATATGGAAGTGAGCGATTATGTTTTGCAAAATTTTGATGAAGATGAAATGATAAGGTTAGAAAAAATTACAAACGATATTACAGACTCAATTTCGATACTAGTGAATAAAAAATTAGATTTATTTTCAAGCACAGTAAATAATAAATAATGAGTTTTAAATGTGGAATAGTTGGTTTACCCAATGTTGGTAAATCTACATTATTCAACGCACTCACAAATTCTAGTAAAGCTCAGGCTGCAAATTTCCCCTTCTGTACTATAGACCCTAATATAGGGGTAGTTCCCGTTCCAGACGAGCGACTTGAAAAATTATCAAAAGTTTCTAATTCAAAAAAAACAATTAATACGACAATTTCGTTTGTTGATATAGCAGGCCTTGTGAAAGGTGCTTCAAAAGGTGAGGGTTTGGGAAATAAATTTCTTTCTCATATAAGAGAGGTAGATGCTGTAATTCATATGATTAGATGCTTTGAGTCTGATGATATTCAAAATGTTAACCCAACTGTCGATCCTATTAGAGATTTAGAGATTATTGAAACAGAAATGATGCTTGCAGATTTAGAGTCTATACAAAAGAGATTAGAAAAAAATAATAAAAAAAATATAGAAGAAGAGCAGCTCAAAATTTTAGAAATTGCATTAGATTGTATAAATAATGATAAAGATATATCTGTTCTTAAATCCCAATTTGAAACTAAGCAATTAAATCAAAGTGGATTATTATCCATTAAACCTAAGATATTTGTATGTAATGTTGATGAGCAAAGTGTCAAAGAAGGAAATCATTATACAAATGCTTTTATTGAGAAGTATGGAGTAGAAAATACTTTGATAGTTTCAGCTGATATTGAAAATCAAATAAATGAATTAGAAAACGAAGAGAAAAAAAATTATATGGATATGATAGGCTTAAAAGATACTGGATTAAGCATGCTAATCCAAAAAGGATATAAAATTTTAGAACTTGATACTTATTTTACATCTGGTCCAGAAGAAACCAGAGCTTGGACAATTCAAAAGAATTGTACTGCTCCAAAGGCTGCTGGCGAGATTCATACAGATTTTGAAAAAGGATTTATAAGAGCAGAAACAATTTCCTACGAAGATTTTGTTGAAAATGACGGTTGGGTGAATTCTAAAACTAATGGAAAAATGAGGTTAGAGGGTAAGGATTATATTGTAAAAGATGGAGATGTCTTAAACTTCCGATTTAACACGTGACCAAATTCTCTTCATACTGAAATAAACAAGTATTGTTAAAATTATCAGATAAACGATAGCCTTAAAGCCCATTTGGTGTCTAGCTTCTAAACTTGGTTCTGCCGCCCACATTAAGAAAGTAGTTACGTCTTTTGACATTTGCTCAACGCTTGGGTTTGTTCCGTCTGAATATTCAATAATTCCATCAGAAAGAGGTGCCGACATTTTAATTTTATTGCCGTACATGTATTTATTGTAATGAACACCATCATCTAAAATCATTCCACTTGGAGCTTCTTCATAACCCTGCAATAAAGAATATATATAATCTACCCCACCTCCTCTTGCTTTTACTAATACCGACATATCCGGAGGGTATGCACCACCATTGGCTGCTTCAGCAGCCTTAACATTTTCATAAGGCATCACAAATTTATCAGAGAGTTTTCCTGGTCTTTGAAACATTTCACCATCTGCATTTGGTCCATCTGTTACCTCAAATGAGGCAGCAATTGCTTTTGCTTGAGCTATTGAAAACTCTGGCCCGCCTTTTTCAGATAAATTTCTATAACTTAAATATTTCATTGAATGGCAAGCTGCACAGACTTCTGTATAGACTTGATACCCTCTTTGAAGTGATGCTCTATCAAACTTTCCAAATAGACCCTTAAAGCTCCAGTCAGTTTTTAAATATTCAACTTTTTCTGCAGAAATTACATTAACACTGGATACACAATACAATAGTATTATTGAAAATATTTTAAGAATGTTTTTCACTATTCTAATTTACTTTCCTTTTTTTTAGCCATTGCCATATTGGGTGATCCTCCCAATACGGGTTCAGTAATACTTAATGGTAAAGGTATAGTCCTTTCCTTTAACCCTAGCACTGGTAAAATAACTAAAAAATGAAGGAAATAATAAGCTGTTGCAACTCTTGCAATCAATAAGTAAAGCCCTTCAGCAGGCATTGCACCCATATAACCTAATATTAAAACGTCGACTACTAGTATCCAATAAAATTGCTTATAGAGTGGTCTAAATACTGCTGATCTTATTTTTGAAGTATCTAGCCAAGGTAAAACAGCTAAAATTAAAATTGCAGATAACATAGCAACAACTCCAAGCAACTTATCAGGAACTGATCTTAGAATTGCATAAAAAGGTAACAGATACCATTCTGGCACAATGTGTGCTGGTGTTACTAATGGATTGGCCTCAATATAATTATCAGCATGTCCTAAAATATTAGGCGCATAGAATACAAAAAAAGCAAATACAATCATGAACATCAATAATGCAAATCCATCTTTAATTACAATGTAAGGATGAAAAGGGACTGTATCCTTTGATGGTTTTTTAACATCTATTCCGACAGGATTGTTGTTACCAGGAACATGCAATGCCCAAATGTGTAAAACCACTAATCCTAAAATTAAAAAAGGTATTAGATAATGTAGAGTAAAAAATCTTGTTAAAGTTGGATTATCTACAGAATATCCTCCCCACAACCATGTCACTATACCTTCACCAACAAGTGGGATTGCACTAAATAAGTTTGTTATTACCGTCGCTCCCCAGAAACTCATTTGCCCCCATGGTAAAACGTAACCCATGAAAGCAGCTGCCATCATCAATAAATAAATAATTATTCCAATAATCCAAATGATTTCTCTTGGAGATTTATATGATCCATAAAACAAGGATCTAAAAATATGAATGTAAACTGCTAAGAAAAACATAGATGCTCCATTTGCGTGAATATATCTAATTAACCATCCATAATTTACGTCTCTCATAATATGTTCAACGCTTTCAAATGCCATATCAGCATGGGCGATATAGTGCATTGCTAAAGTTAAGCCCGTAACAATTTGAGTTATTAAACAAAAAGTTAAAATTCCACCAAACGTCCACCAGTAATTTAAATTTTTTGGAGTTGGGTAATCAGTTAAGTGATTTGCCAAAGTAAGTAATGGCAATCTATCATTAAACCATTTACCTGCTTTTGACTTTGGTGTGTATTCGTGATCACTCATATATTTTATCCAATTTTAATTGTGTTAGCGTTAACAAATTCATACTTTGGAACTTCCATGTTCCATGGCGCTGGGCCTTTTCTAATTCTTCCAGATGTATCATAATGCGAACCATGACAAGGACAAAACCATCCATCATAATCTCCTTTATCATTTAAAGGCACGCATCCCAGGTGAGTGCATACACCTAACATCACTAACCATTCAGGATTTTTTGCTCTGTCTTCATCTTTTTCTGGGTGTATCAAATCCTCCATTTTAACAGATCTTGCTTCAACTATTTCTTCCTGGGTTCGTCTTCTTATAAAAACTGGTTTTCCTCTCCAAAGCACGGTAATTGTATTGCCTGGCTTTAAAGAACTAATGTCAACTTCAGTACTAGCTAATGCTTTTACAGACGCATCAGGATTCATTTGGTCCACTAATGGCCAAACAACTGCTGCAACTCCAACAGCTCCGACAGCATAAGAGGCTGTAAATAAGAAATCTCTTCTTTCTGGTTTTTTATCTGACACGATTAGTAACTGTTTATATTGTCTGTTTTGATTTAAATTACTTAATATACGAATTCATATAATATAAAATATTAATTTTACTACTGATAGAATGACACAGAATTTAGCTATTTCAGGGCCAAAAATTGCATTATATGAGCCCGATATTCCACAAAATACTGCAGCAATAATAAGAACTTGTGCCTGTCTAGGTACAAAACTAGAAATTATTGAGCCATGTGGTTTTCTAATGTCAGATAAAAGGTTTAAAAGAGTTGTCATGGACTACATGAATCTTGAACAGATCGAATTTTATCAAAGCTCTGAGAAATTTTTTGAGAAAAAGCAGAATCAGAGAATTGTTTTAATGACAACCAAGGGATCCATATCTTATACTAAATTTAAGTTTAAATCAGATGATACAATTTTATTTGGTCGTGAAAGTGCGGGTGTTCCTGAAAAGGTTCACAAACTAATCAAAGATAGATTAAAGATCCCAATGAATAATAAAGTAAGATCACTAAATATTGCCTCATCTGTTGCTATAGTGTTAGCAGAAAGTTTAAGACAAATTGAATTAATTTAAATGGATATAGATATTAAAAAAGATCTAACAAGTAATTGGTTTAAACTATTACAAAATGCAATTTGTGATGACATCGAGAAGCTTGAGAAGAATAAATTTAAATTTAAATCTACTTCTTGGAAAAGAAATACTAAAAAAGATGAAGGAGGTGGAGAATACAGAATTTTAAGTAATGGAAAAATATTTGAAAAAGTGGGTGTAAATTACTCAAAAGTATATGGAAAATTTCCAAAAAAATTTCAGAAAAATATTCTAGGTGCTGAAAAAGATCCAAGTTTTTGGGCATCAGGGATATCTATTGTAATGCATATGCAAAATCCTCATATTCCAGCAATGCATTTTAATACTAGATTCATTTGTACAAAAAAAAATTGGTTTGGAGGTGGCATGGATGTTACTCCGGCTATTAAAGATATGAGTGAAAAAA